>CAYWMP010000164.1:0-13275 GCA_964459445.1 uncultured Desulfobacteraceae bacterium
TGCGGTTTGCGATACGGGAAGGCGGCCGCACGGTAGGCGCCGGGGTGATCAGCGATATTATCGAATAAAGGATCTTTTGCCCGAAGATTGGCCCTAAGGGGTTTTCCTGGGCCGCGGGCAAGAAAAATTGGAAAGCGTCTAGAAGAGGAAATAGGAGTATAAGGGAGAATTCGGATGAGAGACATCATCACCCTGGCCTGTGAACAGTGCAAAAACCGGAATTACACAAGTACCAAGAATAAACGGAAGACTCCGGACAAGCTGGCGTTTAAAAAATATTGTCCCTTTTGTAGAACGCACACGCTTCATAAGGAAACCAAATAAAGGACAGCTTTAAAATTAAAATTCAAGCCGCATGGTGCCCAGGGACGAAGACAACCGATTGGACCATGCGTGGACGTCTTGATACTTTATCCAGGGAATTGCTTAGTTGCAGGCCAGTAGCTCTAACGGCTAGAGCACCGGACTCCAAATCCGGGTGATGGGGGTTCGAATCCCTCCTGGCCTGCCAATTTATATTGGCCGAAAACCCCGGGTCGCTCATTGACGTAGGCCTTTAATTGTATTTCAGTCGGGTGTTGATAGGACATGAAAAAGACAAGTCAAAAGAAAAAGAAGCGAACAAGTCGAAAGAAATCTCCGGCCAGGGCAAAATCCAAGAAGCTGAAGACCGTGGAAAAACAGCCCGAAGCAATTCAGGGGGTGAATAACAAAAAGCCGCAACAGCCGCCTCAAAAGAAAGAGCCCGACAAAAGGAGCGAAGAGAAGCGCGGCGCCGTCAAATATATCAGCATAGCCGGTCAGTTTTTGCGTGAAGCGAAAATGGAACTGAAAAAAGTCAAATGGCCCACACGTAAAGAATTGTTGGCCTCAACGGCTATGGTCATTTTTTTAGTACTGGTAGTCTCTCTTTACCTTGGCCTCATCGATTTTGGATTGATCAAGATGATCAAGAATATCGTTGGATAGTCAAATAGAATAGAGGTCGCGGAAGGAAGAAGGGATGGTCGAGTGATGACAGATGCCCAAGGGACGAATGAAAAAAATATGAAGTGGTATATCGTACACACATACTCGGGGTTTGAACATAAGGTTAAGGCCACCCTGGAGGATAGGGTCAAAACCCTGGGCCAGGAGGCCTTTTTCGGACGAGTCCTCGTTCCCACAGAGCAGGTCATCGAACTCAAAAAGGGTCAGAAAAAGACGTCATCGAGAAAATTCTACCCAGGATATATCATGGTTCAGATGTTATTGAACGAAGATACCTGGCACACTGTGAGAAATACCGCAAAGGTAACCGGGTTCGTCGGCGGCGGGTCGATGCCGTCTCCCATCGCGGACGAAGAGGCGGAGAAGATCATTCATCAGATGGAAGAGGGCATCAGCAAACCTAAACCCAAGTACCACTTTGAGGATGGTGATGAGGTCAGGGTCATTGACGGACCTTTCAACAACTTCCAGGGCACGGTTGAGGAAGTCAAAGAGGATAAGGAAAAACTAAAGGTCCTTATTACCATTTTCGGGCGGCCAACACCGGTTGAATTGGATTTTATACAGGTGAACAAGATTTAAGAGAGGAATACTATGGCCAAAAAGGTTATCGGCACAATAAAGCTTCAGGTGAAGGGGGGACAAGCCAATCCCTCTCCCCCGATTGGGCCTGCTCTGGGACAACACGGCGTAAATATCGCAGAATTCTGCAAATCATTCAATGCCAAAACCCAAGATCAATTGGGAACCGTGATACCCGTGGTTATTACCATCTATGCAGATAGAAGCTTTTCGTTTATCACCAAGACACCGCCGGCTTCTGTCCTGCTAAAGCAGGCGGCCAAGATAGCGAAGGGTTCAGGTGAACCAAACCGGGAAAAGGTGGGAACCGTTACCTACGCGCAGGTAGAGGAAATCGCTAAAGTCAAATTTGAGGACTTAAACGCCTATGACGTGGAACATGCCGCAAGAATTATTGAGGGCACCGCGAGGAGCATGGGCATAAACGTTAGCAAATAGAATCGCAGAGGAAAATCGGAAAATGGTCAAGCGAGGGAAGAAGTTCAGGGATTCCGCAGAGAAGATTGACAGGCTGGAAAGATATGCCTTCAAAAACGCTATTGAAATGGCGCTGGACAGCGCCTATGCGAAGTTCGATGAGACCGTGGATATTGCGGTGAGACTCGGGGTCGATCCGAGGCATGCGGATCAAATGGTAAGAGGAACCGTTGTTCTGCCGAATGGGGTTGGAAAAGACGTCAGGGTTCTGGTCTTTGCAAAAGGAGAGAAAGAAAAGGAAGCCTTGGATGCAGGTGCGGACTATGCCGGGTCTGATGAGTACATAGAAAAGATCCAGAAGGGTTGGCTTGAGTTCGACAAAACCATTGCTACACCGGATATGATGAGTTCGGTAAGTAAATTGGGGCGTGTTTTGGGGCCGAGGGGTATGATGCCCAATGCAAAGCTCGGGACCGTAACTTTTGAAGTGGCCAAAGCCGTAACCGAAGTGAAGGCGGGAAAGATTGACTTCAAGGTTGAAAAGGCAGGCATTGTACACGCGCCGATGGGCAAGGTTTCCTTTGGTGTCGACAAGCTTATGGGAAATGTCACTGCATTTTTGGATACAATTCAGAGGCTGAAACCGCCAGCGAGTAAGGGTACCTATCTAAAGAGCATTTCCATCTCTACAACCTTGGGTCCCGGAGTGAAGGTGGACCCGGCGTATGTAAAAGACCTGTTAAATGCCTAGTTTGTAACCAGCCACTGGCCGTAGGAGGTTTTGAACCTTTCGGAATTTCCTTGATCTATCGGTCTGGCGTTTCTCAATAGCAATTGGATCTGAGTGATAGAGGGGGTGAAGGAAACTTGAACAAACAGGAAAAAGAGGCTTTCGTAGCGGAAATAAAGGGCCGCCTGGAGAGAGCTCAGGCCACGTTTCTGGTCGATTATAAAGGGCTCAATGTGGAGACCATAAATGCACTTCGAAATGAACTGAGGAAGTCCGATACCGAATTTCAGGTGGTGAAAAATCGGCTATTGAATAAGGCCAGCCAGGACACGGACACCGCGGCGATAAGGGAATATATGGTTGGGCCATCTGCTCTGGCCATATCCTATGAAGATGCGGTAGGCACGGCAAAAGTCTTAGTGGAGCAAAGCAAAGGATCGAAACATCTTGAGATCAAGGGCGGTCAGATCGCAGGCAAAGCCATCGGCTTTGAGGAAATAAAGCGACTTGCGGCACTTCCGAACAGAGATGTTTTGCTTGCCCAGGTCTTGTCAACGATGAATGCTGTTCCTACCTCCCTGGTACGCGTTCTTAACGCCGTGATGGTGGACCTGCTTAATGTGTTGAAGGCCCTTGAAAGCAAGAAAGATGAAGATAGTCCGTGAATATCATGAGAAATAATTATTCTGATCAAGGAGGTTAAGGAGAAAAAATGGCAGCGAATATCAATAAGGATGACGTGGTCGAATTCATTTCGAGCATGAGCGTGTTGGAACTCTCCGAGTTTGTTAAAGAATTGGAAGACAAGTTTGGCGTCAGCGCAGCCGCACCGATGGCCGTGGCAGCGGCGGCAGTCCCGGCCGCCCAGGGGGCAGAGGAAGCAGCGGAGAAAACCGAATTTGACGTAGTCTTGACTGCAATCGGCGATAAAAAGATCCAGGTCATCAAGGTGGTTCGGGCCATCACCGGATTGGGCTTAAAGGAAGCCAAAGCTGTGGTGGATGGCGTTCCCGGTAATGTGAAGGAAGGGATACCCAAGGAGGAGGCCGAGGATATCAAGGGACAGCTGGAGGAGGCCGGCGCCACGGCCGAACTCAAGTAATCATCCCCTTTTGTCGCCTTTTCGGGTATGGGACCATATAAATCTAAAAACTGAGGAGATCAGATGAAAGCAATGGATGGTGCAAGCCGCCGTATTAGGAGAAATTTCGGGAAAATCGATAAGATCATCGATATTCCAAATCTGATCGAGATACAAAAGCAGTCCTATGAGCGCTTTTTACAAAAGGATGTGGCCCCTGATGAGCGCCAGGATATAGGGCTTCAGGGTGCCTACAGGAGTGTCTTCCCTATTCGGGATTTCAGCGGGACATCCTCGCTTGAATTCATCAGATACACCTTTGAGGATGTCAAGTATGGGGAAGATGAGTGTCTGGATAAGGGGATGACCTTTGAGGCCCCTCTGAAACTGACCGTTCGTTTGCTGGTTTTTGATACGGATGTGGCCGACGGCACAAAGAGCATCAGGGACATCAAAGAGCAGGAGATCTATTTTGGCACCCTTCCGATGATGACCGAGAGGGGGACCTTCATCATAAACGGCACCGAAAGGGTTGTTGTGAGCCAACTGCACCGTTCTCCCGGTGTCTTTTTTGACCATGATAAAGGCAAAACCCATTCCAGCGGAAAGCTCTTGTATTCCGCGCGCATCATACCTCTCCGGGGTTCCTGGCTTGATTTTGAGTTCGATCCAAAGGATTATCTCAATGTTCGAATCGATCGCAGGCGAAAATTCCCTGCGACCACCTTTTTAAAGGCATTGGGCTACTCTTCAAAGGATATCCTGTCCCACTTTTATGAAACTGAAGAGATCATAGTTGAGAAAGAGCAGTGTTTGCGTCCGGCGAAGTTGGAGAATCTTTACCGGCAGAAGATCCCAAGGGACATCATCAAACCCAAAGGTCGCAAAGTGTTGGCCAAAGAAGGGGAAAGGTATACAAAGCGGCTCCATAGGATATTTGAATCGGAAAATGTAACGCACATCCCTATCAGCTTTGAGGATCTGGAAGGCAGGATTACGGCTGATGACCTCATCGACCCTTCCACCGGAGAGGTGCTGGTCGCCGGAAACCAGGCACTCACCGCCGAAACTCTGCAGATCATCAGGGACAACGAAGAAATCAATGAGATTGAATGCCTGGTCCTGGATGCCCCGGGCGTCAGCACGACGATCAGGGACACGATGATGCTGGACAAAATCGAGGACCATGATGAGGCCATTCTTGAGATTTACCGCAAGATGCGGCCGAGCAGCCCCCCGACCCAGGAAGTGGCCAACAATTTTTTCAACGGGCTGTTCTTCAGCCTATCCACCTATGACCTTTCGCCGGTGGGGAGATTGAAGCTGAACTACCGTCTTGGGCTCGATGAACCCCTTGAACTGCGCACCCTTCGAAAAGAGGATATTATTTCCACGCTTAAAGAGCTTATTCGGCTCAAAAATGCTGAGGCCATGGTGGACGATATCGATAATTTGGGAAATCGAAGGATCAGGGCCGTGGGTGAACTTCTTGAGAATCAGTATCGGATCGGTCTTGTGAGAATGGAGCGTGCCATCAAAGAAAGGATGAGCCTGCAAGAGGTGGAAACCCTCATGCCCCATGATTTGATCAATTCAAAGCCTGTCTCCGCCGTAGTTAAAGAGTTTTTCGGGACAAGCCAGCTTTCTCAATTCATGGATCAGACAAATCCCCTCTCCGAAATAACCCACAAGCGTAGACTAAGCGCCCTTGGCCCGGGAGGGCTCACCCGGGAACGGGCCGGTTTCGAGGTACGAGACGTCCATCCGACGCACTATGGCAGGATCTGCCCCATCGAAACCCCTGAAGGCCCCAATATCGGACTAATCGTTTCCCTGAGCACTTACGCCAGAGTCAACCAGTATGGATTCATAGAGACACCCTATAGAGAGGCCGCGAACGGCAAAGTGTCCGATAAGATAGATTATCTATCCGCCCTTGATGAGAAGGACTATCCTATTGCCCAGGCAAATGCACCTCTCGACAAAAAAGGAGCATTCATCCGGGAGGAGGCTGCCGTGCGGGTTGAGGGTGAAGCAGGCAAGGCGCCGATACAGACGGTGAAATACATGGACGTCTCTCCTGACCAATTGGTTAGCGTCTCTGCCTCACTCATACCTTTCCTGGAGCACGACGACGCAAACCGCGCTCTCATGGGTTCCAATATGCAGCGTCAGGCTGTTCCCCTACTCCAGGCAAAGGCCCCTTTGGTCGGCACCGGCTTGGAGAGCGTGGTTGCCCGGGATTCCGGTGTGTCCGTTATTGCCCGAAGAGACGGCGTTGTGGAAGACGTGGACGCATCCCGTATCGTGATCAGGTCAAACGGGGAGACGGAAGACCAGGAGGAAGTGGAAATATATAAAATTGTCAAGTACAAGAAGTCCAACCAAAATACTTGTTATAACCAAAAGCCCATCGTGAAGCGAGGTGAGATGGTCAAGAAGGGACAGATTATCGCCGACGGCCCTGCCACCGAACTCGGGGAACTGGCTCTGGGCCAAAACGTCCTCGTGGCCTTTATGTCCTGGGGCGGGTACAACTTCGAGGACTCCATCATTATTAGCGAGCGAGTGGTCAAGGAGGATAGATACACATCCATCCACATTGAGGAGTTCGAGGTAGTTTCGAGGGATACAAAGCTTGGCAAGGAAGAGATCACTAGGGATATCCCAAATGTGGGCGAGGAGGCGCTCAGAAACCTTGATGAAAGCGGAATCATAAAGGTCGGCGCCGACGTGGGAGCCGGTGACATATTGACCGGTAAAATTACCCCAAAGGGTGAAACCCAGTTGTCCCCGGAAGAGAAGTTGTTGAGAGCGATATTCGGAGACAAGGCAGGCGACGTCAAGGATACCTCTCTCAGAGTGCCCCCGGGGGTTGAGGGCATCGTGATCGATACCAAGATATTCTCACGACGGGGCGTTGAAAAGGATCAAAGGAGTCTGGAGATTGAAGCCGAAGAAAAGGCCAGACTCGAAAAAGACCTTGGAGATCAAAACCAGGTTATCGAAAGGAGCACGAAAGCCAAACTAAGGGAGATCCTCGTAGGTGAAAAGCTCAAGAGGCCTCTCAAAGATAAGAGGAGTGGAAAGACCCTCATAACGACCAGAAGAACGATCACTGAAGAGGATATTGATGGCATCCCTCTGGAGATCTGGGTGGGCGCAGATCTTAAGGCGTCCATGGACCTCATAGAGAAGATGGAAGCCATTGTGGACCGGTATAGGCGAAGGGTTGCCCAGATAAAGGAGCACTTCGATGATAGAATCGAAAGGCTGAGCATGGGTGACGAACTGGCGCCAGGGGTAATCAAGATGGTCAAGATCTATGTTGCGGTGAAGCGAAAACTCTCCGTGGGTGATAAAATGGCGGGGCGGCACGGCAACAAGGGCGTTCTTTCGCGGATTTTGCCTGTAGAAGACATGCCCTATTTCGAGGATGGCACACCGGTAGATATTATTCTAAATCCTCTCGGCGTGCCTTCAAGAATGAATGTGGGTCAGGTGCTGGAAGTGCATCTTGGCTGGGCCTCCCATGCCCTGGGAAAACAGGTGGGAGAATTGCTCGATCAGCTAAAAAAAGCAAATCAGATCAAGCGCAAACTAAGGGAAATATTCCCCAAGGAGGATTACAACAGACACTTTAGGAGCCTGAAAGAGGACGAGGTCCTGGGCGTTGCGGGGTCTTTGAAAAACGGGGTACATATGGCTTCTCCAGTTTTTGACGGGGCTGAAGAGGAAGAAATCAAACTCTGTTTGGAGAATGCCGGTCTTCCAACAACCGGACAAACGACCCTTTATGATGGCCGAACAGGAGAGCCGTTTGATCAGCAGGTGACCGTTGGCATGATGTACATGATGAAGCTCCACCACCTCGTGGATGACAAACTACATGCAAGGTCCATAGGCCCCTATTCTCTTGTCACACAACAACCCTTGGGAGGAAAGGCCCAATTCGGCGGCCAGCGACTGGGTGAAATGGAGGTTTGGGCCATGGAGGCCTATGGCGCGGCCTATTCCCTACAGGAGTTTTTAACCGTCAAATCCGATGACGTGGCCGGCCGAACGCGGATGTATGAAAGAATCGTTAAGGGAAACAATATACTGGAAGCAGGGCTTCCTGAATCCTTCAAGGTGCTCATCAAGGAGCTCCTGAGTCTTGGGCTTGAATTTCAGCTTTTTGAGGACAGCAAGGCATAGCGTCCTGCAAGAAAATACCTCTTAAATTTTCAGGAAGGAAGATTTAAGGAAGGAGATAAAATTGGAAGAACTATACAATTTCTTCACAAAACCAAAGGATCCTTCAAGCTACAACGCCGTCAAGATCGCTCTTGCTTCACCGGAGAAAATCAGAGAAAGATCTTTCGGCGAAGTCAAAAAGCCTGAAACGATCAATTACCGGACGTTCAAGCCCGAAAGGGACGGTCTCTTTTGTTCGAAGATCTTCGGTCCCATCAAGGACTATGAGTGCAATTGCGGTAAGTACAAAAGGATGAAACACCGGGGTATCGTGTGTGAGAAATGCGGTGTAGAGGTGATTCAATCCAAGGTAAGGCGTGAGCGTATGGGACACATCGAGTTGGCATCCCCCGTCGCCCACATTTGGTTTTTGAAATGTCTTCCTTCCAAGATTGGAAATCTGGTCGATCTGACCTTGAAAGACCTGGAGAGGGTTCTCTATTTCGAAAACTATATTGTTGTTGATCCCAAGGATACGCCCCTTGCCAAGGGAACGCTCCTTACGGACGAACAACTGGCTCGGGCCCGGGAGGAATATGGGAAACGGTTTGACGTGGGCATCGGGGCAGAAGCTATCCAGGGGATTTTGCGCGGCCTGGAGCTTGAAGAGTTATCTGTCTCCCTCAGGGCTGACATGATGGAAACCCGGTCTGAAGCAAAACGAAAAAAACTGGCCAAACGACTTAAGGTAATTGATGCCTTCAAGGATTCAGGCAATCGGCCGGATTGGACTATTCTCAATGTAATTCCAGTTCTTCCTCCGGATCTCAGGCCCCTCGTTCCCCTTGATGGCGGAAGGTTCGCCACCTCCGATCTCAATGACCTCTACCGACGGGTCATCAACCGAAACAATCGATTGAAAAGGCTCCTTGAACTAAACGCCCCGGATATCATCGTAAGGAATGAAAAAAGAATGCTCCAGGAGGCCGTTGATGTCCTCTTTGATAACGGCAGAAGGGGTAAGGTGGTGACCGGGGCCAACAAGAGGCCCTTTAAGTCCCTGAGTGATATGCTCAAGGGCAAGCAGGGACGTTTTCGCCAGAATCTACTCGGCAAGCGGGTTGACTATTCAGGCAGGTCCGTGATTGTCGTGGGTCCCGACTTGAGATTGCACCAGTGTGGCCTACCAAAGAAAATGGCCCTGGAGTTGTTTAAACCTTTTATTTACAACAAATTGGATGAAAAGGGCCTGGCAACGACCATCAAATCCGCCAAGAAAATGGTGGAAAGAGAAACACCGGAGGTCTGGGATGCCTTGGATGAGGTGGTCAAGGAATATTGTATCCTGCTAAACCGGGCACCCACGCTTCACCGGCTCGGCATTCAGGCCTTTGAACCTATTCTCATAGAAGGCAAGGCGATCCAACTTCACCCTCTGGTTTGTACGGCCTTTAATGCGGATTTCGACGGAGACCAGATGGCTGTGCATGTTCCTCTATCCATTGAGGCACAGATCGAGGCACGGGTCCTCATGATGTCCACAAACAACATACTCTCTCCCGCCAGCGGAGACCCCATCATCGTTCCCAGTCAGGACATCGTCCTTGGCATCTATTACATGACAAGGGAGAGGCCGCTCAGCAAAGGCGAAGGCAAAAGCTTTGCCAATCTGGAAGAAGTGAGAATGGCCTACGATGCGGGAGAGCTGGATCTCCATGCCTCCATCAGGGTTAGGGTAAACGGGAAACTGGAAGAGACAACCACGGGGCGCGTCCTTCTCTACGAGGTATTGCCGACCGAGCATCTTGCCTTCGCTTCGGTAAACAAAGTCATGACCAAGAAGGCATTGCGCAATCTGGTCAATGAATCCTATCGTAAGGAGGGCATCAAGGCGACGGTCATTCTGTCCGATAGGTTGAAGGATATCGGCTATAAGTACGCAACCCTGTCCGGCATTTCCATTTCTATGGATGACATGAAAATACCGTCTCGGAAACCCCAGATCATTGAAAAGGCCGAAAACGAAGTAAAAAGAATCGACGATCAATATAAGGGCGGCCTCATTACGGACGGGGAGAAGTATAATAAAGTCGTTGATATATGGGCCCAGTCCACCGAAAACATCGCCTCGGAAATGATGAGCGAAATGGCGGTCGATGCCGTGAAGGGGGCCGATGGGAAAAAGGTCAAGAGCAGTAGCTTCAACGCGATCTATATGATGTCGGATTCGGGCTCACGGGGGAGCAAAGACCAGATGCGTCAGTTGGCGGGAATGAGGGGCCTTATGGCCAAACCCTCCGGCGAAATCATTGAAACGCCGATTACGTCCAATTTTCGAGAAGGACTGACGGTCTTGCAGTATTTTATTTCCACCCATGGGGCGCGAAAGGGATTGGCTGATACGGCCTTGAAGACGGCAAATTCCGGATATCTCACGAGGAGACTGGTGGATGTGGCACAGGACACCGTCATCACCATGGAGGACTGTCAGACCGTTGACGGCATTTGGGTCACCGCTTTGGTGGAAGGCGGGGAGATCATTCAGAGGGTCGGGGACAGGGTCTTGGGTCGGGTGACCCTTGAGGAGGTCATTGACCCCATCACCGGTGATCTCCTGGTGCCGGCTAATGAAGCAATCGAAGAAGAAACGGTTGAGAAAATTGAAAGTGCGGGACTGGAGCGGATCAGAATCCGATCGGTTTTAACCTGCGATGCAAAGCGGGGTGTATGCAAAAAGTGTTACGGCCGGGATCTGGCCCATGGCCACGAGGTCAACATTGGGGAGGCTATCGGGATTATCGCGGCACAGTCCATTGGGGAGCCCGGGACGCAGCTCACCATGAGAACCTTCCATATCGGCGGAACAGCAAGCCGACGAGTCGAGCAAACGACCATTCAGGCCAGGAACGGTGGTAAGACCAGCTTCCTGGACCTCAAGACCGTAAAGAATGAAGAAGGCGACCAAGTGGTCATGAACAGGAACGGTGAGATCGCCATCCTAGGTAAGGGCGGGCGAGAAATTGAAAGGTATCCTATTATATACGGCGCCATATTGAAGGTCAAAAACGGACAGAAGATTAAGGGCAATCAGGTGCTGGCGGAGTGGGATCCCTTTACCATTCCCATCATCACCGAAGTGCCAGGCGTGGTCAAGTTCGGGGACGTGATGGATGCTGTGACCATGCAGGAGAAGCGGGACAAGGTCACGGGCAAAATCAGCCGGGTCATTGTGGAATCGAGAAGCATCGAGGCCAGGCCGCGCATTTCCATCAAGGACAAAAAGGGCGCCACGGCATCCACCCCGGGTTCGGCCAGAGCCAAGGCCCGGTACCATCTTCCTATCGGCGCCATCATTATGGTCAATGAGGGCGACGAGGTGGGTGCGGGGACGGCCCTTGCCAAAATTCCCCGTGAGACGACCAAAACAAAGGATATCACGGGCGGTCTGCCAAGGGTCGCCGAACTCTTCGAGGTGCGCAAGCCCAAGGAACACGCCGTTCTCACTGAGATCGACGGGACGGTCTCCTTTGGTCAGTACAGCAAGGGCAGGCGGAAGGTCACGATCACGCCCGAAATCGGCGACTCCATAGATTACTTCATCTCAAAGGGCAAACACGTCAGTGTCCTTGAGGGCGATTATGTGAGGGCAGGTGAAGCGCTCATGGACGGGTCCGCCAATCCCCACGACATTTTAAGGATCAGGGGGATCAAGGAACTGGCCAAGTATCTGGTGGATGAGGTCCAGGAGGTCTACCGGTTGCAGGGGGTGAGCATCAATGACAAACATATAGAAGTCATTGTCAAGCAGATGCTCCGCCAGGTGACCGTAACCGATATCGGCGATACCAATTTTCTCCTGGGAGAAAATGTAGAAAAATGGCGATTTGAAGATGAGAATAGAAAAATTGTTGAAAGCGGCGGAAAAGCGGCCGTTGCAGAGCCTCTTCTCCTAGGGATCACCAAGGCTTCTCTGAGCACGGAAAGCTTTATTTCAGCGGCGTCTTTTCAGGAGACGACGAAGGTCCTTTCCGATGCTAGTGTGGCAGGAAAGGTGGATCACCTGAACGGATTGAAGGAGAATGTCATTATGGGGCGCCTGATTCCTGCCGGAACCGGTGTGCCTGATTACAGGAGTGTAGAAATTGATGTCGCGAATTGAGATTTGAGTAAAATATCTCGAAAATCGCTTGACAAAAAGAGGAAGAAAAAATAGATTCACTACTTTTGTGAGTTTTACGGGGGCCCTATTTTTGCCCCTGTGCGGGCCGAAAAAATCGCAACGAGGTTACCGGAGAATAGGCTATGCCGACAATCAATCAACTCATTAGAAAGGGACGTCAAAAGGCGAGGAAAAAGGTTAAAACCCCCGCCCTGCAGAGCTGCCCTCAAAAAAGAGGCGTGTGTGTTCGCGTCTATACCGCTACCCCCAAGAAACCCAATTCCGCCCTTAGAAAGGTCGCGAGGGTCCGACTCACCAACGGCATTGAGGTGACCTCCTATATTCCGGGAGTCGGTCATAATCTACAGGAGCACTCCGTCGTTTTGATTCGAGGCGGCCGTGTCAAGGATTTGCCCGGTGTGAGGTATCATATTATCAGAGGCACCATGGATACCTCCGGTGTGGATGACAGACGCCGGGGAAGATCGAAATACGGTGCCAAAAGGCCGAAGGGGATTTAAAGGAGTTTCCAATGCCCAGGAAAAGAGAGGCTTCAAAAAGAGAGATCATACCTGACCCAAAGTACAAAAGTCGGCTTTTGGCCAAGTTCACCAATAGTTTAATGAGTGAAGGAAAAAAGAGCCTGGCTCAATCCATACTCTACGACGCGTTGGATATAATCGGGCGAAAGACCAAGGAGGATCCCCTCTCCCTCTTTCAAAAGGCCGTAAACAACGTCAAACCGGTTGTCGAGGTCAAATCCCGCCGCGTTGGCGGGTCCACCTACCAGGTCCCCACTGAGGTGAGACCTTCACGAAGTCAGGCCCTCAGCATCCGGTGGATCATTTCCTTTGCACATGGCAGGGGAGAAAAGAGCATGGCCGCCAAGTTGGCCGGCGAGTTTTTGGATGCGGCGAATGGAAGAGGGGCGGCCATTAAGAAAAAGGATGATACCCACAGAATGGCGGAAGCCAATAAGGCCTTCGCCCATTACCGGTGGTAGAAAAAGCGTTACGGCTCACCGGCGCCTATAGAGAAAAGCGGAACAGCTTTTTCATTTTCCCCACTATGGGCCCTGAGCATTAAACGAGCACCCAGTCACGAAGGAGGTTAGCGATGTCGAAGAAGAAATTTGAGAGG
>CAYWMP010000165.1:0-13222 GCA_964459445.1 uncultured Desulfobacteraceae bacterium
GCACACTATATTGTTAATTGGCGTCATGGTGCGCCGTCTCGATAGGTTCTCTTTATATCTTTAATTAGATGGATCGTTAAAAAATGATAAGCGCAGGAATCGATTGTGGTGCGAAAAACACCAAGACCGTTATTATGAAAAACGGTGAAATCATCGGGAAAGGGATGGTTTTGACGGGATTTGACCAGAAAAAGGCTGTCGAGGATTCCCTGAACCTGGCCCTAAAGGCCGCCGGTGTTTCGAGGGAGGAAGTTGAGAAGATCGGCGGTACCGGTTCGGGCAAGAAATCCGTCGATATGGCCGATAGCTCGGTCAACGATATCAAGGCCATGGGAAAGGGGGCCCACTACTTTTTCCCCAATACGAGAACCGTTTCGGATGTCGGCGCTGAAGAGGGCCGCGCCGCAAAACTGGATGAAAGCGGCAATACCGTGGATTTCGATATTAATGAGAAATGTGCGGCCGGTGCAGGTTCCTTTATCGAAGCCATGAGCCGGGCCCTAGAGACGCCGCTCGAGGAACTGGGGTCCATGGCGCTGCAATCGGACAAAGAAATCCCCATGAACGCCCAATGTGCCATCTTTGCCGAATCAGAGGTGGTTGGACTCATTCACGCCAACACCGAGAAACAGGATATCAGTAAGGCGATCCACGATGCTATGGCAAGCCGGATTGTATCGATGATTCGAAAAATCGGCGTCAATGAAGACGTGGTTATGCTGGGTGGCGTCAGCTACAATCCGGGATTCGTTGAGGCGCTGCGAAGGGAGTTGAATCTCGAAAAAATCCATATTCCGGAGGACCCCGAGTATGGTGCGGCCGTTGGGGCCGCCATTGTTGCGGCGGAAGAAGGATAGCGTGACCGATCAGAAATGACGAATGAGCAATCACCATATTGGAAGACACAAAATGGCTGAAGTACAAAAGCAAGAATTCTGGCGGTGGACCGAGTCCAACTGGAAGAATCCCGATAAAAAATGGAATGAGGCGAAGTTTATCACTGTAGGCATAGACGTGGGCTCAGTGAGTTCCCAGGCCGTTGTTATGGCCGATGGAGAAGTGTTTGCCTACGGGAACATGCGGACCGGGTTCGACAGCCCCAACAGCGCTCGTAATGCCCTCAACTTTGCCCTGGAGGCTACGGACGTGCCGGAAGACAGAATCGACTACTGTGTCGGTACCGGGTATGGTCGGGTCAATGTGCCCATGGCGGACCGGACTATTACGGAGATTGCCTGTCATGCACGGGGCGCCAATTTGATCTACGGATCACAAGTGAGGACCGTCCTGGATGTGGGTGGGCAGGATATCAAGGCCATTCAGTGCGATGAAAAGGGCAAGGTCACCAACTTTCTGATGAATGATAAATGCGCCGCGGGGACGGGTCGTGGCATGGAGGTCTTCGCTGACCTGCTTGGAGTCTCTATCAATGACGTAGGGGACCTGTCCTTCGAGATTGAGGAAGAGCCTGCAGCCGTGTCCAACACATGTGTGGTGTATGCCAAATCGGAAGCAACTGGACTCCTGAGAAAGGGCTGGAGTACGGAAGAAGTATTGGCCGCCTATTGCCGGGCCATGGCAGAGCGAATCTACGCGCTGGTGGAGCGTTTGGGTGTCCGGCCCGAGTTTGCGGTGACGGGCGGAATGGCCAAGAATCGCGGGGTAATGGATCGGTTGATGCCGATGATCGGGCTTGATTGTATGAAGACGGCTTGGGATACCCAGATCGCCGGCGCGGCCGGTGCAGCCCTGTTCGGTTTTGCCCTTTGCCAGAAGGGGAAGAAGAGGAAGAAAAAAAAGCTGCAGGGTTGAGGGGTTCAACGTTCAAGGTTCCGGGTTGAAAAACGCTCAATCGCATATTCCTTGGAGATTAAGTGATAGAGTTTCAAGTTTTTGGGTTTAAGATTCATTTTTTACCTATGAACCTTTGAACCCTGAACCTTGAAATCTGAACAAGGAAACAAACGTTTTAGATACCAATAGTTTTGGAATAACTGATAACAGATAACGAAGAGCTTTATAAATGCTGGCAAACTACGGATACAAGGATGCGTCCGGGGATTTTTACATCACTATCGATACGAAAAAATGCAATGGATGTGGAGATTGCGTTCCCGCCTGCCCCGCGAGCGTCTATGAGGTCGTTGACGAAGACCCCAATAATCCAATGAGGGATGAACCGGTGGCCCTGATCAAGGCTGAAAAGAAAAATAAGCTGAAATATGAGTGCAATCCCTGCAAACCTTCAGCAAATAGGCCACCGCTTCCCTGTGTGGAGGCATGCAAGACAGGGGCGATATCACATTCCTGGTAGAACAAAAACTTAGACATGATAACATGATCACATGATGGATAGATTTAAAAATTGCTAAAGATCATTGGGAAAATTCCATAAGGAAAATAAAAATGAGTTTATTGTTTTCCTTATGGCCTTTGCCCAATATTCAAACCCGCCTTGCGGGATTGATTGCCGTAAGCCGGCAATCTTGAGCACTTAGTGATCAAGTTTATCCGCCAGAATAAAGGCGGATTAATCCTGTTATCCCGTCAAAAAAAAGAACAAGCATAAAAAAAGACTGCATCTCATGAGCCAAATCAAACTCACCATCAATGGACAGGCGGTTGAGGTTCCGGCGGGCATCTCGATTCTCGAGGCAGCAAGGGAGGCGGCGATTTATATTCCCTCCCTTTGCTGTCACCCGGATTTGCCGCCTGCCAAAGGCATTGAGGCCGCCGGTAGGGTCTATCATGGTGAGCGAACCATCGATAATGCCAAGCCCGGCGAACCGGGCAAGGGTTGCGGGATCTGCGTGGTTGAGGTGGAAGGGGAGCCGGACCTGGTCGGTTCCTGCGCCACCGAAATCAAAGAAGGCATGGTGGTTGTCACTGAAAACGAACGCATTAAAACGAAAAGACAGATAAACCTCCTCCCTATCATGGCTCGCCATCGTCATGCCTGCCTGACCTGCGCCCAGCAGGAGGGATGCAGCATGACCCAATGTTCCGCGAATGTCCCTGAAAACGAGAGGTGTTGTCCCCAGTTCGGACATTGCGAACTTCAGAGTGTGGCAAACTATATCGGTATTTCAGACTCGACGCCCAAATGGACGCCAACGCACTTGCCCGTCATCAAGGATGATCCCCTTTTTGAGAGGGATTATAATCTGTGTATCGGTTGTACAAGGTGCGTGAGGGCCTGTCGCGAACTCAGGGGTATCGAGGCTCTGGGGTTTGTCTATAATAGGGGCGGGGAAATACAGGTCGGCCCTATAGGTCCGACACTTAAAGAATCCGGGTGTAAATTCTGCACGGCCTGTGTGGAGGTATGCCCCACGGGCGCGCTGGTGGACCGGAACGTAAGGGCGGGGCAGAAAGATGCAGACCTTGTATCGTGCCGCGAGGCATGTCCCGCACATATTGATGTGCCCGGGTACTTGAGGCTGATCGCCCAGGGGAAAGCAGACGAAGCCAACGCGGTAATCAGGGAAAAGGTTCCTTTTCCCGGGATTCTCGGCAGGGTTTGCGTCCATCCCTGTGAAGATGCATGCCGGCGGAGCGAGGTGAATGAGCCCATTGCCATATGCGCTTTGAAAAGATATGCCGCTGATCAAGAGAAGGGGCATTGGAAAGCGAACAGCAAAGTCAGGGACGACACAGGTAAGAGGGTCGCGATTGTTGGCGCCGGTCCCGCGGGGCTTACCGCGGCCTTTTATCTCCGCAAGCAGGGCCATGGCGTGACCCTGTTCGATTCCAGCAATGAGGCCGGGGGGATGATGCGGTATGGGATTCCGGAATATCGTCTCCCCCGGGATCTGATTCAAAGAGAGATAAAGGAGATCATGGATCTGGGCATTGATTTTAGGTCGAATCAGAGTCTCGGCAAGGAAATCGATTTAGGGCAGATGACCAAGGGCGATTACGACGCGGTGTTTTTAGGTGTGGGGGCGCAATTGAGCAGGCGCATTTCCATTGAAGGTTCGGATTTGCCCGATGTGCTCTGGGGTGTGGACTTTCTAAGAAGCATAGCCCAGACGGAAGATCTAAAACTGAAGGAAAAAGTGATCGTGATTGGGGGCGGGAACGTGGCCGTTGATGCAGCCTTGAGTGCCTTGAGATGCGGGGCCAAAGAGGTGACCATGGCCTGTCTCGAGAGCAGAGAGGAGATGCCTGCACAAGAGTGGGAAATCCAAGGGGCTGTTGCGGAAGGCGTCCGTCTGATGCCGACCTGGGGACCGCACAGGATTCTGGGTGAAAAGGGAAGGGTAAAAGGCATTGAACTGGTTCAATGCATCAATGTTTTTGACGACAAAGGTAATTTCTGCCCCGCTTTTGGGGAAGAAAAAGAGATACTGGAGGGGGATCAGATCATTATGGCCATCGGTCAAGCCTCTGATTTGTCCTTCATGGAAGGATTGGATAGACTGACTGCTGAGAATGGCTTGATCGTGGTGAACGGTGATAGTCTTGAGACCAATAGGGCGGGGATTTATGCAGGAGGCGACGTGACGGAAATGCCGGGCGCTATCATCCATGCTATTGCAGCAGGACGCAAGGCAGCTTCCTCCATAGACAAGGCCCTCGGAGGCGACGGGGAGATTGAGGAAGTTCTGTTTCAAAGGGATGCGCCGAGCCAGCATTTCGGTCGTGATGAGGGATTTGCGACATGGCCGAGAGAAGAGGCGCCGGAGCTTGAACTCACTGCGAGGCATCAAGGATTTCAGGAAGTCCTATTGGGTTACGGGACGGTTCAGGCTCAAAAGGAGGCATCGCGGTGTCTGCAATGCGATGCCAGGCTCTATTTAGGGTGCAATCCGTTGCCGCCTGAAAAATGGCTGTTGTTCAACCTCCACAACATCAATGAAGTGCCGGATTCAGAAGGCGTTTTTCAGCTTCAGGATGAGGATCACAAAATTTTGGGTTTCAAAGGAACCGCCAACCTCAAAAAGGATCTCCTTGAGGCCCTGGATGAAAATGAAAAGGCGGTGTGGTTTGAATACGAAGACGACAAGATGTATTCCAAACGGGAGAGCGAACTGATCCAGAAATATCTCCGGGAACACGGCAAAATGCCAGGCGGCGGGGATGATGATTTAGACGATCTTTTCTAAGGTATTGGATTGATAGCTTATCGGTGAACAGTTGAAATTGAACCAACACTCCATAACTCCAACACTCCATTACAGCAATTCTTTTACGGAGAGTCTCTCATGAACATCAAAGGAGCCCATGTCTTAATCACTGGTGGTGCAGGGGCGCTGGGAAGCGCCTTTGCATTTGATCTCGCATCCCGGGGAGCCCGGGTCATGATCAGCGATCAGAATAGGGAGGCCCTGAGTGAATTTGGGGAAACAGCGCGGGAAAAGGGCTCGGATATCACCAGCCTAAAAACGGATGTATCAAAGGAAGAAGAAGTTGAGGATCTTTTCAGGCTGTTCATGGAGCGGCACGGTAGAATTGATGTCCTCATAAATAATGCCGGTATTGCCGAAGACGGTTTGCTCGTAAAGCAAGAGGGCGAGCATTTCAAAAAATTTCCACTGGCTCGTTGGAAACGGGGACTGGCCGTCAATCTAACGGGCGTTTTCCTCTGCGGAAGAGAGGCTGCATTTTATATGGCGCAGCAGGGCAGCGGCGGCGTCATCATTAATATGTCTTCTGTCTCAAGACATGGGAGCTTTATTCAATCGAACTATTCAGCAACCAAGGCGGCTGTTGTCTCACTCACGGTGGTTTGGTCAAAAGAACTCTCCAAGTATGGCATTCGATCGGTTGCCTTGGCGCCCGGATTTATCGATTCGCCTCTTACAGGCAAAATTCCGAAAGATGTGAGAAGCGTCGTCATGGATAAGCAGATTCCCCAGGAAAGATTCGGTGACGTTGAGGAAGTCACTCACGCGGTCCGGTTTGTGATAGAGAACGATTACTTTAATGGGCGGGTGGTTGACCTGGATGGAGGGTTAAGGATTTAAAGTCTCGTTGCTGGTTGCTCGTTTCTCGTCACTTGTCGCTCGTATTTTACTGCAAGTTCGATGAATTTAATGGAGCATATGGTTTGATTTTTAAGAATACCGGAGAAGTTGTTGATGGGTTTTATGTGACCGGTTTGGAGCATATTCCGGTCTATCTTTTGGATGGACAAAAACCGGTCCTTTTCGATGCAGGACTTACCTTCTTGGGTGAAATTTACAAACAGGCGATTCTTTCCATCCTGGGAAATCGCCAACCGGAGATCCTGTTTCTGACCCATGTCCATTTTGACCATTGCGGGTCTACATCTTACCTAAAGCATGCCTTTCCGGGCCTAAAGGTGGCTGCATCGCAAAAGGCGGCAGACATCATCAAGCGCCCTAATGCCATTCAAACCATTATCTCTTTGAATAAAAACGCCCGAGAGGCAATCCCAGGCACCAATAGCTTACACTTCATGGATGAACCTTTTGAACCCTTTGACGTTGATTGGGTTTTAAAGGACAACCAGACCATCCCTTTGGAAGACGGGTTGACCGTCCAGGTGATCACCGCACCGGGTCATACATGGGACTTTTTGAGTTACTACATACCGGAACGAAAAATACTCATCGGTTCAGAAGCCGCGGGATGTGCCCACAGTTCCGGTTATATTTCCACCGAATGCCTGGCTGACTTTGATGCCTACATGGATTCTCTCAAACGCCTGGCCTCTCTGGAAGCCGAAGTCCTCTGTCAGGGCCACAGGTTTGTCTATACCGGCAAAGACGTGGGGAAATTCTTCAACCGTTCTATCAAGACGGCCCTGGAATTTAAGTCCATGGTTGAAGAGTTTTGGAAGGTCGAGGCAGGCGATATGGAAATGGTCAAGAAACGCATCCGTGCTATTGAATACGATGACTTGCCGCTGCCGAGACAGCCGGAGACAGCCTACATGATCAATCTGGAAGCGCGAATCAAGAGTGTCCTCCGTGGTCGTGAATGAGTTGCCAATCATTTCCAAATAGGAAAGAATAGGGAGCGTTTTGCAAAGGTCTCTTCGTTTACCTTAAAAAAAGGGATAACAGATGATGGATGATCAAAAATACTGGAATCCGGTTCTCGAGACCATGCCTCTTGAGAAGTTATTCGAGCTTCAACTTTTCAAGTTCAAGAGGATTCTGGCGTGGGCCTACGAGCACGCCCCATTTTATAGACGTCTTTACAAAGAGGAAGGCCTTGAACCCGCCGATATAAAATCTCTCGCGGACATTCAAAACATTCCAACTGTGGACAAAGGCATGCTCAGAGGCGTCCAGGAAAACCCGCCATTTCCCTATGGGGACATGCTGGCGGTTCCCACCGATGAAGTGACCGTATTCAGGCAGACGAGCGGCACAACGGGAACCCCGGTTTATCAGGGAGATACATGGCAGGACTGGGAATGGTTTACCGAATTATGGGCATACATCCTCTACGCCCACGGGTATCGCTCAACGGACCGGGTCTTCATTCCCTTTGGGTACAATATCTTCATTGCCTTTTGGGGGGGACACTATGCGGCCGAGAAAATAGGCTGTGAAGTGGTTCCCGGCGGGGTTCTGGATACGGCGGCCAGAATTTTGAAGATGCAGGAGCTCAAGTGTACGGCTTTTATGGCAACCCCGACCTATGTCCTGGGAATGGCAGAGACTGCCAGAAACAAGTTGGGTATCGATGTCGCCAGGGAACTTGATGTCCAAAAGATTACCTGTGCAGGCGAACCGGGAGCGAGTATTCCCACTACAAAGAAAAGGATGGAGGAGGCCTGGGGCGCCAAGGTATACGATCATATCGGAGCCACTGAATGGGGGGCGTGGAGTTATGAGTGCCTGGCACAGTCCGGGGGGTTGCATGTGAACGATGCCTTCCACCTTGTGGAAATCGAAGATATGCACACCGGGGAAATCATTACCGAACCCGACAGGGAAGGGAAGATGATCATCACGGCCTTTGACCGGATTGCAAAACCCTGTATACGATTTGACACTAAGGATGTCATCCGTTGGGCAGATTATGAGTGCGAATGCGGCAGGACATTTCGTCTGATTGACGGCGGCATCGTTGGACGCGCGGATGATATCACAAAGGTAAAGGGCGTGCTCCTTGCGCCCACTGCCATCGAAGAGGTGGTCAGGAGTGTGCCGGAGTTGGGAGATGAATATGAGGTGGTCGTCGAGAAGAAGGGGGAAGTGGATGACATCCTCTTGAAGGTGGAGTTTTCGCCCGGCAAAGAGGGGGAACAGGAGGCGGCACTTTCCTTTTTAAAAGATCAACTTCGGTTAAAGACCAACCTGGGATATCGCATTGAAGTGCACCCCTTCGGATCCCTGCCGCGATATGACGTGAAGGCTAAGAGATTCAAGGATCTCCGAAAGGAAGGGAAATAGACATGGGCGATTGGAATGTAGAAGAAATGGATGAACGCATCAAAGAGCTGCGAAGACTTTCCGAGGAATTGAAGGAAATGGGGCAAGGGATTCCGGCGGTTGAGCAAAATATTGTCCGTATGCTTGCCTGTGTAAAGATGCTGGAATTGAACATCTCAGATATCGGCTTTTTGGAGTAAGTGGAAACATAAAAATACAGTCTAATAGTGATACGGAGGAATACATGAAGGTACTTACACTCTTGGGCAGCGCTCGGAAAAAAGGAAACACCGCGACAGTCCTTGGCTGGATTGAGGAAGAAATGCAGGCACTTGGTCATCAGGTAGACAGGGTTAACCTGGCATCGAAAAGCATAAAGGGTTGTCTGGGTTGTGAGAAATGCAAAACGGTGCAGGATAAACCAGGCTGCGTCCAAAAGGACGACGGCTTGCCCACTATAGAACAGATGGTGGATAGTGATGCCGTCATCTTCGCGTCGCCCCTTTATTACTGGGGTTTCAGTGCCCACATGAAGGCGCTGATCGATCGATGCTACAGTCTTTACAGGGGCTCATTCCAGACTCCTAGCCATTTCTCCTTTGTCGAGGACCAACGTCAAGCCCTGGTGGTCACCGCGGCCGACCCCTACGAGAACAACGCAGAATTCATCGTTGCATCTTTTCAGCGGATGCTCGGCTACAGTAAGGCAAAATCGAGCGGCGAACTGGTGGTCTGCAATTGTACCTCGCCGGATGATTTGGGGGAGGAGATCAAGGAAAAAGCTGTTGAGTTTGCCAGACGGTTATTTGAGGGAACAGGAAAGCCCTATCCGGTGGTGATGCAGGGTAATCGATAGGTGAGACACCTAAAATCGGGATGAGGTCTAGGAGCCAAGATAGACATCGAGTGCCTTGCCGATGGTTTCCTCGTTAAAGGGCTTATGCATGATCTGATTGATGCCGGCCGCATAGGCTGCTTCATTATCCTGGGTATCGTTCTGGGTGGTCACCATGATGATCGGCAAGTCTTCCTTGTTAAAATGCTCGCGGACGCCTTTGGTTAATTCAATGCCGTTGATATCAGGCATATTCAAATCCGTTAGAATCACGTCCGGTTTTTCCTTCTGTACTTCACTGAGGGCGTCGACAGGAAATTCAAATAAGCGGGCTTCACATCCGAGATTATGCAACACACTCCGATAGACGCTCAGAATCATCTTTGAATCATCAACGGCAAATACTTTCAATGCGGTCGATTGTGAAGGTTGGTCGGATTTGTCGATTTTCCGAGCCAACTTCCGGTGACCATTCTTTGTCAATAGCCCCGCAAAATGCTTGCGAATATCGGGATGCACACCTTGGCTCAGATATTCGATGGCGCTTTCTTCAAAATTCTCTTCCTCGACTAAATCCAAGAAAATCCTATTGCACTGAGAATCGATGATGGTGTGAATGATCAATTGGGTTTCCTCAACCTCATCTTTGATCATGTTCTTCAAACCCGCGGCTAACACCATATTGTAGTTATGATCAACTGCCTTGGCCGCTGCCGCCCTGACACTGTACTCGGGGTCGTACAACCCTTCGGCCAAGGCAAAGGCGCCTTTATCCAAGGGGAGTTTTCCCAAAGTCTCATAGGCTGCAAATCGCACATTGGCGTTTTTAGGCTCCATTGAGAGAAGTTTTCGAATCGGCAGAATCGCCGATTCATCCCCGATATCCCCCAGGACATTCAGCGTATGAATAAGGAGGTCCGGGTCATGGTGTTGAAGATTGCCAAGTAAGATCGGCACGGCTTTGGGACCGATTTTGACCAGGCACTGTTTTGCGGCGTTTCGAATATGCGCATAGTGGGATGAGATGGCTTCATTGATTATGTTGAGTGCTTCAGGCACCTGTGATTTGGCGAATAGGTCCAGAATCAGTAAGTCCGAATCATGATTCGTTCCGAGTTTTTCCGATAATCGTTTTATGGCGGTGGGCGTTCCGAACTGACCCAAGGCCCCAATCGCTTCATTGATTAAATCAGGACTATCTACATAGAGAAAATCGGAAATCGGAACGATCCCCGAGGCATCACCGATCATCCCAAGGGCGCAGATGGCCGCTTTGAGGACATTTTCATCCTCTTCTTCACGCAGAATATTCAGCAGCAAAGGGGGTGCTGCTTCAAGGCGGATTTCCCCTGCGATCTCGGCAAGTATAACGAGACGGAATTTATTCACTTCATTGGCAAGGCGATCTATTATCACCTCCGAACTATCCAAGGCCTTCGAGTAAAGAATTTCTTTGACTGATTGAAGAATCGGGCCCAAATTCGGCTTGGCAGCCAGAAAATCAACCAGCAGGAGGATAGCGAATTCGACCTCAGCGCGACTGAGCTCAAATAAGGCGCGCTTCTGGGTCTTTTCATCTACTTCATGGAGGTGTGAGAGGACCAATCGGCCTTTGAGGGGATCTTTGACTTTTATATCATGGCAGAGTTCTTCAATGAAATGCTGCGGGTTAATGCTCATTATAGGTTATTCCTCCAGGCTCGTTCTTTTTCAAATATCGGCATTATTGGGGGAAGGCTAAAGAGAAAAAGTTCAAGATGATAATGTTTTCTGGTAGGTGGATTTAAATACTCATTATCATTGAGAAATATTCGGCGGTTGTTATATGCTTATAATTTAGTGAAACAGACGCCCACAATATCGTAAATACCGAGATTGGGTTTCGCCCTTTCCTCTCGGTCTTCGCAAAGAACGGGTGATTCGGTCAGGGCGTGAAAATTGTTTTTGTCCGGCAGGCCCTGACCGTTTCCGAAAACTGCTTTTGGAGGAAAAAATGTCTTTGGAATTGACTTTTCAGCCGTTGACCAAAAAGCAATGGGGGGATTTTGAAGCTCTCTTTGGAGAACGAGGCGCCTGCGGCGGGTGCTGGTGCATGCTTTGGCGACTCTCGAGGCAGCAATTCGAGTCACAAAAAGGGGAGGGCAATCGGCTCGCCATGAAGGCCATTGTGGAATCAGGAGAGGTGCCCGGAATACTGGCTTTCCATGGGAAAAAACCCGTGGGATGGTGTGCAGTCGCTCCCAGAACGACCTATGGGGCACTCACACGATCACGTATTCTTAAGCCCGTAGACGAACGTCCCTGTTGGTCCATATCGTGCCTTTTTATTGACAAGGCATACAGAAAAAAGGGCGTTTCAACAAGGCTTCTTGAGGCGGCGATCCAGTATGTCAAATCGAAGGGAGGGGTATTGTTGGAAGGATATCCGGTTGAGCCCAAATCTGAGAAAGATATTCCCCCGGCTTTTGCATGGACCGGCATACCAAAGTCATTCCTTCGCGCCGGTTTTAAGGAAGTGGCCCGGCGGTCTCCCACGCGACCCATTATGAGGAAGGCGTTGTGATGAGATCACCGTTTAAATGCCAGGACGTGAATTCTCCAATTGAACGGGCTAAGGCCATTTGCGCAGTGACACTGGGCTAAAGAAGGAGGGCGGAACGTTGAGCGAAAAGAAATGGATGACCCATAATAGGGGAGGCAAATACCGCGTCGTCGTTACAAAGGAACTCCCAGGTCCAAGATGGTTGGAGATTCTGACACTGGCGGATTGCCAGGTGGTCATTTGCACCTCAACGGACATATTGAGTGTTGAAGAGATAAAGTCCGCCTTCGGTAATCAATGTGACGGGGCCATAGGTCAATTGACCGAAGCTTGGGAGGCTCCACTCTTTGAAGCATTGAAGCGTGCAGGAGGAAGGGCCTACAGCAACTATGCGGTGGGATTCAACAACGTAGAATTGGATGCCGCGAGCAGCCAGGGCATACCGGTTGGAAACACACCGGGCGTTCTTACCGAAACCACGGCGGAGACGGCCGTTGCACTGACCTTCGCCGCAGCGCGGCGCGTGGTGGAATCCGATCGATTCATGCGGGCAGGACAATACAAGGGTTGGCTGCCTACTCTGTTTCTCGGGGAACTTTTGTGGCGCAAGACATTGGGTATCATCGGAGCGGGGCGAATCGGTTCTGCTTTTTCCCATATGATGATCGAGGGGCATAAGATGGATCTGATCTACTATGATCTACACCAAAAGAAAGAACTCGAAGATCATGTTGCAGCCTACAATGCATACCTGTCCTCACATGGGAAAGATCCCGTTAAATGCAGGCGCGCCGAAAGCATTGAGCAGGTTCTCAGGGAAGCTGATGTGGTCAGTCTCCATACCATATTGGATGAAACAACACGCCATCTCATCAATGAAGAGCGTCTTTCGCTGGTGAAGGATAATGCGATTCTTGTAAACTCAAGCCGCGGTCCCTTGATCGACGAGGCAGCCCTGGTTGATCACTGCCAAAATCACCCCAATTTTAGGGCGGCGCTCGATGTATATGAGGGCGAGCCCGAGATGAAGCCGGGATTAGAGACCTTGGATAATGTGGTCATTGTGCCCCATATCGGATCTGCAACAGGTTGGACGAGACAGGGTATGGCGACTTTGGCCGCTTCTAATGTGGCGGGTATATTGATGGGTTATCCGGCGTGGCAAGACCAAGATATATCCTCTTTCCTGGGTGATGACCCTCCCAAGGCGGCACCGAGTATCGTGAACGCCAATGAAATCGGCTACCCCCTCTATGAGCATAAGCGACAGCTTAAACAATAGATTTGGGGTATCAGAATATCGAATATCGAACAAGGAATAATGAATGCCGAAGAAATGTAATACATTTGACCTTCCTTACTTCTGGCTGGTAAAAACCCCGAACCTGTTTGATGAGTATCAAAACTGCGAGACAAGAGAGTCATAAAACTTCATAACCGAAGTTCATGCATTTTGAAAAATAATTCTGTAATATCAACCAGTTAATTTTT
>CAYWMP010000166.1:0-13122 GCA_964459445.1 uncultured Desulfobacteraceae bacterium
TATACACAAATTATATAAATTTTAGTTAATTTATAAGAAAATACTTGACAAATAATAGCATATATATATGATATTGCGCCAGCGAAAGGGATTGAATTGTGTCTAACCAATAAACTTGGAGGAAAAATTGGGCAATAATCTTGTGAAAGAGATCCGCGAGGACCTCCTGATGAGTAAAGCAGAGCTGGCGCGGAAAGCCGGTGTCTCCCCATTGACCATTGACAGAATCGAGAAGGGCAAGAACTGCCGCATGGAGACGCGCAGGAAAATCATTCTCGCACTCGGTTATAAGCTCATCGATAAGGAAAAAATCTTTCCTGGGTCATAAAAAGATCCCCAAATGCCAATCCCTAAGAAGAATCAAATAGTCGGCTTGGATATCGGCTCCCACGCGATCAAGCTCGTTGAGATCGAGGACGGCAAAAAGGGGCGTATCCTCAAGAATTTCGGCGCAATAGGTTTGCCGCAAGGTGCCATAGTTGAAGGGGGCATCAAGGAAGCGGAGATTGTTTCGGCGGCCATAAAAAACCTATTTAAAAACCTGAAAATCAAAAACAAAAATGTAGTAACATCCATTTCCGGCTATTCGGTCATCGTTAAGAAGATCACCATTGGAAAAAGAGAGGAATCGGATCTCGAATCAACCATCCATGAGGAGGCTGAGCAGTATATTCCCTTTGACATCAACGATGTAAGCCTGGATTTCGAGATTCTCAAAGGACAGGATGAAGAGGCGGAGGACGCGGAAGAAGAGGAGGAGGGCAACGAATCGGATCTCATGGATGTCATGCTCGTTGCAGCAAAAAAAGACATCGTGGAGGATTATGTAAATCTGCTTAATCTCACAAAGCTAAATCCTGTTGTCCTGGATGTGGACGCCTTTGCCCTCCAGAACGCCTTTGAGGTAAGTTCCGGCACTGGAAAAGGGTGCTATGCCATCGTAAACGTAGGGGCCGAGGAACTGGGAATAAATGCCATTAAGGATGGTGTGTCGATTTTTACCAGGGATTCATCCTATGGCGGCTTTCAGATCAATGAGGCCATCATGGAAAAATTTGACGTCCCCTACGAGGAGGCCGAGAATATAAAACTGGGGGGTGTCAAAAAAGAATCAGACACAGAGGCGCTTACAGAGATCCTTACCTCTGTTGTGATCGGTTGGGGGAGTGAAATAGGTCGAGCTCTGGATTTCCTCGCAACCACCTACCCGGATGAGACCATCGAAAAGATTGTCATCAGCGGCGGATCATGCAGAATTCCCGGATTTCGTGAGTACCTGGAACAGGAGACGGAGATCTTGGTAGAGATGCTGGATCCCTTTGCCAAGCTCCAATTCAATGAGAAGATATTTGACAAGGAATACCTGAGCTATATGGGTCCCCAAGCAGCGGTTGCCGTGGGTCTTGCCTTGAGGAGTATCGGCGATAAATGATCAGGATCAATCTCCTCCCTTTTAGGGCTGCAAGAAAAAAGGAAAACGTCAAGAGGCAGATTAGCATCTTTGCCCTGACAATCATTTTGGCTGTGTTGGGGATGGTCTATGTCACCATGCAGTTGAACAGTGAGTTGGCCGGCCTAAAGGAAGAGGAAAAAAAGGTTCAGGCGGAAATGGCCGCCCTCCAAAAGATTATCAATGAAATCAGCCGACTTGAAAAAGAGATCAAGGAGATAAGGACAAAACTCGGGGTCATCAAGGAGCTCGAAAAAAATAAGACCGGACCCGTGCACCTCCTTGATGAAATCTCAAAGGCCGTCCCCAAGGAAAAACTCTGGCTCCGATCCATGAGCGAATCCAAAGGATCCTTGTCCCTTCAGGGCACGGCCATGGACAACGGAACGGTGGCCCTGTTCATGACCAATCTGGAAAGATCGGATTTTATCCATACCGTAGAACTCCAGAGTACGGTTATGAGGAATATCCCGGAGTATAAGCTCCGGGTTTCAGACTTCGTGTTGGATGCAAAGACTTACGCTGCCAAGAAAGAGGAGCCAAAACCCAAAAAGTAAATGAAAAGACGCCAAAGGAAGAAAAAACAAGAATCAATTAGAATATAGCCCATGCCCGATATCAACATAGATCCCATAGTTGAAAAGATCGAAAAGATAAAGCTCCTCTACAGGCTCCTTATCCTTGTCGGGTTTATCGCCCTGATGGCAGGCGCCTTTGCCTACGTGATCTATCTTCCCAAAACGGAAGAAATAGAAAAAACCCAGAAGAATATTGCCGGTCTCAAGAGTAAAGTGAATCGCGCAAGGATAAAATCCAGGAAATTGCCTAAGTTCAAGGCAGAGAGGGCCGAGGTCGCCACGCAGTTTCAGGAAGCCCTGACCCTGCTGCCCAACAAAAAGGAGATCCCCACTCTCTTGCGCACCATTACGCAATTTGGAAGTGACTCTCAACTGGAATTCCGGCTATTTAGCCCCCAAAGGGAGCGGGCCAAAGAGTTTTACATGGAAATACCCGTGTCCATAGAAGTAAGCGGCAACTATCATAATGTGGCCGTGTTCTTCGAGAAAGTAGGCGGAATGGACCGGATCGTAAATATTCTGAACGTCTCCATGAATCCCGTGAATGAACGTTCTACCACGCTGGTCACAAAGTGTGACGCCGTAACCTATAGATTCAAAGGTGGCATCGATGAGGGTACTGCGGCCAAAAAGTAGTTTGATACTGTATGTTTTTGTTTTCCTCGTTGTTGAGACGGCATGGGCCGCCCAAGAGGTCATATATAAAGGTCCCAGGCCCAGAAAAAAACTTTTTGAAATCAAAGAAAAGACCGAAGGAGGAGAGGCGGAAACCCCCTACCTCTACGACCCCACAGGAAAGACAGACCCCTTTAAGTCCTTTATCGCCGAACCGGATGAGCTGGAGGATAAAGAGAAGAAACCGAAAACCTATCTGGAAACACTCGATCTGTCACAGCTTGAATTGATAGCCATTATCGTGGGACCCAAAGGAAATTTCGCCATGGTCCGGGATTCCAAGGGTACTGGCCATGTGATCAAAAAAGGAACGCCCATCGGGACAAAAAGCGGGGTCGTGACACTGATTACAGAGAGGGCGGTGACCATAAGGGAGGAATATCGTGATTTTAGGGGGAAAACGAAGTATAAGGACGTGGCAAAGAAATTGCCCACGCTTGAATAATCCGGATTGAATACACAAAGATTGTGCTTGCATTGCTGAATGTGAAAAGCCTAATGAGATTCAGTTATAGGAGACGATCTATGAGAAAACCGCGCAGCCAGGGCCGCTTGAACGCCTGGACACTTTTGTCCTGTCTCGTTGGTTTTTGGGTTATGGGTGGATGTGCAGCGTTGTCATCCGCCAAACAGGCCCCCATCGAATCCAGGGTTCCCGTCGTGGAATCTGTAAAAGTCAGCCCTCTCCAGGATCAGACCATAATCGAAATCACAAACAGTCAAAAATCGCCCTTTACGGCCTTTAAACTTGTTGATCCGGAAAGAATCATCATCGATATTCGGGCCAAAGCGGCCGATGATCTCCCGGAGCTCACCGAAGTCAACAATGAGTATGTAAAAACCATTCGATTCGAACAGGGCAAAACCCAGGCCGTCACCACAAGGGCGACTATAGAATTGCCAAGAACCCTGGACCACAAGATCAAAGGGACAGATAGGATAATTAGAATCAGCCTTATGCCCAAACAGGTTATGAAGAAGACGCCCGCATCTGCTGAAACGGAAATTTCCCCGGAGGTTGAAAAGGCAGAGGAAAAACCCGTTGTTCCAAGCGAACCCCGTGTTTTTGTGAAGCCGGAACCGTCCGATCAAAATCAGGTCTTGGGCATTGACTTCACCATGATGGATAAGGGCAAGTCCCGTGTTATCATCACAACAAACAAAAGGGTTGGTTATGATCTGGATCGCAAAGGTCAACAGACCTTGATCCTAAAACTGCCCCAAACAACCGTTGCGACCCAACTCCTTCGATTGATCGACGCCTCCCAATTTCACGGGGCTGTGGATCAAATCATACCCGCATACCTCGCCGCTGAAAAGGAGATCACCATTGCCATCGCCCTCAAGGAAATGGTTCCCTATCATGTGAAGCAGACCGATGAGACCATAACCATTGATTTTGGTCCAAGCAGTATCAAACCGCCTGAAAAACTCCTGGTCCCCGTACAATTGACCCAGCCGAAGACCGAGGCGCCCGCCGCAATGCTCGCTGAAACACCGACCGCCGCGCGGGCGGAAGCATCGGAGTCGCCATCCGCACCGGCTGTCGCAGAGCAAGTCCCGCCCCGGGAAGAAGCGGTCCAGATCCCCGGAATCAGTAGAAAGCAATACACCGGGACGCCCATGACCATGGATTTCCTAAATGCCGATGTAACCAATATCCTGCGCCTCATCGGAGAGGTCAGTCAATTGAATATCATCTGGGGTCCCGAAGTCAGGGGGAATGTCTCCATGAGGCTAAAAAATGTGCCCTGGGATCAGGCCCTCGATGTGATCCTTGAAAACAACAATCTGCGCCAGCGGAAGGTCGGTAATGTCATTTGGATCACGACCAAGGCAAAAATGGCTCAGGTCGAAGCAGAAGAACGAAGAAGAATTGAAGAATACCGGGCAAGACTTGAGGCGGAACGGAGAAAACGGGCGGAAGAAGCGGAGAAGAAGAAGCAGTTGGAACCCGTGGAAACAGAGTACATTCCGGTCGATTTTGCAGCTGCAGATGATATCAAAGATCACATCGTCGTGTCCAATCGGGGGAAAGTAAGCATCGATGAGCGCACAAACACGATCATCATGGTCGATATCAGGTCCAGTATCAATGAGGCCAGGAAGACGGTAAAACATTTTGACACCCCGGTGAAACAGGTCATGATAGAGGCCCGCATCGTCGATGCCACGGATGAATTCACGAGAAGCCTCGGCGTCCAATGGGACTTCGATCACCAGCAAGTCAATAACAAGAATGTGACTTGGTCCGGAGCGCCGGCCTGGGCACCAAACAATACGGCAGGCGATTTCCCGGACGGCGGCAACCGGTACACCCCCACCTTTAATACCGCTCTGGCGGCAGGCGCTACCGCCTTATCGGGGCTCGTGTTTACCAAGTTGGGAGGATTCGGCCTGAGAGGCACGTCCATAGATGCCAAGATTGCCCTGGCGGAGACAAGAGGGATAACGAAAATCATCTCCGCGCCCAAGATCGTTGCAAGCAACGGGGAGGAGGCGGTCATCAGTCGAGGGCAATCCCGTATTATCGCGGCCACTGAAAATGTAGAAGCGGCCACCCTTGACGCCACCCTATCCCTTACCGTGACACCGACGGTCAGCTTTAATAATTATGTGACCATGGACATTGCCGTCACGGATGATACATCGCCTGATACGACCTTAATAAACCGGAAGTCGGTCGACACGAAGCTCATGGTAAGGAGCGGCGAAACAGTGGTGATTGGCGGCATCTACAAGCAGGATTACAGTCTAAATAAAGCAGCGGTTCCCGGATTGAGCAAGATCCCTCTTATCGGATGGATGTTCAGGTCGCAGCACAAAGATGACGAAAAAACTGAACTCCTCATCTTCTTGACACCCACCGTTCTTCCTCCTTCCGTCAGTAGTCGTTAAGGCTACCGTCCTAAAAACCCACGGATTCCAACTCGAGGAATTCGGCTATTTCTGTGTGGTTTTCAACGTGATTGGCCGCATCCAGTTCCATGTTTTTGAAAGCGATAAAGGGTACACTTGCCGCTTTTGCCGTATCGGCGTCAATAGAAGAATCCCCCACATAATAGGCCGAATGCGATTCGATGCCAAAGAAATCGAGGATCTTGAAAAGGGATTCCGGATGGGGTTTGGGGTGCGTCACATCCAGTGAAGATACAACGATGTCAAAATAGGTGTCCAGGTTGTGAAACTCAAGGACCCGGCCGATGGTGTTGCTCCTGTTGGTCGCTACGGCCAGCCCATATCGCACTTTGAGTGCGCTCAATAACTCGATAAGACCCTCTTCCAAGATCATGTCCTTAATGAAGGGTGTATAATCCATCGCCATTCTATAGGCCTGGGCCTGGTCAACAAAGGCAGTGCCTTGAAAAATGTGGCGTACAGAGGCCTCTGCGGTATTCGTATGGACAAAGGGTACCTGTTCCTCGGGGATGGGCGGGAGGCCGAAATGGTTGAGTAGATGATTGTAGAAATTGATATTGGCCTGGCGTGAGTCGAACATCACACCGTCACAATCAAAGATAATCGCAGATTTTTTCTTCATAACAAAAGACCATCCTCCCAAAAATTTTCCGTCAGAAAATATTATATAACACCCACGATTGCAGGAGCCGCTTTTTCGCCATCGCAATCTAAGACAGGATCTGAATTCATGTTTTGCTACAGAAAACGAATCAGGGACATTCCCCAAAAATGAAGGGCAGGCCGCAAATTCCATCTTCAAAGATGGATTGCGGCCTGCCCTTCATTCGAGAATATCCGACTGAAAGATACTTTTAGTAGTTGGAATAACGGGATCTGTAAGATAGCTCCTCGGATTCGCCCGCGCCTTCTTCGGACGACAGATCCAGCCAACTCTTGATATAGGTGAAGATAAGCCCGCCTCCCACGATAAGCAGGGCAATATATAGGAGTCCCATAAAGATGAAATAATCTGCGGTCCATTGCCATTCAAATGAGAGTGGCGTCATTTTCTATCTCCCTTTCACGCCCTCAAAGGACGGATGAAATTATGCGGCCACGGCGTTGAGTTCCTTTTCCTTTGGGAAAAGGGGAAGATACCGGTAGGAGGCCGAGAACAGCAAGATGCCGTATCCGATCACCGCCATGGAAATGCCCCATTCCTGCCAGGTCGGCAGATAACTCCAGAATCTGGCAAAAGGCAGGACAGGTATAGCCAATGTGACCACAATAAAGACAAAACGATTCAAGACAACGCCCGTGCAATTCAACAGACAGGCAAAGATGAGCCAGCCCCTATGTTGTCTTGCCTGGGGTATAAGCAAGATAATGGCCGGGATGATGCCGCATATGATGATCTCCATGATCAAAAGCCATATGCCGTAGGGCCCTTCCCTGTAAAAGTCAATCAACTTGAGGCCTGCACTCGGAACGATACCCCACATCCATGCCAGGGTGTCGATAATCTTAAGAACCATATACCCCGCCAGGAGCCATCCCGCGATTTTTGCCAGTGTTTGAATGGCCTTGTCCGGAACCAGTTTCTTTCCGGTAATGGCCTCCGTCAGTTTTGTACAGAGTATGGTAAAACAGGGCCCGGCCGAAATGGCCGAGAAGATAAAGAGGAAAAAGGTGGTCGGCCAGATATAGAATTCCCACCTGGCCGCAAAGGGTCTGGCCCACATCACGCCGAACATGCCGCCAAGGGAGCCCTGGTGGAAGAAGGACAGGAAGGTTCCTGTGGCCGCAAAGACCGCCATGATGTGATGGAGGTTATGCCCGAAGACGTGGAATTCCTTTATCTCATCCAGTTTCCGATTCTCGAGGATGAGCGGCACATATTCAATGGCCAAAACACCCAGGTAGGCCGTGATGCAGAAGGACACCTCCACCAACATGGAGTGGACGTTGGCGTGCCAAAAAATAAACCAACCCCTAAGGGGCTGTCCGATATCGATTCCCAACATGGCCACGGCGCCTGAGTAGCAAATGAAGCCTATGACCACGGCCGCATTGATGATGTCCTTCAACTCCTTCTTTCCGATAATATAGGTCAAAAATCCCGTAAAGAAGGCGCCCGCACCGAGTGCAATGATCGCCAGATCGAATACGATCCAAACGGCGAAGGCAAAAACATCGCTCATATTGGTCTGGTTAAGACCCAATCCAAGGCAAAGAACGGCGGAAAGTCCTCCCCAGGCCAATAGACCCACCCATGGGAGGGTCCAGACAAAGAATCGCGGCGCCGAACACCTTTTTACACCTTCCGGTATTAATGCGGAATCCATTCAATAGTCCTCCTGAGAATCAGTGAAGCGTGTGAACCTTTTGAAAGGTTCAACCTGACACAGGGTTAACAGGCTTAAATTCCCCTGGACGGTAGTTGTCTGCCATCTTTCGCACCCAGTCCCTGGTGGAGAGATAGTATACCTTGGGTTCGGTTCCAAGGCGTTCTAAAAGCCTGAAGGCATTCGGGCTCTTGCTCAGCTTGGTTACCCGATGTCCCGGCTGATTGAGGTCTCCAAAGGTAATGGCCTGGGCCGGACAGATTTCCGTACAAGCCGTTTGATACTCATGCTCCAAGAGCTCTCTTCTCCCCTCGGCATAGGCCATGTTTTTGGCACTCATCAGTCGATGGTGACAGAAGGAGCATTTTTCAACAACCCCTCTCATTCGAGGAGACACCTCCGGTGAGAGGGCGCGATCCATCCCCTTTGAGAAAGGCGTAATCAAAGAAAACCCGTCCCACCAGTTGAAATACCTGACCTGATAGGGACAGGCCGCCTGACAGTACCGGCAGCCGATGCAGCGGGTGTATATCTGACTGACGATTCCGGTGTGGTAATCCATCTTTGTGGCCGTCGGCGGGCACACGGAAGTACAGGGGGTGCGATGGTGGCAGTGCATGCAGGGTCTGGGAAAAAAGCTCACCTCTGTGTGGGGGAAGGGTTTACCATTGGTAACCTTGTAGACTTTCATCCAGGTGATACTGCGCTCTTTATCCGATTCATCCGGTCTTACATTGACATTATTTTCCGAAGCGCAAGCGATCATGCAGGTCCCGCATCCGGTACACTTGTCCAGATCGATGACCATCCCGTATTTATACTTCCCGTTTTCGTCTTGTTTCATCATCTACCCCGTTTTGTCTTCTATGCCTTCGTGATCCTAACCCGGGTTTCCCACCAGACGGGCAGTCCACTCAATGGGTCCTCGCGGCTATCAATAATTTTGTTAGGGTTCGCCCCCTTGTCCTGTTGGAATGCGTCAAAGGCCGTGTGCCCCAGACCGAGAGGGAGAAAAACAATGCCCGGCATAGCCCCTTCAAAGAGATTCACCCGAACCCTTGCCTCCCCTTTCGGAGACGTTACGATGATTCGATCGCCCTCTTTCAAGCCATATTCCGCGGCGGTTTGGGGGTTTATTTCGGCAAAGGATTCGGCCTTCAGCAGTTGACTGTCGGTAAGGGTTTTATAAAGATAGGGCGGACTGGAGGTCCACCCACTGACCAGGTTGATCAGAGAATAGGGGATCATGCGCAGGGGAAATCGTTTGTCATCCACCTCTGAATTGGCCGGTTCGTAATGGGGCATCATGGCCTCGTCACCCTTGGCGCCAATCCCCATTTCGTCTAATGCCGATTCACCCGCGGCGAGTTCGATGCCCTTACTATAGAACTCGAACTTCCCGGTGGGCGTCTTAAACACCGTAGCCCATTTTCCGAAATCATGTGTGGGACGATACCAGAATCCTTCGGATTTGATCTTCTTCCACATGTCATCAAAGGATTTGTATTTTGATTTCACGGCGCGACGCTGACCGAACCCCTTCCATACGGGCGGCGCATCTTCGTGGCTGGTGATACCGCCGTCGGCATAAAAGAGCCCCTTTGCCCGGTCTTTAAGGGCGGCCTCAAAGCTTTTCCAGGGAAAAATCGCTCCCACGAATTTGCTGATCTTCTTGGCAAGCCGGATGATCACATCTCCGCTGTTTTTTGTGTCATAGAGGGGGTAAAGCACGGGTTTTGTCAGCCCATACAAGGGATACTGGATACCTGTGGGCCAAACAATATCATCAACTTTTTCCAAATAGGTGTGGTCCGGCAGGATAAGGTCCGCCATCAAGGCCGTCTCATCTTTGTAAGGCGAGAAGCTCACGATATAGGGTATTTTCTGCAACGCCTTCATAAAGGCGCCGCCATCCGGCAGGTTGTGGGCTGGATTCGATGCGAAAACCAGGAGTGTGTCTACACCAGCCTCTCCAGCCTTGCCGACGGCCTTTGAGAAATTGGTAATGTTCGAAGTTGTGAAGGGGTAATTCGCGCTGCCGGCTCCGTCAAGGCGGGGTTTCTTGAGGCCCGCATTGGCAAAGGCATCCCTTTTTACTTCCGCCCAGGCGCTCAAGGGGAGCGGATCATGGACCAGGACTCCTCCGGGTTTGTTGATGTTGCCTGCCAGGGCATTCAGACTGTGAATGGCCATAAATTCAAAGAGGCTGCCGTTCATATAGCCTTTGCCCTTGCCGAAAAGGGCAAGGGGCTTGTCGGCTCTACCAAAAACATTTGCAAGGGATGTGATGAGGTTTGCGTCCAACCCTGTGATTTCGGCAACGTCCCTTGGAGAATATTTTTCAAGGACAAGAGACTTAAATCCTTTGCGGGATTTGCCGTCATCATCGGTCCAGTCTTCAAAGCCGAAACAATGGTCTTTGACAAAGGACTTGTCATAGAGCCCTTCCTTGATCATGACATGGGCCAGCCCCAGGGCCAGGGCGGTCTCGGTTCCGGGCAGTGGGGCGATCCACTCATCCGCCTTGGATGCCGTATTGGATGCCCGGGCTTCGACCTGTACAATTTTCACCCACTTGGTGGGAGGGCCGCTTCGCCAGAGTCTCCAGGCATTGATCATGCGGCCCGGAGCACCCCACCCTTCTATGAGACCGCAGCCGAAACTGAGGACAAAGCCGGCATTTTCAAGATCATAGGCCATGGGACCTTGATTACCCTGCATAAGCCGATTCACCAGGGCATAGGTGTCTTCAACATTGGGAATTCTAAGATAATTGGGACTCCCAACGGCCTCTAAGAAACGCTGTATGAGGAGGGACATGGAAGATCTTGAAGGATTGCCGTCCACAGCGGCGAGGCTATCAGGTCTGCCTTCCTTTCGCAGACCCTTTATACGTTCGGATAGTTCATTGAGGGCTTCTCCCCAGGAGATACTGACATATTCTCCCGATCCTCTGGGCCCGACCCGCTTCATAGGACCGGTAAACCGTGCATTTTCATTGTAGAGAAGTTGCAGACCGCCCACGCCCAGCGGGCAGAGGCCCCCAGGATTGACGGGATAATCGGTGCGTCCTTCGATCTTTACCGGCCTATCGTCCACTTTGCGCACTTCAATACCGCATCCGCCGGGACACAATGTGCATACGGATTTTACATGGTTAAATTCTCCTGTTTCCGGGACAGGCATCCAGGGCCAGTTCTGGGTCCAGATGGCGGAATCATCCATGAGCTTCCAGGGGAGCGGCGTTATATGGATGCCGGCAGCGCCACCAATGATGAGCTTGATGAAATTCCTTCTATTAAAGGCAATGAGTTCAGGGAGGCTCTTTTTGTTTTCTTCCATATCGGTTTTCCTCTTACTTGTGGCAGACAAAGCAGGCGTTGTTTTGTTCTTGACCTCTCTCGGTATGACATTCGGCGCAGTCATCCATTTTCATGCGATCCCAGGGATTAAACTTGAAGCCGGCGATGTTTGTTCCCCAGATATTTTTACTGTATCCGGTAATACGGTTTTTCTGGTAAAGAGGCAATTGTTCGCTTTGGCCATGGTCGCCATGACAGGTGCGGCAATCTTCTTTGCCCATTTTCACATGGGCAATATGGGAGAAGTACACGCAATCGGGCTGCCTATAGTAGGAGAGCCATTGGACTTCTTTTTCCTCGGCCACGTATTCCTTTAAGAATCGTTCCTCTTCAGGTTCTTCGCCCATAGGAGATTCGGGATCATCGTGGCACTCCGTGCAGGACTCCAGCTTTGGGATACCCACAAAGGAACCGTCATCACGGAACCCGTGGCAATAGAGGCAGCGTTCAAGTTCCGTTTCGCCTTCCACAATATCCTCAGTGGCGTGAATTGCATGGCTGAAATTGACGGGTTGCGGCTGCTCGGAATAGAGAGCCACGGGGAAGAGGATCCATCCGATGAAGAGGGATGGGATCATTCCCCCGAGGAAGTAGACCAATCCACTGCGAAACGGTTGAGAAATGATCCAAGCATAATAGGACAAAACCGTGCCAATGAGAGATTGGATCCATTGGCCCATTTGGGCCTTTTCAGAAGCATTCGATCGATTTTCCATGGGATCAATCCTTGCTAGAAAGGTAATAAAAATAACTTGTTGATGGGACTAACGGTTCTGCGTATTTACTAATTGACCCTTTTTTTGTCAAGGAAAAAACCCCAACAAATAAGGAGAGAATGGGACGAATAGCAGGGAGTTAACGCCCTAGTTCAACCAACGGCCCATTCCGAATAATCCCTTTGGTGAAGAATAACAATGGGCCAAAAAAGAAGGGGTTGGAAGAAACCGGACCCGCACCCCGATCCTTATACAAAGCCCGGTTCCTTTGTGGCTTGAAAAGGTGGATTAAGAGAACTTCCTCATTCTTTTGCGACGCCTCTTAGCGGCCTTGGCCTGTTTTTTCTTTTTCTGGACGCTCGGTTTATCATAGAAACGGCGTTCTTTGATCTCAGAAAAGAAACCTTCTTTTGTGAGTTTCTTTTTTAGATCTCTGATGGCTTTCTCTATTTGATTATCGTGAACAATGACTTTCATAATGAATTACTCCGTTATTCTAAAGATAAGATTTTTGCCACTAAGTCACTAAGCCACAAAGGTCCAAATTAAATAAAGATTTAAACTTCCTGTTCCGTCTTTGTGCCTTCGTGTCTTAGTGGCTCAACCGTTACAAAAAAAAAGCATCCCTCGAATGTCAAGAGATGCTTCCCTAACCCAGGAATGAGATCATTCAACAGCCTACACCATATTAGACTCCTATCTCTTCAGTGAGAAGGCGCAAATGTGCGGTTGATGTTCCTAAGGTCCGGAAGCACCAAAGGGGCTTCAATGAGGCGATTCTGTCCATAGATTCAGCCGTTGATTTCAGCCGACCCATGTCCATGACATCATTTCTAACCGTAGTCATCACCCCCTTCTCATCTATTTTAGCCTGATTCTGTGCTCCCTTTTTGCAAAGGCCCCATATTCTCTGTTTAAACACGCGACCCGGGAGCCGGGAAACCAATAGCCCCGCAATAATAAACGGGTTTATCGGATCGATTTCCAAACAAAGCACCCTACATCAAATCATAATCCTTTGTCAATAGGGCTTACAAAAAACTCAGGGTGTTTTTGTTCTGTCCTATCTAAGAAATAATATCAAGTAGTTGAAGA
>CAYWMP010000167.1:0-13104 GCA_964459445.1 uncultured Desulfobacteraceae bacterium
TGAGTATCCGATATGTCCATTGGGCTGGGGCGTTCGCCGGTTATAGAAAAGGAAAAGGGAAGCTATCAATTCCTAATGCGGACTTCAATTAAGTCGCTGGCAACAACTATGTTTTTTTCTTTTGATCCCCGAGTATCTATTGGGTCAAATACCTTTATAAAGCATAAAGGGTTAGGGTCTTATAAACCATTAACATATACGAGGCAACTGCTCCCCAGTCAGCATTGATAGGATGCGGGTACCCCCTACGGCCGTTTTTAAAAGAACCTTTCCGGGATTTTCATCAACGATCTCACCAATGATTTTTGCGCCTTTCCCATATTTGCTTTTCTTCATGGTTTCAACCACGTCATGGGCATCCTTCTCAGGGGCAATAACAAGGCATTTTCCTTCATTAGCTACATAGAGAGGGTCAATACCCAGGATTTCACAGGCCCCAAAAACGGCGCGACAGATAGGGAGCTCTTCTTCGAAAAGACGGATGCCGACCCTCGATTGCCCCGCTATTTCATTGAGCGCAGTAGCCACCCCGCCCCGGGTGGGATCCCTAAGCACATGTATGCTTCGGCACAGGGCCAGGATATCAGCAGTGAGAGCGTTTAGCGGAGCCGAGTCACTTGATAAGGAGGATTTGAATTCGAGGCCTTCACGTTTTGAAAGTATGGCCATACCATGATCCCCTATACTTCCATTAATGATCACTTTGTCTCCGGGACGGGCGTTTCCGGCACCTACGTCTACCCCTTCGGGTATCAAGCCGATACCGGACGTATTGATGAAGAGCTTGTCAATATTGCCCTTCGGGACAACCTTTGTATCGCCCGCTACGATGCTTATTTTCGCTTCATTGCTGGCCTCCGCCACGGAATCAATGATTCTCCGGAGGTCATTCATGAGGAAGCCCTCTTCAATGATAAGACCGAGTGTTAGATAAAGCGGATTCGCTCCCTGCATGGAAAGATCATTTACCGTTCCATGGACGGAAAGACTGCCTATGTCGCCGCCCGGAAAAAAGATTGGGTCAACCACATAAGAATCCGTTGTGAAGGCCAGCTTACAACCGGGAAATTCCACTACCGCGCTGTCATCTAACGTTGTCAGAAAGGCATTATCAAGGCGGCTGAGAAAAACCGTTTCTACCAATTCGTGGGATGCTTCACCTCCGCTGCCGTGGTCAAGCCCGATTCGATCATCCGTCATTTCATCCTCTCAGGTTTTTGTGGATGTATTCTTATCCATTCGATGGCCCTTGAATAATCGATCAATGAAACCCTAACCAAACATATTTGAAATTTCCTTCAACATTGAATCAACGTTTATCATTGTTTCGAAGCCTCAGGTAATGCAAGTGTTCAGTGGTTCAGCGTTCAGGAAAGAAAAACTGATTCCTTGCCTCAGCTCCCTCTCGTTCGACCTGGAGGCTCTCGACAGGCTGAACTCTGAACCACTGAACACTCGGAACACCTTTGGTTTGTCAACGCTCGTCAGATTTGTTTGACTCGTTTAGTCAAGGAATCGTGGTGTAAGGAGCTAAAGCCTCAAGATGGAAATACTCATCCTGGTGCATTTGAACGTCGGGCACGAAGTCTCCGTCCTTTTATTTGATCTTGATCCTTTATTCAAGGCCCGTCGAAGGAAAACATCTATGTCTTCGCAGTTATTCAATTGGGCAAAAAGCCTGACATTGCTTGTCCCGTCGTAGCTTCAGGCGTTTGCAACGTGTAGCAAAGACGGAAAATTGTGAATAATGGCCATTTTTGAATGGGCACTCACTAAAGTTGTTCCAATATATACCCTTTTCGCCGAAGCATCTCCAGGATGCCGCCGTCACCAACAAGATGTCCCGCTCCGATTACCACCATATAGTGTTCAGGCTTACCAAAAAGGGATTCGATTTTTGAAATCCAGTTTTTGTTTCTCCTGGAAAATAGTGCTTCATAGATTGCGGGGAATTCTTTAAGGTTTTCGTGCAACAGGGCTTCTAACTTCACGAGATCACCAACTGACCATGCCTCAATCATGGAACTCGCTTGTTCCTCGATGACATCAAAATCTCTCAGGGTTTGCATAACAAGGGCATCTTGCGTCTTCTCAGGAAGCCTATCGAAGAGATCGATCTGATATTCGATCGTCTCCAGGCCCATAATCCGTTTATTTGTTTTAATGGCTTTTGCAAATAGATATTTGTCTAAACCGAATTGGGGATTGAATCCAAGCCTCTGCAATTCCATCATTGTAATCGTAATGGAGAAAAGCCAAGGCTTGAGTTGTTGAAAGGCGGCTATATCCAATCCCAATTGCGCACATTTTTTATGGGCCAAGGTGTAGGTTTCATTGCTGAGCCGGTTCTTCAAAGATTCCCCTTGCGGAAGGGTGCCTTTCTTAAACATCAATTCTTGGTTTTTTTGTTGTTCCATCTCTCTTAGGTCGAATTCGAAGACGATAACCTGGCTATCACGGAAGGCGAATTCAATTTGGGGATCAACAGGGTAGTTTTCGCTCTTCAAGAGATGCAAAGATCCCAGCAGATAGACGACATTGGTTTCGGATTTGATTCCCCATAACGTGTTCCGGGTCTTCCCTGCGAATGCTATATCGGCATGCTCAAAACAATAACCAAGAACCGCAAGGATAGTAATGAAGATACGGATTACCTTTTGAGATCTAATCTTCACTTAAGAAACCTCCATTCAGGCATTCCCCCATTCCTCTTTTCGAAAGTGCGGGATGAATAGGACGTAGAAGATGACTAAAGTCATGCGTTTTGGAATTGACGCTGAGTTTATATTCTATCGTGGAAACCTCCATTAGGAAAGGTAATCCATTCGGACTCCCCTATCTATTGGGTGTTCTTTGAATTTATTTAGGAAAAATTTAGGGGCATTGACAAATATTAGCTATAAAAAGGGCAGTTAAAATAAAATTGTAATAAAAGATAACAAATCATACTAAATGAAATAAATAACAATTAATATTATTAGGGACAGTTTTTATGTTCGTTCGTGAATTAATGATATTCGAGGGACAATCTTAGGGGTAGGAGCCACATCCAAGCCAATATTATGAATGACTTTCAATGTTCCACGTGAAACATATTTTTTCTTTATTAAAAGAGACGGTTGTGTTAACAGCTATGCCGAACTGAATGTTGAGGCAAAACACTTATCCTCGAAATGGATGTATTCATAGCGACTTGGCGGGATCTTCGTTGCCACTGAAATGCTCTTCGAGGGGGCAGTTTTTGAATTAAGGAGACATGGGAGACAAAATGGGGCAGGTCATTTCTATAGCCAACCAGAAAGGTGGAGTTGGAAAGACAACAACCGCAGTCAATTTGGCCGCCTCTCTAGCCGTGGCTGAGAAGAATTGCCTATTGGTCGATTGTGATCCCCAGGGAAACGCAACAACGGGATTGGGGCTGGACAAATCGGAATTGACCAACGGTCTCTATGAATACATCCTGGGAACCGCTTTGGAGGAGGACGCGATATTTGAGACGGATCTGCCCGGCCTATATATCCTTGGCGCTACCAATGATTTGATCGGGGCAGAGGTAGAGATGGTTTCGGTCGATGAAAGGGAGTATCGGCTGCGGAAAAGGGTGAGGCCGCTTAAGGAACGTTATGACTTCATTTTCCTCGACTGCCCCCCCTCATTGGGTTTTCTAACACTGAATGCCTTAACGGCCGCAGATTCGGTATTGATTCCCCTTCAGTGCGAGTATTATGCCTTGGAAGGGCTCAGCCAATTACTAAAAACAGTAAGAGCGGTCAAAAACAGTCTTAACCCTTCTCTCCAATTGGCTGGAATACTGCTGACAATGCACGACGCTCGAAATAACCTCTCCCTTCAAGTGGAAGAAGAAGTGCGAAACCATTTTAAGGACAAAGTGTTTGCATCAATCATCCCTCGAAACGTACGACTTAGCGAGGCGCCCAGTCACGGGAAACCCATTCTCCTTTATGACGTCAAATCAAAAGGAGCCCAGAGTTACTTGGCATTGGCTCAGGAAATCATGGGCCTGGGAGTAGATCACCATGGCCAAACATAAAGCCCTAGGAAAGGGACTTTCGGCCCTCATACCTGAGGCCAACAAGCTGACCGAAGGAAATGAAGGCTTCTTCCACTGTCCCCTAGAGTCCATCAAACCAAATCCTCTTCAACCTCGGAAAACCTTCGAGGGGAATGAATTGGATGATCTGGTCAGTTCCATTAAAGAGAAGGGGATTTTGACTCCCATACTTGTCAGCGCAGCCGGGGACGGGTATCAACTGATAGCAGGAGAGCGCCGCTGGCGTGCCGCCCAAAAGGCAGGTCTTGAAAGGATTCCTGTTGTCATACGAGAAACAACGCCCATGGAGTCCTTGGAATTGGCCCTCATCGAAAACATTCACAGGAAAGACCTTAATCCCATTGAAGAGGCCCTTGCCTATAAAAAATGGCTGGAAGACAGCACCACGACGCAGGAAGCCCTTGCGAAAGCACTGGGCAAGGAACGCTCAACCATAACGAACACGCTACGATTACTGAGACTACCAAGGGCTATTCAACAGGATCTCATTGATGAACGACTCAGCATGGGGCATGCTAGAGTCATCGCCGGGCTAAAAGGCAATGAACATCAAATGAAGCTCAGAAATTTGATTCTAAAAAAATCGCTCTCCGTTCGCCAGGCGGAGGAGCTATCAAAGGAAAAAAAGAAGATTAAAAAGTCCAAAAAGATATCTATCGAAAAAGATCATTACATCCAGTCTCTATCCGATGAACTAAAAAGGTCTCTCGGTACAAAGGTAGACATCAAGAGATCCGGCAAAAAAGGAAGTATCGTCATTCATTTTTTCTCGGATGAAGAGTTGGACCGTTTGCTCGAAATTCTCACCTAATGTCTAATAAATACGTTCAAGAATGAAATAAGGAATACAAAATTGAAAATGGGGCATTCCCGACAGGAGGCGATTTGAATGATTGAAGAGATGGCACAAAAGATTAAATGGTTGGGTCATGCCAGTTTCAGGATTGATTCTCATAAGACGATCTATTTTGATCCCTATCAAATCAAAGAAGGGCCAAAAGCCGATATTATATTGGTGAGCCACGACCATTTTGATCATTGCTCACCAGAGGATGTGGCCAAAATCCAAAAACAAGAAACAGTCATCATTACGGAGAAAGGCGCTGCGAATAAACTATCGGGTGACGTGCGAGTTTTGGATCCAGGCGTAAACATCGAGATAGACGACGTAATAATAGAGACCGTTCCGGCCTACAACGTTGACAAAGATTTTCACCCCAGGAAAAATGCCTGGCTAGGCTTCATCGTTGAAGTGGACGGCACCCGCATCTACCACACCGGAGATTCGGACTTCATCCCCGAAATGAAAGACTTCAAAGTGGATATTGCGTTTCTACCGGTCTCGGGGACCTATGTGATGAGTGCAGACCAGGCCGTTAAGGCAGCTCTAGCCATTGAACCTAAATTGGCTATTCCGATGCATTATGGAGCCATCGTTGGAGATGAGGGAGATGCCAATAGGTTTAAGGAAGCTCTGGAAGGTCAGGTGGAGGTGATGGTTCTCTCGAAAGTGTAATACTGACAGCTGGTATAAAGGCAGATAACCCTACCAAAAAAAAGTTCGATCTATATCGAATAAATTATGAATTAACATATAATCATTATAATATTCATTTTAGTGGGTATCCAGTTTACTCAACCGGTCCCTATATGTTGTGAAAAAGATGTGCGCTGCCTTTTCAGGCGATTGAGCATCTCGTTCGATGCTTGTTCATAGATTATGGAACACTGTCGAATTTCGATACACATAAGCAGTTGATTTCACTGGTTAAAATTATTGCATCCTGGAATCCTAAAAAAGCTCGGCTGAGGGCGGCTCCATCAAATGCGAAGAATTAGCCTTATAGCGCGCAATATCTGACAGCTACATCTTGTAGTCGGTTGAGTAAACTGGATACCCACTTTCATTTTATATTAATTTAAATTAATTTAAAATTAGCATAAAAGCATTAATATAGCATTAAATCATTCTCGATCTTGTCGGGAAGCGCAAGATAATATTTCCCCTCTTCTTCTCTTCCCCTCCTAACACACCCGTTTCCATAGATCCGGCATTTTTCTTTCATTTCAAAGAGCGTGGCCACAAGTTGATGTTCCCTGAGTTTTCCACTCTCGATCATCTTGACCATGGCCTGGATCCTGAAGCGATCCATGCCGGGGTGGGCTGAGGACAGTTGATCCTCATGGCCTCCCACCTTGACGACAAAGGACTCTTCCAAAAGATAAATGGGATAATGGCAGGAAATCCTGAGCCAAAGGTCATAATCTTCACAGGCCGGAAGGTCTTCATCAAAAAGCCCCACTTCATCAAACAAAGATTTTTTGACCACAACGGCTGAGGGGCTCACCAAACAGAGCTTTAAGGACGGTATATATATGTCCCCGGACGGTTTTCTATGTTTCCTTTGTGGGTTTACTCGCACACCGTTTCTGATCCAGATCTCCTCAGTCTGGCAAGCAACGGCCTCAGGGTTTTTATTAAAAAAAGCCGCTTGCGCCGCAAGCTTTTGTGGCAGCCAATAATCATCCGAATCGAGGAAGGCGATAAAAGGAGAATTTGCTGCCTTGATCCCCGTGTTTCTTGCAGCGGAAACACCCAAGTTATGATCATGGGAAATGCACCTTATATGATCATGGAAGGGGGCTAACCGGCCAGGCGTATCGTCAGAGGACCCATCGTCTACAACGATAATCTCATAATCGAAAAAAGTCTGATAAAGGATGGATGATAGGGCTCTTAGAAGCGTTTGGGCCCTATTGAAAGTTGGGATGATGACGCTGACCCAGGTCATGACAAAAGATGCCAGAAGAGAGCCAAAAGGCCTGCAAAGTACAGGTTGGCTTCGACAAGGCCTTCGAGGCGCTTGCCAGGAAGAAGCCACCGTTTCTCATAGGCGAGAATCGATAGAAAGGAAGTAATGAAGCACAATAGAAGAAGAAAACAAACAACGCCGACAAAACCAAAAAGACCCGCACCAAGGATGAGAAATCCCGCTGAGATGATGACTTCTTTAAGAACAACAATCGTCCGCTTGATGCCGATGCTCACAGGCAAGGTCTCTGCCCCCACGATCAGGTCTCCCTGGAATTGAAAGATATCGAAAAGAGCAGATCTCACGTATACCAATGAAAATACAAAGACAAAGGAGACAATGCTTGCTGTCCATTCCGCCTGCACGGGTTCGATCAAAGGAATCAAAGCAATAACCACGCTCCATCCGAGAGCCTCGGAAAGGGTTTTAGATCCGGGAATGTCTTTGATTTTGGTATATTTCCAAAGATGCCTCCGGCTGACGGGCACAATGGGTATGCTGTATATGATGCCCAAGAGGCTGAATCCCACCATGACAAATAAGACGGTAGGGCTGATGAAATAGGAAAGGGTAAGAGCCCCGATCATGGATGCGACACCTGAAAAGATGAGAAGGGCCTTGTTTCTTTTGTTGAAGTGCGCCCTCTCCGGATCGTTATAGATACTAGCGCCCTTATCCAGGAAGCGGTTAAAGATATGCATAGCGTAGATGTAGAAGAATGCGAGGGATGGGTGGATATAATCCGGATTTCTGCCGGAGATGATCATGGCTGAAAAGGCAAGGGCGAGGGCGCCAAGTGCGACGATAAAATTGCTTAAAAAAAGCGATTTTATGATTCTTAGAATGCCCCGTCCAAGAATTCCCTCTTTGCTACTTCGAACGGATTCAATTTTTCGGACGACATTGCGAATCATCCAGTTGGGTGTGGATGCGCCCGCGGTAACGCCGATGACCTCCATAGATGAGAGTTTTTCCTTTTCGAGTTCCTCTTCCGTCTCTATATGAAAAGTGGGAAGCCCCGCGGCCTGTGATACCTCTGCTAAACGCCTGGTGTTTCCGCTGTGGTAGCCACCCACCACCACCACGCCGTCCACCTGTCCGGAGAAGGATCTTATCTCAGCCTGCCTGTGGTGGGTCGCATCGCAAATGGTGTCGATGACCAGAGCATCCGGAAAGCGCTTTTTAATCTCAGATTTGATTTCTTCAAAGTTCTGCTCATCCTGTGTGGTCTGTGCCACAAGCAAAACCTTGTTCATTTCCGGCAGGTTCGATACATCTTCGGGTGCGCTGATAACGTGGGCTTGACCGTTCCCGTAACCTAAAAGACCGATGACTTCAGCATGGTTCCGGTCTCCTGCAATAACGGCCGTAAAGCCCTTTTTGGTATGATAACGAATGATGGCTTGCACCTTGGCGACACGGGGACAGGTCGCATCAAGGATTCGGATTCCGCAGGATTTAAGCATTTTTCTTTTATCGGGTGGTATGCCATGGGCCCTGATCAAGATCGTCCCATCTTCAAGTTTAGAAACATCTTCTATTGAGGTGACGCCCTTGGATTCCAAGAGATCCATCACCTGCTTGTTATGAATGAGGGGCCCATAGGTAAAGATCGGGCCTTCTTCTTTGTTGGCTTCGGCCAGCACCATCTCCATAGCGCGTCTGACACCCATACAGAAACCTGACGACTTTGCCAGTTTGACCTTCAATTCACTACATCTCCTATCATACGAAAATAGTCTTCCATGGCCTCCACTAATGACTCGGTATCCCTTATTTTGGTAATGCCTCCACGGAAGTGACTGCTATGGGGCAGTCCTTTTGTGTACCAAAGCAGCAGCCCCCTCATGGACAAAGCCGCCCTGTGCTCCCCCATGGAATCAGATAGCATCTCAAAGTGGTCCAGGATGAGGGATTTGCGCTCGTTTAGATCAGGTTGCGAAAAGGGGAGCCCCTTCTCAATTTGAAGTATTTGCCGGAATATCCAGGGATTCCCGACAGCGCCCCGGCCGATCATAACGCCATCGCAACAGGTCTCCCTTTTCATGGCCAAGGCCTGGGATGGGTCGAAAATATCTCCGTTTCCAATAACCGGGATCTTCACGCATTCTTTGACCCGTCCTATCCACGTCCAATCGGCAGGGACAGAGTAGCCCGTGACGGCAAAGCGTGGATGGACGGTTATGGCATCAACACCACACGCCTCAAGGACTTTTGCCATTTCACAGGCCACTGGATTGCCCGGTGACCACCCCGCGCGGATCTTCACGGTCAAGGGAACGGCACAGGCTAGCCGGACCGCTGAAACCAACCCCGCCGTTCTCTCAGGGGTGCGAAGGAGCGCTGCGCCGGCCCCGGTCTTTGTCACCTTCTTTACCGGGCAGCCCATGTTGATGTCAATGATATCAGCACCAGCATCAACGGCGATCTGGGCTGCGCGTGCCATGGCCTGGGTTCTTGAGCCGAATATTTGTACGGCAAGGGGTTTTTCATTCGGGTTCGTGTCGAGATAGCCAAGGGTCTTTTTCTGCCCGAGAGTAATGCCCATGGCACTCACCATTTCGGTGGTCACCAAACCCGCTCCGAGCCGTTTGACCATAAGACGAAAAGGGAGATTGGTGATGCCTGCCATGGGCGCCATGACAAGTGGGTTTTCAAGATCGAGATCGCCGATGCTTAGCATGGCATTATTCTAAATAACTATTAAAATAAATACAACCAAACCTGATCGGACAAAGGGTGCTATAATAGTTTTCTATAATCGATAGTTTATCCGGCCAATGAATGCGCATAAATCATGAATGAACGGACAAGAATAACCGAGTTTTTAGGGCTTCAAAAAAACATCATCGCACTCCTGACCATGGTCATATTGGTGGGCATGGGGGAAAGGCTGGCGGAGCGATTCCTCCCTGTTTACCTGTTAGCCCTAGGGGGCGGGGCAATATCCGTAGGTCTCCTGAATGGCATGGATAACCTCCTCAGTGCACTCTATTCCTTTCCGGGTGGGTATCTGAGCGATAGATTCGGTTATAAAAGGGCCCTCTTTTTCTTTAATCTGATCGCCATGATGGGCTTTTTGATCGTGATCCTCTTTCCCTACTGGCAGGCTGTTATTATTGGGTCCATGTTTTTCCTTTCCTGGACCGCGATATCCCTTCCTGCTTCCATGAGCCTCGTTGCCAAGGCCCTACCTACCAACAAGCGGACCATGGGCGTGTCCATGCACTCGCTCATAAGGCGCATACCCATGGCCTTGGGGCCTGTCGTCGGTGGGATTCTCATTCAGATCTATGGTACGAAAGGCGGTATCAAGCTTGCCTTTATGGTTGCCTTTGTCATGGGATTCATCTCTCTCGTGATGCAGCAAGTGCTTATCGAAGATGATAGGGGAGCAAAAGAGGCGAATGAGAAAGAAGCGGAAGGGAATATCTTTCGCATGCTCGGCATGATGAGACCTTCTCTTCGAAATCTCCTGATTTCCGACATCATGATCCGGTTCTGTGAACAGATACCCTATGCTTTTGTGGTGATTTGGTGTCTTCAACATGCAGGTGTGTCACCTGTGGAATTCGGAATTCTGACCACGATTGAGATGGTGACGGCCATGCTTATCTATATCCCAGTGGCCTACCTGGCCGACAAAGGAACGAAAAAACCCTTCGTGGTGATGACCTTTGTATTCTTTACCTTTTTTCCCCTGGTGCTGCTTTTCAGCCGGTCTTTTTATGTACTCGTTTTAGCATTCATCTTGAGGGGCTTTAAGGAGTTTGGTGAACCCACAAGAAAGGCCCTGATCATGGATCTTGCTCCCGAGGACCGCAAGGCGGGTATGTTTGGGACCTATTACCTGGTACGAGATATTATCGTCTCTATGGCCGCCTTTGGCGGGGCCTTTCTTTGGACTATTTCACCGGCAACCAACTTTATGACGGCCTTTGGTTTCGGCGTGGCCGGGACGATATATTTCTTCCTTTATGGGAAGGATTTAGGCACAGTTACCGAGGCTTGACTTGACAGGCATCAAGAGCTCACAAAAATATGATCGGACAATACATTTTTCTTATCTCAGAATTGGGCACGGCTGTGACATCAATGAGGTATCCAATTTATCAGCGCCCCCTTTCATTGACACTTTGAAACGCAGGTAACGGGCATCTACTTCTCGGTCATAGGTGATCCTCATTTCAGATAACCCTTTATTGAGCCAACAAAACGAACCGCCTTATTCCATATCTGTTCTGCCTGCTCTCTCTTCAGCGGCTTCGTAGTCCTATAATCTGAAATCTGGCGGAGTTCAAAGGCCCTGTGGAAATCCTTTGAGAGTTCTTTTGGGAAAACTCCCTTATTCACGAACTCCCTATCAAATAGGCTAATAACGCCTGCATTCTTTGACGGTATTTTTCCAACTTTCTGAAGCAAAGCTATGGTGGCATAAAACATGGCATACTATGAGCGATTGATAATGCTTTGAGGGCTTCGTTTGCCATCCAAAAGGTATTTAGCATCATCGAGTGCCGTTTGGGCCTGTTCCAAACGATGGGTGACAAGGACCCCGGTTTCTTCAGGTTTCATATGGGTACCCCTTCCTTTTCAATGGCACGAGCCAAAAGAGAAAATCGCTCCGAGCCATGTTCCCATTCTTGTTGGCCATAAACTACTGGAACAATCACAACCCCATGATCAAAACCAGCCTCCCATGCACATTCACTGACATATTCCTCTGCGTCCTCAGTCAAGTTATCAAGAATCACCAGGAGATCCATGTCCGAATCAGAGGCGGCGTCTCCTCTGGCCCTTGATCCAAACAAAGTGATTTGACTCACCTGGAGCCTCTTTTCCAAAAGCCCTTTGAATCGCTCTAAAATCTTTCGTTCTGTTGCATTCATTGCTTTGCCTTCGTTTTCTTTCTTTTTGAAAGTGTCACGATCCTATATGGTATTTTCGTTTTTCCATCCAGGCCCCCATTTATGCAGTATACATTTTCCTATATCAACTCCTTCAGACAATTTTCACACCTGCCCTAAAATCCCCTTTTTGACACCAGAATAGGCGCTCTAAGCCCCAATATAGAGCCATTATACTTAGATTTGGATCTATAATCAAATGGTTAACCCGGGCTGACCCAGGCCTTCATTTGGCTGGGCCTTTCTCTGGATCATTTCCCCTGCAACCAACTTTATGATGGCCTTTGGCTTCGGTGTGGCAGGGACGATTTTTTTCTTCTTTTATGGAAAGGATTTAGGTGCAGTTACAGAGAATTGATCTGACAGGCATCAAAAACTCGTCAGGATCTGATCTGACAATGCATTTGAATATCGAATGGAAGACTACTTATCGTAACATGTGGTCTTAACGCATCGGATTCTCTTTCTTTTACCATTAGAACACTTAAAAGTGAACGAGATTCAGACCATAGCCAATAATAACCTCTGACTGTTATCACAGAGGCAGGGCCATTGCTGACCCCGCCACCCGTTTTGTAAAGCATTATTCTCAGTAGAGACTCATATCACGAGACTGCACTCTCGGCCTTAGCTAGTGCATCCTTGTACTTGTTGACTACATCCTTGTATGCTTCCGAAGCTCTCAAAGTGTCTCCCTCAGCCAGATACTCTTGCGCATCACCTATCTCGTCAGACTTCCCGCCGTGATCAATAGCATAGTTGAGGGCGTCAACAGCCAGCTGCCTAGCAATACCTGCAAGGCAATCCATGAGTTGTGCGCCCTGATCAGGATTAAGCCACTCAATGACTGCTGCTTCGAGGTCACCCACTGCTCCATCGATGTTGCCTACAGCCGCTTGATTATCTGGGGGACTCTTTTCGAGTTCATCCAAAGCCGTCTCAACTTTTGCAAGGACATCCTCCAGCTTATCCGACAGAGAAGTCCCTGAATAACTATCCATAGTGCTCTGTAGCTCATCAGCGATGTTCTCAAGGGTCATTGCTGGAGTGAGAACGGTTAGTACCATCTCATCAGAACTGACATCTTCTCCATCTGAAACTTCAAGAGTCAAAGTATGCGGGCCGGAATCCAGAGGAGGATCCACTGTGGCCACGTCCAAGAAAGCTTCCCCATTTGCGCCAACACTTTGCCAGCCCTGTAACGGGGTTTCCCCTTCCAACCAGCGATAATCCAAATCATCTCCATCCGGATCAGAGGCTGTTCCTTCAACAACGGTACTGTATTGCATGCATGGGAATGTTTCAAAATCAG
>CAYWMP010000168.1:0-11403 GCA_964459445.1 uncultured Desulfobacteraceae bacterium
CAGGGAAGTCAATTCTATGGCTATTATCGTCCTTCCTGAATCCTAACTAATAATAGGGACCGGAGGAGAAACGGATTTAGGACGAGGTATTAGATTTTCAACGAGGCCCAAGTATGAATATTGATTCGATAAAGCTACAGGCAAAGTTAGACCTGCCCCCATTACACCAAATAGATGTCCTTACTAAGAATATGGATGCAATCGTTGAAAACTATCGCTCGCTCTTAGGCTTGGGGCCCTTTACGGTTTATGAATTTGTCCCCGACAAACATTGGTATGGCGATGAACGGACGCACTTCAAGGCGCTCTATGCCAAGGCCATGCTCGAAGCCGTGGAACTCTGCTTCATGCAACCCTTGGAAGGCAAAGGGATCCATATGGACTATCTAGAAAAGAGAGGAGAAGGACTCTTTAACCTGGGCTTTCTTGTCTCAGACTATGAGGAGACCTACAAGGGATTTGTGGAAGCCGGATTTGCGCCGCTAGCAAGGGCTGAGTCATTCGTAGAAACCTACAAGGGGCACCTAAAGGGATGCTATTTTGACACCCAAAAGGCCTGCGGCATGCTTTTCGAAATTATGTGGAAATCCTGGTTGACAAAAGTCAGGGATTAGATCCGTAAGGGGATAGAAGATTATGAAACAAATATTTTAGCCCATTTCAGGCTGTGGGGGCATCAAAATTCGGTTGACATAAAAGCATAATTGTGTAATATATGCATTTATGAGAACTACCGTCGATATTCCTGACCAGATTCTTAGACGTGCAAAAGCGGCAGCCGCGCTGGAGGGAAAAAGCCTGAAGGTGTTTCTGACCGAGGCTGTTGTCCATGAGCTCCAACGCAGTGCAATCAAAAAGATCTCCCGGAAAAGGGTGCTGCTCCCGCTTGTTCCATCGAAACACCCCGGCACATTGCGCCTCACTGCAGAAAAAATCGCACAGGCTCTGAGCCAGGAGGATCTTCATGCACTTGCCGGACATTAACTTATGGCTGGCGCTGACGTTCGAAGTGCACGCTCACCACAAGCAGGCGAAAGCATGGTTTGAGGAGGCAGCATCTGACAGTTGCACGTTTTGCCGTCTCACCCAGCAGGGGTTTCTCCGCCTTGCATCAAATCCCGCTGTGTTCAGGGAGGAGGCCGTCACTATGAATGCAGCGTGGTCTTGCTATGATCGACTGATTGAGGACGAACGGGTGTACTTCATGCAAGAACCGGAAGAACTGGAACGAGCTTGGCGCAGGTTCACGAGCAACCGGGTATACTCCCACAAAGTGTGGAACGATGCATACCTTGTGGCATTTGCTCAAAAAGCCAATCTGGGGGTAGTGACGTTTGATCAAGGTTTCAGAGGCTATGAGGCCGTGAAAGTGACCGTGATATCCTAAATGTCAGTGAGAATTGGCATCAAACCTTTGATTTTCACAAATCCCATATCATTAGAATCTCTATCCTGATTTAGCATTCCTTCATGACCTGTTTCTGGTGAAGGCGTTCAGATGAAAGGGGGCACTCTGCCCGATGGGCGACTTTCCATCCTGCCTCAGATTGCATTGTGTGGTAATCAAATATGGTGATCTTCGAAATATTTGGGCGAAGTATTCCGAAAGCTGGCTCGAAGACGCGAATGTGAAGTATTGGAAGGGCATCTTATGCCAGATCATGCCCATATACTGATCTCCATTCCACCTAAATATGCAGTTTCACAAGTGGTTGGCCTCATCAAAGGGAAAAGTGCCATCCACATTGCAAGAGAATATTGCGGCCGTAAAAGGAATTTTACTGGGCAGGGAAGGCTATCATGAAACCTATCACTTAGAATAAATACGCTTTCAATCTATTATCCTTGACAACGTACACAAAATGCCTAAAATGTAACCACATAAAGTAGTCACAAAAGGGGGGGTGCAATGGTCCGCATAAACGTAAGAGAAGCAAAAGCAAAGCTATCTGCCTATTTAGCGATGGTTGAGCAGGGTGAGGAAGTTGTTATCCATCGGAGAGGAAAACCAGTGGCGGTATTAAAATCAGCGGAGATGCCTTCCGAATTGGTTAGCATGAAGGATTTTCGGGAGAATATTCAAATAAAAGGTCTGCCTGCTTCAGAGACTGTTGTCAAAATGCGAGAAGATTCAAGATACTGATGGAATTACATTACATAGATACTTCTTTCCTCGCCCCATACTATCTTCCTGAGAAGGCCAGTGAAACAATCGAAAAAAAGCTACTGGGACTTCCTAAAGGTTCTGTCATTATAAGTTCTCTCGTGCGAGTGGAGTTTGCATCTTTACTGTCAAGGAAGTTCAGGATAAAGGAATTGGAGGAATCAAGTGCGAGGCAGGCCATGATGGCACTTGATCGTCACCTAAATACCGAAGCCCTCCGCGCAATCGCAATTACCTTGCAGGATTTCGAACAGGCAACCGAATGGATTATGACCCTGAAGCACTCCCTCAGAGCTCCAGATGCCCTGCACCTTGCAGTTGCAGCTCGCAACTGCGCCAATTTCTGGACGCTGGATAGGCGTCTTGCCAAAGTTGCCAAATGGCTCGGTCTGAGTACTCACAGATAAAGCTGTAACGTGAAGCATTTCATGAACTCTCTCCCCTAGAAAAACAAATCCGGAAAAACAAACTGCCCCGCCCGCTTGCGGTGGGATAGTTTATTGGGTGTTGTTTTTGGCAGGTGCTTATGCTATCAAAGCAAGCCTGAGCTGATTTCCATCCAGAAATGGCCCTTTTCCGCAATCTCAGCGTCAATCTGCGGGATCAGTTGTGCGACGTACTGTATGTACGTCTCCGCCCAATCCCTTGACTTCCTTGACCTTGCATAAAATTGCTCATTTCTGAATTGGAAATTTGCGGTGTTTTCTTTTGAATGGACACTAGCTTTTGGCGATATCGAAGAAGGAGTTGACCAATGGAAATCCCAGTGACGACAGCAAAAGCCGAACAATTAAAACCAAAACCAACCGACGAATCAAAACTCGGTTTTGGCGACATCTTTACCGATCACATGCTTTTGATTGACTTTGAGGCCGGCAAGGGATGGATCAACCCACGCATAGAGCCCTATGGCGATTTGCACATCGACCCTGCGGCAATGAGCATTCACTACGGCCAAGAGATTTTCGAAGGATTAAAGGCCTATCGGGGATCGGACGGCTCCATCTATCTCTTTCGGGCGGAGGAGAATTTCAAACGGATGAACCGATCGGCCGTCAGGCTCTGCATGCCCGAAATGGATGTTGATCTGGGCATGGAAGGGCTTAAAAAGCTCATACAGGTTGATAAAGACTGGGTGCCGAGTAGTCCGGGAACTTCCCTATACATTCGGCCCACCATGATTGCTACAGAGCCCCACCTTGGTGTTCGTCCGGCCAATAACTATGTCTTTTTCATCATCATTGGACCCGTGGGGGCTTATTACAAAGAGGGATTCAACCCGATAAGGATTTATGTTGAAGATAAATATATTCGCGCCGCCGAAGGCGGAATAGGTGAGGCCAAAACAGCGGGCAACTACGCGGCGAGCCTATTGGCAGCCGAAGAGGCAAAGGAAAAGGGTTTTACACAAGTCCTTTGGCTCGATGCGCGGGAACGAAAGTATATCGAAGAAGTGGGCACCATGAATATGTTCTTCTTGATTGAAGATGAGGTCATTACATCACCATTGACGGGGAGCATCCTGCCCGGTGTCACAAGAAACTCCGTCGTACAGATGATTGAAACGTGGGGGATGAAAATCTCCCAGAGATCCCTGGCCATTGATGAGGTGATCGACGCAGCAAAGGCAGGGACACTCAAGGAGGCTTTCGGAACCGGCACCGCGGCCGTGATATCCCCCGTGGGATCAATCACCTTTAAAGGTGAGGAATACAAAGTGGCCGGAGGAGGAATAGGAGACCTTTCTCAGAAACTCTATGATGAGATCGTAGCTATACAATATGCAGAGAAAGAAGACCCCTTCGGCTGGAGGGAAAAGATCGCTTAGCCTTAAGAGGTTCAAGGTTCAGCGCCGCCTCTTGCCGCCGAAGCGGCCAGTTTGATCAAAAAACTGACTCCAGCGTTGCTTAGTCAGATACGAGGGTTTGTCGAATATCTGAACCCGAAACCTGGAACCCGGAATACGCATCCTGAAGTTCAGCATTTGATATGGGTCGTTGATCCAATACCACATAAAGCTCACCCTGCACTTCGGTGCGAATCCATTCAGCACTCACGAATCAAAAGTTCAGATTTGTTATAAATCTACAACCTCTGAACCTTGAAGCTATGAACCCAGAACCCCAAGGAGTGAAATTCTATGATCCCAACAATTGAATGGCACGGTAAGGTTGTCCGGATGATCGATCAGAGAAAGATCCCCGGCAAAATAGAATGGTTTACCTGCAGGGGATATAGGGATGTGATCAGGGGCATCAAAAATATGGTCATCAGAGGAGCCCCGGCTATCGGGGTGGCGGCGGGCATGGGATTGGCTTTGGGGGCCCGCTCCATCAGAACCAAGTCCTATGAGACTTTTAAAAAGCGCTTTGGCAAGATGGCCGAAGAGATGGGAAAGGCGCGGCCCACGGCCGTCAATCTAAAATGGGCCGTTGACAGGATGACAGGCCTTGTGGAGGATATGTCCGGACGTTCCGTAGAGGATATTAAAAGGTTGCTAAAAAAAGAATCGGAAGAAATCCTTGCTGAAGACATCGAAATAAACCGCAGAATGGGGAAATACGGCCAAAAGCTTATCTCCAAAAATGCGACGGTTCTGACCCACTGTAATGCCGGGTCCCTGGCCACCGGGGGTTACGGTACCGCTTTGGGGGTTATACGGGCAGCCAACGAGGCGGGAAAGCGGATTGGGGTCTTTGCCGACGAAACCAGGCCATGGCTCCAGGGATTGCGCCTCACGGCATTCGAGCTGATGCAGGACAAAATCCCCGTGACCGTTATTACGGATAATGCGGCGGGCTCATTAATGCGTCAAAAAAGGATAGATGCGGTGATCACAGGAGCTGATAGGATTGCGGCGAACGGAGACGTGGCCAATAAAATTGGGACTTATCAAGTGGCTGTCCTGGCCAAGGAAAACAAGATTCCCTTTTATGTGGCTGCACCGCTTTCAACGATTGACCTCAACGTCAAGTCAGGTGAAATGATCCCCGTGGAAGAACGGGAATCTAAAGAAATAAGCCATTTTGGAAATCAATCCATCGGTCCCTCCGGTGTGAAGGCGCTGAATCCTGCCTTTGACATAACTCCAAATAAATACGTCACGGCGATTATTACCGAAAAAGGAGTCGTGAGATCTCCCTATCGGTCTGAAATAAAAAAGCTTTTCAAAAAGAGATGATTGATCTTGACCTCATCGAGGGTTTGGCTTATTCTCAAAAAGTTTTGGCACACATCACCAAAATTCTTCCCGCATGTCGGGTCAATCCTGCTTGGATTGAAATGAAAGGGGTTGGAAAATTCAACATTTAAGCTAGGAAGAAGGGGGGTGGGAGCAATGAATTCGCTAATGGACCTTGTTCTCATAGACCTCTACGATTGCGACCATGAGAAACTCGTTTCTGTAGACCAAATCAGGAATGGGATGCTCGAAGCCGCAAAACTCATGGGCGCAGAAGTGGTCGGACACGCATTTCATACCTTTAAGCCCTGGGGCGTAAGCGGCACCGTAACAATTGCAGAGTCTCATCTGGCAATCCACACCTGGCCTGAATACAACTTTGCGGCCGTGACTTTTGAGACCTGCGGTTACTCAATGGACCACAAGAAGGCGTATCGATTTCTCGCCGAATTTTTTGGTTCGAAACACCCCAAAATAACACTCCAAAAAAGGGGATTTATGGAAACATCAGACGGGATCTTGCCCTATAAACAGGAAGCCGGTTGACTGATAAAGCCGGCACTTGTTGATTTGCCTTCCATGGTCTCCCCGTCCAAAAAAAACATCGGATTTGGCAATCGTATAAGCCTTCCGCAGGGGCGATGTTTAACTTCTTCCCCTATCCCATCTTTTGTTAAAATTTCAAAAGGTTCATCGCAGGACAAGTGATTTTTATAATAGTTCATGCGATTTACCAGGGAAAAAAATCATGTTTTTTCCAATACATAATACATTGGACAGGATAACATGATTACAGGATAGATATGGTTTTGAATTGCACAAGATTTCTGGGAAAAAGACCATAGAAAAACAATTAATACGTTTTTGTTTTCCCAATGGCTTTTTCCCCAGATTCAATACCGCCTTGCGGGATTGAACGCCGCAAGGCGGGAATCATGAGCAATCCTTGATCTTGTTAATCCTGTTATCTTGTCTAAGAAAGAGCGAGATTATTTATCAGATGTTACCCGCATTCTGTATCTTTTCCCAAGTAATTGAGAAGTTACCGGGAAATTGTGGCTTTAAGGATCTTTTTTGTCCCGGGAACGGCCTTATAACGATCATCTATCCTATGGCTGCAAATCCAGATAATGGAATCCTGCCTCGTTAGGATGGGTATAGAGGCTCTCTTATCGGAAGGGAGTTTGAGGTCTATAAAGAAATCTTTGACCTTTTTATGCCCGGACATGCCGGAGGGCACAAATCGGTCTCCTGGCCTTATATTCCTGACAGTCAGGGGAAACCTCACTTTGGCTGCATCTAAGTAGGCCGTGTCTGAAGATTTTTCGAGAGGCAAGTCAAAGCCTTCTCCCAATGACTCTATGGCAATGGAGCATTTGACTTCCTTTAGGAAGAGGGACCCCGGCCCCTCCATGGTATACTCATAGTTGTGTTCTTCTTTGGCCGGAGCCACTGAAAAAACAAGTCGATCATAGATCTTTCTGACTCGGAGTTTATTTGGAAGGTCAAGAGACCCCTGGGGTTTATTGCTCCGGGCTAACTCATCAACCGATTGAATGTGGCCCTGATCGAACCTCCGAAGGTTTTTCGCTGCCCCGCCTAAAAGGCGCCTGATGATCCTATTTCTGAAGGGTTCGGGGAGTTCCATAAGGGAAGGTAGCGCAACGATCCAGGTCTCATCTTCTCTGTCTGCTTCCCTTCTGATCCATTCCTTTGCCAGGAACTCCAAATATTCGTTTTCGCCCCTGAGTATATCGGCCATTCCCCCGAGGCGCTCTATGAGTCTCGGCTGGTAATCCAGCATTACTGGCAGTAGTTCCAAACGGATTTTGTTTCTTAGGTAATGGGTGGCAAGATTAGAGCTGTCCGTTACATAGGTCAGGTTTCGCTCGTCTAAGTAGGCCTCAATTTCTTCTCTTTTCAGATCAATCAACGGACGAATGATTTTGTTATCCCTAACCGGAGGCATGCCTGAGAGCCCCGAAGACCCACTGCCCCTCAATAACCTCATAATGACTGTTTCGGCCTGATCATTGAGATTGTGTCCAAGGGCAATTTTTTGTGCATCCTGCTTCTCTCTTACCCTTTCTAGAAAACTGTATCTCGCTTCTCTGGCCTTTTCCTCCAAGGAACGCCCATCTTCGACTGCGAGAGAAGACGCCTTTTCGGTTTGAAAGGCAAGGTTTAAGGTTGTCGCGAGATCGCGAACAAACGCCGTTTCCGATTCATCCTCCTCCGGCCTTAATCCATGATCAAAGTGGGCTACCATTAAATCAACGCCCAATTCATCCTTCATCTGAAGGAGGATATCGAGGAGGCATACAGAGTCAGGCCCACCCGAAACCGCAACAACAATCCGGTCTCCTGGAGCAACCATTCCGTATTTAGAGATGGTCTTCTTTATCTGGTGAAGGGTTTCTCTGACTCGATCCACGGCGCGCGACCTTTAGTATTTACAATCATGAAGATCCAATTATCCAGTACTATAACTTAATTCATTCGAATTTCTGCAACGTAATAATTCACCTGGGAATGAAATTTGACGGGATAACCTACCTTCGCCATGGCTTCGGTAGGCGGACAGGATCAACAAGTTTATTAGAATACGAACGAGCGTCGTCAAAAGCACCGCAAAAAGCGGGGTTCCGATATGGCTATATCGGAACCAATATGGAGATCCTGAATGAAAAGAATAAGTCAAGTTATTCTTGCCATTCAAGTGCTCCACATAACGTTTTTTGACGATCTACATAATTAAGTAGAAACACATGAAAATGCTTTGATTTCTCTGTGAGAGACAAATGATCCGGTCAATCATGTTTATCCTGTCTAAGAAGTATTGAACTCCAATCTAAAATCTTATCCCTTAGCTTCGGACTTCCTTCTATATCCTCAAAGACCTTGACACGAGGACCCAGCGGTTTCCATTGATGAATGTCACTATTTTTGAACAGGGCGATAGTGGGCACTCCGAGCATGGCAGCGAGGTGCGTAACACCACTGTCATGGCCTAAATAAAGGCGAGCAGAGCTCAGGCATGAAAGGAGATCTTCGGTGTCAGGCGTGATGATTAGCCTAACGGTGCGTCCGTCCTGTTTGTCCTCGAAAACAGGAAAGAGCGGCTCCTCGGCCGGCCCCAGAAGGACACCTATTGGATGTTCTGCATTTTTCTGAAGATTGTTCAAGACCGGGATCATGTCGAGCCAGAACTCCGGGGGATGGGTTTTCCCCCTTGATCCGGAACCTGGATGAAGAATGACATTGGGCCACTTCGCTGTTGAAGATTTCTTGTTCAGCAAGGCCCGCTTGCAGGCATTATTCATTGATTCCTCCTCATCAATGGGCAGCCCCGTTTTTTGAAGACATTGGGCCATATGGCTGGCGGCGTGAAGGTTGGCGTCTTTTGGGGGAAGAGGCGGAAAGACGTTTACATGTGCATTCTGGAACCAAGCCTTGAGATTGGAAGCGATTCGGCCTTCTCGATCTCCAACAAAGGCCGCGATGCGATCCACCGGGGGAACATTGGGTTTTTTCGCTGCGCTATCTTGGAAAAGCCCGTGCCATTCCCCCCGCTCAAAATCTATGGTCTGATGAACATAGGGCCTGAGAATAGAAAGGCTGGGCTCTCTTCCAACGAAAAGGATGTCTGCGTTATTTTGAATTTGAGCGATAGATGGCAGCAACATGAGGGTATCGCCCAGCGCACCAGCCCTGATGATCAAAAGTTTCATTTTCAAGAGCGCTTTTCGTCCGAGGCCGGAAATCCCCATTCAATGAAGCCACCGACACCTTCAAACACCCAGCATTTTGATCCTTCAATTTTATTTCTCATGTCCAGTACATAATCCGGTCGAACATTATTCCGCCATTTGGGATAACCGCCTACCCAAACATAATTTATGAGTTCCAGGAAAGATGCACTTGTGAAGACATAGTCGCCGATTGTGATGGTCATTGCCATGAACTCCGCCTTAAATGGGATGGTGATCTTTCTGGCGTATTTTCCAATAATCCCTTCCAGGATAATCCGATTTTGGAACCCCTCCGGCTTTTGTTTGAATTCCTCAGGTTTCCCCGGAAAGGGGAATTGAGTATAGACTGCGCCAATGAACCCAACGTGACGAATGCCGTGGATGGCCCCCATAAGATCACCAACCTCTCTGTGATCTTCGATATAATCGATTTCCCAAAAAACATTATAGGAATCGGTTTTCGCATTCTGGGCCAGATCTGAAATATATTGGCAGAACTCCGAGGCAAATAGGAAATAATGCTCGAGCAGAAGCATGTCCGTATCGATATTAAAGAAACCGAAGGCGATGGGACCGCGATTTTTTGATTGAAACTCTAAGGGCATGTCAATTGGTATCCCACACTTGTACCGAACAATAATGGATCTTCTACGTGGTATTAACCAATGAGGGAAGGTAGTTTTCCTGTATAATGCAACGGAAGCACTAGATATTTATCGTCACTTCCGCCCACCTTCCCGACAAATTTAACTGTCTTTTCTGGGGAGTACCTCTCTGTATAGCTTTTAAGGCTCTTGGCCTTTGTTCTCCGCCCGCTTTTTACCTCAACCGGAATAATTTTCGATTCGCCCGTGACATACAAGAATTCAATTTCCGATTTACCTTTACTCCATGAATAAAGATTTTCATGCCCCAATGCCTTGAACTCACATGCTACAAAGTTTTCAGCAAAAAACCCCTTTGTTGTGCCATAATCCTGATTCATCAGGCTGTCATAAGAAATTTCCAACATAGCCCCTAGCAGCCCAATATCGAATAAGAAGAGCTTGAATATGTTCTCTTTTGTAAATGCTTTAAGTGGGATTTGGGGCCGGCATTCAACACTAAATACCTTATATATCAGTCCCGCACTATCAAGCCATGATATGACGTTTGACAACTGGGAATAAGTCCTTTTGTTTGGCAAAACATCTTTGAATTTGAAACGTTTTACTGATCCGTCAAGTATTCGAGAAAGCTGCAAGGGAACATTATTTAAAAGGGTTGAAATGTGCAGAGCGTTTATTTTTCCAGAATGTTTTGCGAAATCCTTCTCATAACCCGATAAAATGTCTTTTTGTATCTTCCGAACAGAACTGATTCGCTTATTGATGTTCGTTTCAGAAAACCACTTGCCAACAGCCTTTGGCATGCCGCCTGTAAAAAAATACTGCTTGGCATAATCCCATAGCAGGTTATGTGCGCTTTCAAGTCTGCTGTTCTCATAAAATAGATTTCGGGCTGTATCATCCGAAGAAGCCTCAATAAACTCTTCGAATGTCATTGGATAAAGGTGGGATATATTTACTTTGCCTACAGGGAAAGAAGATGAATTCAGATTTATCCCAAGCAAAGAGCCTGCCGCGGCAATATGTAATTCAGGCATTTTTTCTTGAAAATATTTCAGAGAGGTTACGGCTTCATCGCATTCATGGACTTCATCAAAAAAAACAAAATCGGTTTTGACGCTGATATCCTTTCTTTGGGTGATGGACAATTCCTCCAGTAGCCGCTCGGGTCTTAGGTCTTTTCTAAAAAAAGTATGGATCCTCGGATTTTCCTGGAAATTAAAAACATGAATATCTCTATATTCATTTCGGCCGAACTGAGTGAGCAGATGGGTCTTCCCAACCTGCCGGGCACCTGTTAAAACAAGCGGCATTCGGTCAGCAGTGGATTTCCAATCGAGGAGCTTTTTATAGAGATTACGTTTCATTTGGTTTCTTTCATATTATGGAAAAAAAGTTATAATTGAAATTTATTTTCAACTATATTTACATTATTGTGATCTTTTTTGCAATCAAAAATATAGCTATATATATTTTTTTGGTACTAAAAAAGTCACAATTAGCTAAAATAGATTTTTCCGCACAAGGAGCACGAGCCTACTCCAGAAGTGATTTGCAGCTCATCTTCTCTATTCCCCCTTTCGCGCATGGCTAGGGCTGAGAAATTCAAATCTGCTTGAGGCAAATATATTGGTGCTGGCCGGGCTACAGTAGATTTTTTGAGTAGGAATTTTGGGGGCTATTCTGTACATTATATAA
>CAYWMP010000168.1:11503-12998 GCA_964459445.1 uncultured Desulfobacteraceae bacterium
TTATATAAATGATATGTTCATTATAAATGAACAAATGTATATAATGAACGAATTGAAGGGAGTTCACCTCGTTGGAAACCAAAGACAAAAAACGAGAAATCCTGGATAAGGCCTTGGAGGGACTCCAGAAAGCAGCCAACCTAAAGGCTCAAATTCAGTATGGTAATTACGATTTCGACGCTATATTGCGAATTGGGTTGCACGAAATGGAATGGGATTTTGACGCAGAGGTTAAAAATAGAGTTACACCCGCCACCCTCGGTGTAATTGTCCAGCGATTACGAAAACTGCCGCAAAAAAGGCTTTTGGTTACGCAGTATGTAACACCTCAAATGGCAGATCGATTGAAGGAGATGGACATTCAATTCATAGATGCAGCAGGTAACGCCTACATTAACGAGCCTCCATTATTCATATTCATCAAAGGGAATAAGCCGACTGATAGGCTCCGAACAGAGCGCCCAACACGTGCATTCCAGCCAAAGGGGCTACAAATCGTTTTTGTTCTATTATGCAATCCAGGTCTTGAAGCCGCACCATTTCGCAAAATTGCCGACATGGCGAATGCCGCATTGGGGACCGTTGGTTGGGTCATGCGAGACCTAAAGCAAATGGGATATTTGATCGATATGGGAAAACGTGGACGACGGTTAGTAAGAAAAAAAAATCTGCTAGATCGATGGGTGGCAACATATCCTGAACAACTGAGGCCAAAGAATAAGCTAGGAAACTATATGACCACTGATGAAGATTGGTGGAAGGATATGAAGCCAACAAAATTCGGAGCTTATTGGGGGGGGGATGTTGCGGCGGCCATTCTTACCAAATATCTAAAGCCTGAAGTGGTAACGATTTATATGGGTGAAACACCGGGAAAACTCGTTCTCTTCAATAGACTCAGGAATGATCCCGCCGGAAACATTGAGATTCTCAAGACCTTTTGGAAATTTGAATATCCATGGCAAGATCGTCTTCCATTATATGAGGATTTGGTTCACCCCATCCTCATTTATGCAGACTTGCTGCCAACTGGGAACGCAAGGAATATAGAAACGGCAGAGATCATCTATGAACGAGAGCTTACTCGATTTATCCGGGAAGACTGATAGGTATACAATAAAACTTTTTGAGATAATTGCTGAAGTGGCTGAATCGTTTAACGTTCACTTCTTTGTGGTCGGTGCAATGGCCCGAGACATCATCTTATCGCAAGGATATGGCATAGGAACTGGGCGAGCCACGCAGGATATTGATTTGGGCGTACAGGTATCGGACTGGGATAGCTATGAACGGCTTAGAGAAGGACTCATTGCAACCGGTAAATTTAGGCGCGACAAAAAACAAGCTCAAAGACTTGTGTACATGAAATCGTATCCGATGGACATAATCCCATTTGGAGCAATTGCAGAACCGGATGACTGTTTGTCTTGGCCACCGGAACATGACGCAAGAATGAGTACCCTTGGATTTGAGGAGGCATATCACAATTCGATTA
>CAYWMP010000169.1:0-12921 GCA_964459445.1 uncultured Desulfobacteraceae bacterium
AAGCGCGCCAAGACCTATCGCCGATGGCTCGAAGATCGTGACAACGTTCGCTTAAGCACCTTCGGCGATTCCAGCTATCTCCTGGAGCCCGAACTTAAGCAGGGCATCGGGGGGCTCAGGGATTATCATCACATGTTGTGGCTATCCCGGGTTTTCTTCCGGTTGAGAACGCCTCGTGATTTGGAATATCATGGAAAACTCTCCCACGGCGAATACGAAGAGCTTAGAAGGCATTTGGAATTCATATGGCTTGTGCGTAACCATCTTCATCATTTGGCCGGACGAAAGAACGATCGACTTATCTTTGAATATCAAGAAAAGATTGCTGATAAATTACGATTTCGAAATAAGAGAAACTTCCTTGCAGTTGAGCAATTCATGGGGCAACTCCATGCCTCCATGGCTTCGGTTAAGTCGCTCCATAGGTCCTTTATTACCAGTCACCTCCCAAAAAGAACAAGAGTGCCGGCTGACTCTCACAAGAAAAGGCTTTCAGGAAACCTCCATCTTCATCTCGATGAATTATACTTCGACTCGGCCACCAGGATTATTTCAGAGCCCGTTCTCCTTATTGAAATATTCGAACAAAGCTCCCGCCTGGGCGCACCGCTAAGTCTTGAGGCAAAAAGACTCGTGCGTGAATTTATCTATTTGGTGGATGACCCTTTTCGCCAATCCGGTGAAGCGGCTCAGATGTTCCTGAATATCATGAAGAGCCCAAAGGCTTTCGAAACCCTCGATCAAATGCTTGAAACTGGTCTCCTGGGCGCATTTATACCGGAGTTTGATAATATTCGTGACCGGGTTCAATTTGACGACTATCACATATACCCTTTTGGCCGGCACTCCCTTCAGGCGGTCAGGCATCTCAAGGGAATTCGAAAGCAAAAAGATTTCCTTTTGCTGGATATTTTTTCCGATCTGTCCGATCCCCTCCCCTTGTTTCTTGCCGGACTGTTTCACGATGTTGGAAAAATGAGCAAACATCATCCAAAAAAAGGGGCGACCCTCACCAATCATATCTTGAACCGATTCGGATACGATGAAAGTGCTTCTAAGGACGTATTGTTTTTGATTGAAAATCACCCGCTTTTGATGGTGACGGCAACCCAAAGGGACCTTGGAGACGAAAAGGTGGTGGTTCAGTGTGCAAGAAGTGTCGGGAATATCCAACGCTTGAAGATGCTGTATCTGCTCACCTGGGCTGATTCGGTCGCGACCGGGCCGAGGGCTTGGACTCAGTGGACCGCCAACCTGGTCCAGGAACTTTTTTTCAAAATTCTCCATACCCTTGAGAAGGGTGAACTGGCAACCCAAGACGCCTCTCAAAGGGTCAAGAAAAATCTCGCACAGGTACGGCGGTTGATAGGTCCGGAAATGAATAGGGCCGACCTTGATCTTTCTTTCGAGATGATGTCGCCAAGATACCTTTTGCAGACAAAACCTAGAGATATTGTGAATCATCTGGAGATGTATCGAGTTTTGAAAGAGCAACTCGCCTCCAGGTCGGATTCAGCATTGAGTTTGGAGGCCAGAGAGGATGAATCGGAAGGATGTTGGGAAGCGGTGTTCTTTGCCAAGGACAGGCCAGGGCTCTTTTCCGATCTGGCCGGCGTAATGGCCCTTAACAGCATCAACGTTCTTTCCGCCCATATTTACACCTGGCGGGACGGAACCGCTGTTGACATCTTCAGAGTCACGAAACCCCTCGACCCGATACGCCAAACAGCGGTCTGGGAAAAAATCAAAAACGACCTAATAAATACATTCAAAGGGAAGTTATGTCTTGAGGACAGACTCAGAGAGAAGGCCAAATCTCCACACAATATGCATGCCCACAAATCCCGACGTCTGCCGAGGGTCAAACTCGATAACAACTCCTCTGATTTCTTTACGCTCGTAGAGGTCTCTGCTGAAGATCGTATCGGGCTCCTTTACCTTATCACCCGGACGCTTTTTAATCTTGAGCTCGACATTAGGATAGCGAAAATAGCCACCAAAGGGGATCGGGTTACCGATGTCTTTTATTTGAGGGATCTTGAAGGACAAAAGGTGTTGGAAAAGGGGCGTGTGAAAGAAATCAGGAATGTCTTGCTGGAGCGATTAAAACATCAAGGGGAGATCTCCCCATGATTACTCCTTTTGCTGACGTTCCGCACAGGCAGGGCAGGTACCCCAGGGATATACCCTATTGCCGTGCTTCGTTTCTTCGTCATCTGCACAGAGATCTTGATGGGAGCAATTCAGAATCCCACAGACCGGTTCACAACCCTGATCACACCTCGCGTATTCAACTAGTGTGACCAGCTCCCCTCTTTTTGGGCAGTAGTATGTGCGGGATTTTACATCACGCATTGAGTCCCCTCCAATGCACAGTGTAACCATTTTTTATTATAGCACAACTTTGGATAGCTATCTCTAGTGTGCTTTTGTTTGCTATTGCTCACCGCAAAGTCGCGGAGGTCGCAGAGGTTTGTTTTCTAATTTTGCTTTTCGTTGAGAGGCCGAAAAGCAAAATGATTTAACCTTCCGATTTAAAAACGCTCTGCTGACTACTCTCCTGAATTTTCATTGATGCACTGTCCTTATGGGCATCTTTGAACGAACGGCTTTCCATCGCCGTCCTCTCAGCGGCGATGGAAAGATTATTCATCTCTGCGCTCTCTGCGTCCCTAGCGGAGCGGGCGGTGAATACTTAGTTTATCAATACTTAATTTTCACCTTTGTTTGGCTTCATCCCATAACTGGCAAAAGGCTGCATTCTCTGCCGGTAGGCAGGTCTTTGTGACCGCCCATTTCAGCGAAATAGGGGCGACCAGGGTGGTGACAAAAGCCATCAAAACCAATCCCGAAAATTGCTCCTGGGTCAGCAGAGGTTCGCCTATGATGTTCTTTTCCATGAGTTCCTGGCTTAGTTTTATGACTACAGTAGCAACAACCAGCTCTACGGCTCCACGACCGTTCATTCCCAATCCAACGATGGTAGACTCCCAGCGGCTATAGCCGAATGCAACTGCCCCTAACCCGCACCCCAGGAGTTTTCCGATAAATGCAACAAGGATCAAAACCACAGCAAAAACGACAAAGGACCAACTCCAGGTTAGATGAAGATGAAAGGACAGGGATGCAAAAAAGATCGGAACAAGGAAACCATAGCTTATGGCGTAGAAGTGATTGTTTATGGATTCGTGTATTTCCGGATCCATGATTTCTTTCCGTACGAATTGACCGGCCAGAAAGGCGCCGATAATGAGATGAAGACCTGCGAGTTCAGCCAGATAGGCCATGAGCAGGGCGGAGGACATGGCAAACATGAAGGCCTTTCCCCCTTCCAAACTCAGCCGCCTCGTAAATCTTGGTATGACAAAATGGCCGATCAGGATCGTGAGACCGAAAAAGGCAATGACCTTCAGGAATATCAAGGAGAGGTCCATGACTTGAACGGTTCCGGTCTTGGCGAAGCCCAAAAGAGTGGACAGGGCAATCAGGGCAAGGATGTCATCAGCAATTGCTGCCCCCATAATAATGTGCCCTAGTTCGGTGTGATTGATTCTCATGGCATGCAGGACCACGGCCTGAACGGCTATCGCCGTGATGGAAACCCCCATACCCACAAACAGAGATTGGAATGGGGTACCGCCAAAGGCCTTCGCGGTGAAATACCCGAATGCGAAGGGCAATACAAATCCCCCCACCGCCACAGTGAGTGAGGGCCACACATGCTCCAGCAATTCCTTGGGATCCATCTCCATTCCGGTGTGGAACATGACAAAGAAAATGCCCAGTTCTGCGAGCATCTCGATGGATGGAGACATCGCGACAATGCCCAATAATGGCGGCCCGAGGATAATACCGGCCAGCAGTTCACCGAGCATCACCGGTAAGCCAAACCGAGCAAAAACAAGGCCAAATGCCCAGGCCGCCACCAGTATGAGCAACAGGCTGAGGATGAGTGTAAACGTGATCATTTGATTATCTCAAAAAGCCGATGGTTTTATGAAAGATGTTTTAGCCCTTAGGAATGGCTGTGATCAAAAACACCATAACAAAGAGAGCCACGGTTTCTATAATACCCAGGATCATAATATAGTTGCCGAAGCCCTTTCCCGTTTCCGCAAAGGCATCGGCGGCCGCAGCCCCTGCCCTGCCCTGCATCCAAGCGGAAAATCCCATAGCAAGCCCCCCCATGAGCCCATAGAGGAGTTGGTAAAAGTAGGTCTCCGGCGGCAAGTTGGCCGTCTGTATAGCGTTGCGGAGTATCATCCCGTATATGGTCTGGGATAGAGGTGCGCCTACAAATGCGATCAGAATGAATGGTATAGGTCTATTCTGAACAAAGCATTTCTTCCATGCACCCAGGGTCGCCATGCCTGCTGCTCCCGTGCCCAGTGCCGATCCAGCCGCTGCCAAGCTCAAAGAAGCCCCCAAATCACCGAAACCTTCAAGCATTGTTTGGTCCTCCTTTATTAATCTAGGTTGAGCGGTTCAACGTTCCCGGTTCCAGGTTGAAAAACCCCAACCTTTGAACGCTGAACCCTTGAACCTTGAACCGATCACTTAAGGAATTAATAACTCAGTCGTCTGAAATCTCTACCATCTTCGGCCATTTTTTTGAAAGGCCTATACATCCTTCCGGACCAGTTCATGCCCAAGTGGGTTGAGAATTCCAGCATGTTGAGACGAATGCCGTGAACCAGGACAGCCATACCCGCCATAATGATATTGACGGTGTGTCCCAATAAAAGGATTAATGCCGCCCCTATACCGCCTAGCAAGCTGCCCGCTCCAAGATCCGCAGCCATATTGTTGAAACTCACGGCCACGACAAGCGTGGCATATCCCACGGCAAAGAGCCGGAGATAGGATACGAGATCTGAAAAAGAGCTAATGACCTTGAGGGGGAGATCGGCAAGTCCCAGTAAGGCCGACTTAATGAAATTCTTTTGAGGATTTGAAAACACAGAAGCCAATAAAATTCCTATGGCCAGCATTTGTACTGAAAAATCGGACAGGGGTTTGCCAAGGACAAAATGCCTTGCAAGGAAATAAAGAAACCACAGGATGCATATCCACCCCAGTTCTCCCAACACCTTCAGGGATTTGATGTATCTCATCGCTCTGACCACATGGGCAAGGGTCAAGTGAATGCCGCCTAACACGAAACAGAGCTGGATCATGAAATTCTGATTTTCGGTATAGCTGTTCAATTCATTTATGATAAACTGCGCAAGAAAAGGCACAGTTGACAGGTACTCAACGCCGAACCAGGTCCCGGTTATGAGACCCCAGAGTATCGTTCCTGTACTGAACACGGCAAGCAGTAAAAAAGGCGCCCAGGGTGCTGATCGCAATTTCATTCTCGCAATCATAGTGGCCAATAAAAACAGCAACCCGTATCCACCGTCTCCCACCAACATGGCAAAAAAGAGACTGAGGGCAATGAGGAACCAGAAACTGACGTCGAACTCCCTGTATCCGGGAACCGTACCCATGAAATCGAACACCGGTTGGACGATCCGAATCCAGGCCGGATTCTTTATAAGCGTTGGGACCTCAGACTCCTCTGAAGGCTCTTCGATCATCAAACCCCACCCCATATCACCGGCCATCTGTTTTAGCCCATCCAATTGGTCTATTGGACAGTAACCCTGAAGATAGGCAACCTGTTCTTCTTGTCCCAGGCCCGCAACTGCTTCGGCAAATTCCAATTGCTCAGTGAGCCCCACTAGGCGCTTCTTAAGATCCGGTATTCGTGGTACATAGGCTGCAATTTCATGGGTCAGCTTCTCATTCCGCACCTCGATCTCTTCTTTTTCCTTTTTTAGTTCATTTAGTCCCCTATCCGGAATGCGGATCTCATCAAAGGGGAGTGAGAAATCATGTCTATCCACTGCAAAGATATAGATGCTCTTTCCCTGTCTCCCAACGATCTCGAAAGGAAGCCCTATATTCCGTTTTTTAAATCCCTTCCTAGGGCACCGATAGATTTTGGCCCATAGCCCCTCTTGTTTCAGGTTCTCGAAATCGGTAGAAGAAAAATCTCCAACAGGGTTGAGCCTTTCCAGTTCCTTATCAACAATTTCAAGCCTGTCCTGATTCCGCGCCCATTCTTCCTTGAGTGAAATCACTCTATCTATGACCTCGGTTGGAGACGTATTTTCTCTCCCCTGTTCCTTTTTCTTTGTTGTCGATAGGATTCGGATGGCCTCTTGGGAAAGCGCAATCTTTCCCTTTAGCGTTTCGGTCTCCTTTGATTCCGGTTCTTTGACGTGGGTTGGATGGAGCACGCCCAAATCTTGCAAAACCAAAAGGTTTTCGGATGCTCTCGAATTTAGAAGCGCAATAGTCGCTTTCTTCATCTCGACAATCATATTCCGTCCCTAGTCGCTAATTCGGGTGATGATAATTCAGCAGACATTGCCGATTTTCGTGATGATTCCTTTATGGTACCGCTAGTAAAGCGCGTTTTGCCACCTTGCTCTTTGCTATCTTCCCCCGAACAACAGCAGCGGTCTGTTGATCGCCAAGAAAGATCTGAATAACCCTTATGTTCTCCTGTGTCTCCGGTATTTTGATCTTCTCAAAAAGATTGACCCTCTGGATGGTGGTCCTTAATTCCTCTTCAAGGGGTTTAATCTGATCCCTAAGGGTTAGGATCTCTGCCCTCAGGGTCATGAGACGCTGCAGTACATCAACAGCTTGATCGATCCAGGTTGGTTTAATGTAGAGGTCATAAGATAAATCACTAAACCGGACACCTTTCAAAATGGGCACCTCAACACCGGCGACATTTCCTATTTCCCTCTCAATGGCTTCAATCCTAACGATTTCGCTGATCCCTGCTCCCTCGCCCATAACAGCCTTCCATTCCTGAATGCTGTCAGTCGTGTGTTTTTCTTCATCCAGCTTTTTGACCAGAAGGCCTTTGACCCTATTGATTTCAATTTGAAGCTGCAGTTTTTTGAGGGTCAGGGTCGGCAGATAGCGTTGAAAGCGCTTTAGCGAGGTCTTCTGTCGCTTTAATTCTTGTATGGTCAGCTTTATCTTTGCCACTGCCTGCTCAATTTCCCTTAGGCCAGAACTTGCTAATCAGCTCAGTTCGAATGCCGATCTCCACGGGTGAAAAATTGTCTCCCAGAATTTTCCATCCGAGATCCAAGGCCTGCTCCAATGGTATATTTACGGAAAGATCCATCATCCGCGCTTCGAATTGGACCCCATACTGCATCAGCTTTTTGTCCCACTCACTCAGCCTGAAGCCCATGGCTCGTTTTTCTTCCGTCTCTTTAAAGGACGCATAGAGCTGGATCATCGTATCCATGAGGGCACGGTGATCCTCTCTTGTGTCTTTGTTGACCAGTTGTTTTAGACGGCTCAGAGAGCCGAAGGGATCGATTCGCCCGTTACGTAAATAAATTTGTCCCTCAGTGATATACCCCGTGTTATCCGGGATCGGATGAGTGACGTCATCTCCAGGCATGGTCGTCACCGTTAGGACCGTGATGGATCCGGCCCCTTCAAAATCAACGGCTTTCTCATATCTTCTGGCAAGCTGGCTGTAAAGATCTCCGGGATACCCTCGATTGGATGGTACCTGCTCCATAGTGATGGCTATTTCCTTGAGGGCATCTGCAAAATTGGTCATATCCGTAAGGAGTACTAGAACCCTCTTCCCTTTAAGGGCAAATTGTTCTGCAACGGTGAGGGAAAGATCCGGTACCATGAGGCTTTCAACCACAGGATCTGATGCCGTGTGCACATACAAAATGGCATGTCCTAAAGCCCCGCTTTCCTCAAGGATGCTCTTGAAATAGAGGTACTCGTCATATTTTAGCCCGATCCCCCCAAGAATGATGATATCCACTTCCGCTTGAAGTGCGATCCTCGCCAAAAGCTCGTTATAGGGCTCACCCGGCACGGAAAAAATCGGCAATTTTTGGGATTCCACCAGAGAATTGAACACATCGATCATCGGAATTCCCGTGCGGATCATATTCAGAGGGATGATCCTCTTTGACGGATTAACGGAAGGACTGCCAAGTTCAATCATTTTCTCGCTCAAGGGCGGACCGGCATCTCTTGGATTTCCGCTTCCATCGAAGATCCTGCCCATAAGATCATCAGAAAAGCTGGTCTGCATCGGGTGACCGAGAAAACGAATCTCGTCTCCGGTTGAAATGCCACGACTGCCGGCAAACACTTGAAGACTGACAGTGTCCTCGTACAATCTGATGACCTGAGCCAGGGATTTTCCGTAAGCCGTCGTGACTTCGGCCAATCCTTCGTAATGGACACCGTCTGCCTTTACAGTGATGACGTTGCCCATGATATTCTCGATGCGACTATATACTTTCCGCACTAATTGTGACCTCATTGAGCATTTGTCTTACCTTTTTTTCCGCTTCCCGGAATTTTTCAGATTGCCAGGGTCTGTAATTCCAGTCAATAAAAGCAGAACGCAATGTCTGAAAAAACTGAAGTGCATGGCCCTTATCCGAAAACTGAAGATTTGACATCAATGCTTCAACAACTACGCTGAACACATAGGTTTGTCTCTCCTTGGACGTTGCCCCTTCGACCTCGTCATAGGCATTCTGTTGGAGGTAGACATGATCGAAGAATTCGGACTTTAGGTAGTCGATATAATCCTCCAGTGAAGTTCCCTCTTCGCCCACGACCTTCATCATTTGCTCAATTTCTCTGCCTTTGAAGAGCAGATCACGTGTAGTATTCAGTTGTTCGAGATCAATGAAACCCTCATACTTGCTCCAGGATTCGTGTGGATCGATCGCGGGAAAGCGTCTGGCATTGGCTCGATCCCGGGAAAGTCCATGAAACGCACCCACCACTTTCAAGGTTCCCTGGGTGACCGGTTCCTCAAAGGTCCCTCCGGCAGGAGACACGGTTCCCCCTATGGTGACTGAGCCCTTTTCATCGTTGTAGAGCTTGACTAACCCGGCCCTTTCATAAAATCCCGCTATGCGAGATTCAAGATAGGCGGGAAAAGCCTCCTCACCGGGGATCTCTTCAAGTCGTCCGGAGATCTCCCTCATGGCTTGTGCCCACCGCGATGTGGAATCCGCCAACAGGAGCACATGAAGTCCCATCTGTCGATAATACTCCGCAATAGTTACTGCAGTGTACACGGATGATTCCCTCGATGACACGGGCATGGCACTGGTGTTACAAATGATAATCGTTCTTTCCATGAGAGATCGGCCTGTTCTGGGGTCCTGAATCTCAGGAAATTCTCGAAGGGTCTCTACGACCTCCCCTGCTCGCTCACCACAAGCCGCGATGATGACGATATCCACCTGGGCATAACGTGACGTGATTTGCTGAAGCACCGTTTTTCCGGCCCCAAAGGGGCCAGGGATGCAGTAGGTTCCACCCTTAGAAACAGGAAAGAGCGTGTCGACAATTCGAATCTGCGTGACCAATGGCTCCTCAGGGCGAAGCCTCTCCCGATAGGCGGCAACCGGCATCTTTACGGGCCACTGAAATCCCATGTTCAAGGGATAGACTTCGCCGGTCCCATCCACGATCTCTGCAACACAATCCCCATACCGGGCAGATCCCCTGCCGGCAATTGATTTTACGGAGTATTTTTCTCTGAATTGGAAGGGCACCATGATCCGATGTTTGAATATCCCTTCGGGAACGGAACCAATAAAATGACCGCATGAAACCTCGTCACCCTCCCTGACTCCGGGTTCAAAATCCCATTCCTCATCCTGGTGCACGGCGGCTAAGGACACCCCCTTGGGCAAGAAAAAGCCGAATTCTTCTGCCATTTCCGGCAGAGGATTCTGCAATCCGTCGTAGACCTGACCCAAAAGACCAGGGCCAAGCTCCACGGATAGGAGTTCTCCCGTAAACTGGACTTCGCCGCCAACCCTCAGCCCACGGGTTTCTTCATAAACCTGAAGTTCGGCCTTTGAGCCTTGTATACGGATGACCTCCGCTTTGAGACGCTTTTCGTCCAAAAGGACAAAGGCCACTTCGTTTTGACTCACCCTTTGGTTGAATTCAGCAGTTACGAGGTTGCCGTTAATCGCCGATATGATTCCAATGTTCTGTTCGCTCATCGAAGTTCTGCCCGTAAATGAGGTTCAAAGTGCTTTGGCCCCTTTCTTCATCAAACTTATTCAGCCGTTCAAGGAGCTGCAGTTTCAGGCCATATATCATGAGGGCTTCGAAATCATAGTCATGCCCCACTTCCTGATACGCCAGGAAATTCCAGCGCAATTCTAAGAGATTCTTCTCGACCTTCAATGGTGAAGCATCCTGTAGGGCTGAGGGGATAGGCGATACCGCGCTTGTCTCAAAAGCGGTCTCGGATCTGAGATACGCATCCTCGGACAACCCAAGGGCTTTGGCTCTAATCTTCACCAACTCGTTTCGAAGGGTATTTTCAAAGGCGATCCAGCGTTTAATCAAGGGCTCGCATAGGAGATCTAGGGAAATGTTCTCGATATCGATTCGCGCCAGTTCGAGTTGAGCCATATTTTGTTTATTGAGCCAATATAAACAAAGGTCTAAAAACTCGTCATATTTTATAGGTGGAGAAGTGTCGAAGGAGAGAATTGGCAAGCTGGGCAGGATATAAAAGAAGGATTGCATTATTCCTAGTCACCATCCCCGGAAATGCCCCACAATATCTTGGCCAAGCGCGGACTCACAAACTCACTCAGGATTTCAACAATGCCTTTTTCCGTAAGATCATAGTGCATGTTCCCTTCTTTTTCCCCGATTTGGAAACCTGCCCCGATTTTCTTATTTGGCTTTATTATTATACCGTTTTTCAGTTCCCTATGAAGCGAAGCAAGCAGTGAATCTTCCAATCTCTGCCGATCATCTTCATTAACCAGGACTTCCAGCGGAGCATTGCTTTCTCGCATCTGCCATTTGCCGACCATGGCAATAATTATTTCCTGCATCGCTTCGGAGGTCAGGGCGGCACCGACCTGGCGTTCAAGGATATCGTTGCATAAATCGATAATATCTTTCTTCAAGCCCAGAATAAAATTACGACCGGCCTGAGACAGAGTGACTTCGAAGGATTCCTTTTGTTTCTCGATCTCTGCCTGGGCTTCTTTGAGAAGGGAGTCCGCCTGTGATCTCGATGTCTCTAAAATGATCTTGGCCTCGGCTCGTGCCTTATCGATGATTTTTTCGGCCTCCTGCTTTGCTTCTTCGATCCCTTCCCGTTTGATCTTGTCCAATAGGGATTGAACGTTTACATCTGGTTCCATTTCAAAACCTCTCCTGCATCCAATGTTTGGTTAGATGAAAGTCCTTTATTGGCGCATCTATAGCATCTCAAATTTATTCTCCAAGATCAATTCAATTGATCCAATGGGCCATCTGAGGCAGACCTTGAACGAACTCGCCACAAGGAAAAATATCTTAAACAGTACTCTACGAAGTAGCGGAGGCGGTTTTCTTTTTTTTCAAGCCCTATCTCAAAAAGAAATTCCACCGGATTCTGCCGTTCCCGTAGATGGGAGGGTTCACGCCACGAAATCACTGGCCGTTCGACAGGCTCACGGTCCTGAGCAAAGTCGAAGGACAGAATGCTCTTTTCCATGAAATGATCAACTCTATTGAACCCTTCCAGCTACGGGAACCGCCGACTGATCCTATAGATAGGGCTTGAAAAAATGAACACGGCCGCAGCTCGCCCTCCGCACTAGTACTGCCCGTCCGCTGCAATGCTATGGGGGGCGGGCTACGGAGGATGGACAACAATTTACTTCCGGAATGGAACTGTAATCTTCGACAGGGCCCAAGGGCCACGATTCTGCGATGAAAGGAATATTGAAAATGAAAGGGCCCGTCAGCTATGACCGGGCCCCGAATATATCGTGGTGTAATCGATGTCTATCAATCTTGGTGGGTTATCGGGGCATCTCGTCTAGAGGTGACACCCCTTTGGAAAAAAGATATTACTAATCGTTGGGCATTTCCGAACAAATCCTAAACAGCCCGAGCCTTGCTTACCATGTGCGAGGCCCATTTTTTTGCGTCATCAAGATCCGCCTCGTCCGGGTGCCCGGCCGCACTCTGGGCCTCCAGGGCCCATCCTCTGTGTTCAGGCTTGTTTAATAGTCCTTCAATGATTTTCGGCTTCACTTTGCCGCGGCACCCGAAGGTCCCCAGCACTGTCTCCTTTGGCGTCAGGCTAAGGGCATAGTAAAAAGCCGTGATTGCCAATTGACCCCCTCTAAGAGAACCGTGGGTCCCAAAAAAGGCCACCTTTTTACCTTCAGGGATACTCTTTATATAGGAAGCAGCCTTTTCAGGCACGCTATGGGATTGCACTGGAAATCCGCAGAAGATGAGATCGTAATCCGCCGCATCTTTAGGCTCCTTGACGGAGGCAATATCCTTTTCGACCTGATCAAGGCCATCAAAAATGGCCTTTGCGAGCTTTTCGGTATTTCCGCTTTCTGAATAGTAAGTCACCAGTACCTTCATTTGATCCTCCTTTGTCGGTTTTCACGGAATTTTTATAAGATTTTACTATAGAATGCAAGGGATTTGAGAGCGGTTTAATTTCAGAAAGTGCAATATTATATTGCCATAGGTTAGCAAATTTGCTAACTTACAGACAGATATGCGAAAAACTATTTTCTACCGCTTTGAGAACGGCAAATGCCCCGTGGAGGATTACCTTGAATCTCTTTCCAATAAGCAAGTTGAAAAAGTTTTCTTTGTTCTCGATCTGGTTGAAAATTTTGATATTGTCCCCCGTAAATTCTTCAAAAAGCTGGAATCGACCGACGACATTTGGGAAGTCCGAGTCCAGTACGGAAACAACATTTTTCGTCTATTCGGCTTTTTCGATGGCAATGACCTAGTTGTTTTGAACCACGCTTTCACAAAGAAGACTCAAAAAACACCGAAGAAAGAAATCAA
>CAYWMP010000170.1:0-8658 GCA_964459445.1 uncultured Desulfobacteraceae bacterium
TCTTCAACTACTTGATATTATTTCTTAGATAGGACAGAACAAAAACACCCTGCCTTATCCGTGTATTAGTCTAGTAAAGCCGGTAGAGATCATTTATTAATCGGTAGTTCCGCAGGCCCTTTTTAAAGTTATTTTTATTGGTTATCTGGGAAGAATCTATCCAATTTGATTGAATTATAAAACCATCGCCGGGTTCCAACATCCTGATTCGGTACCAAAATACCCCATTTTCAATGAAGACACGTGTACTCCAGGTAACTGGCGTGTCTTAGGAAACTGATCTTAAAGATGAAGACCCGGAATTTATGGATTGACAGTTTCTGATATTTGGTATACCACATTCCAAATGCCAAATACAAAACACCAATTAATGGGAGGCATGCATGGTTTTGCTTGAACTGAGGAAAATAGAGTCCCCGTCTCCGCTGAGCGAGGAGGCCTATCGGGCGATAAAGGAAAGCCTATTATCGACGGACCTCTCCCAATTAACCGATGAGCAGCGGCTTGATGAGAGAGAGCTTTCCGAGCAGCTTGGTGTAAGCCGAACGCCGGTAAGAGAAGCCATTTCACGCCTGGTGATAGAGGGCTTTTTGAAAGTCGTCCCGCGCAAAGGGGTATATGTGGTCAGGAAATCAAAACGCAAAATGATTGAAATCCTGTTGACGAGAGCGGCTTTGGAGGGAATGGCCGTGCGCCTGGCAACCGAAAACGTCAACTCAGAGGATATTGAGGTGCTGAAGGACATCATCCTGTCCTTTGATCCGTCAGATCTGAAGAATCAGTTTCTGAGATACTCGGACGCCGACATCAAATTCCACGAACTCATTTTGCAAATCAGTCAATGCGGAACCCTGATCGATCTTGCCAACAGCCTTTTCGATCATACCCGTTGGATTCGATTCCGAGCGACCTCCTTTAAGGCCCGGCTTGGCATAACCCATGAGGAACACGTGAAAATCATCGAGGCCATGGAAAAAGGAGACCCTGACCTGGCCGAGAAATGCATGCGGTCGCATGTCGAAGGACTGGCCCGATATATCGATGAAAAAGTGGGATTCCATTCCGATGAAGACGATTTTGAATAAACCGAAACTCAGGGCTGAAGGGAAGAGGCATGAGATATCTATCACACGATGAAGAAAAGTGCGTGGGTTGCCAAAACTGCCAACTGGTCTGTTCGGGGGCCTGGCAAGGGGTGTTCAACCCACTGAAAGCCAACCTCCGCATCGAACAGAGGGCATGGTACGGGCCCTTCGAGGCCCATGTGTGCATTCAAAAGGACAACGCGGAATGCGTAGAGGTCTGTCCGACCGGCGCCCTTTATGTGGACGAGAAAAAAGGCATCGTCAGGTTTGATCGAAAAAAATGCGACGGTTGCCAGGCCTGTGTCGAGGCTTGTTCCTATGGGGCCATTTTCGTACATCCGGATGATCCCATTATCTATAAGTGCGATCTGTGCGGGGGGGGCGGGGTTCAGAAATGCGTTGAGGTCTGCCCGAGGGAAGCCTTGTGCGTAAAGGAGGTACAGTCATGAACGGGTATGCCGGCAAAATCACCTATGTGGATCTCACCTCCGGAAAAATATGGGACGAGCCTGTTGAAGAAGGATTCGCGAGGAAATATTTGGGCGGCAACGGGTTTGCTGCCCGGGTGCTCTATGATCGGGTGCCTAAGGGCGCCGACGCCTTGGGCCCTGAAAATGCCTTTATCGTCTGTACGGGTCCTTTGAACGGGACGTTGGCGCACGGCAGCGGACGCGCAGGCATTGTCACCAAATCCCCACTCACAGGCCTTTTCATGGACAGCTATTTCGGCGGCGCTTTTGGGGCCCGGCTAAAACAATCAGGCCGAGATATGGTGGTCCTGCTGGGCAAATCTTCTAAACCGGTGGCTGTTGTTTGTGATGACCAAAAGACCGAACTTATTTCGGCGGAAGATCTCTGGGGACTGAATACCCTAGAGACGCAGAATAAGTTGAGAGAAAGGCTGGGGAAGAATACAAGCACCCTCTGCATTGGGCCTGCCGGAGAGAATCGGATCCCCATGGCCTGTTGCATCAGTGAGAGAAGGGCAGCAGGCCGTGGCGGGATCGGCGCGGTTCTGGGGGCCAAAAATGTAAAGGCCATATCCGCCCGAGGAACCAGGGATATCCCGGTCGCCGACATCAAGGGTCTGATGAAGCTCCACAAAAAAGTCAGGGAAAATTTCCTCGGACTTACCCCCCTTGTCAAAGTGGGCACGCCGGTCCTTGTAGGGGCTATCAACGGGGTGGGCGGCATGGGCACCCACAACTGGCAGGAAGAGACCTGGGACCGGGCGGAAAACATCAGTGGCCAACGTCTCATGGAAAGGCATTTTGTCAGGAACTGGGCCTGTTTTGCCTGCAACATGGGGGGATGCGCACGGGTAGTGCGTTCCACCCAGACTCCTGAAATGATGACTGAGGGTCCGGAATATGAAACGCTTTTTGCCATTGGTTCCAACTGCGGTGTGGACGATCTCGACAAACTCATCGAAGCCGACCGGCTCTGCGATGACTATGGGATAGATACCGTGTCCCTGGGCGGCGCTATCGGGTTTGTAATGGAATGCTTTCAAAGAGACCTTCTATCAAAGGAGGACACCGGAGGCCTCGACTTTACCTTTGGAAACGGCGACACCCTGGTGAAATGCGTTCATATGGTGGCCACGCAGGAAGGGTTCGGTGAATTCATCGGCCGGGGCGTGAAGGCCATGGCCGAGAGAATCGGCCAGGCTTCGGAAAAATTCGCATGCCATATCCGTGGTCTGGAACTCCCGGGCCATTCGCCAAGGGCCCTCAAGAACATGGGTTTTGGTTATGCCGTTTCACCCCGAGGGGCGAGTCACCATGATGTGCGCCCCACCCTGGAATACCGAATGACGCCCGATGAGAGGGCAAGCACGAAGGGAAAGGTGGACATGGCCTACAGTACTTCCAACTGGACGGCCATCAGGGATTCCATGATTCTCTGCACCTTTTGCGAAGGCGTTTTTGGATTTGAACTCGGCGAGGGTCACGTTGAGCAGATCAATCTCGCCACCGGTTGGGATCTTGAGCTGGAGGAACTGGCGGAGATTTCCGTCCGCATTCAGACACTGGAAAGGGCATTCAATCAGAGGGAGGGCCTCAGGCGAAAGGATGAAACCCTCCCCTACCGTTTCATGCATGAGGAGATACCCTCCGGGAATTCGAAGGGATTCAGGATGAAACCTGAAGAGCTCGATGAGATGCTGGACCAATACTATGAAAAAAGGGGATGGGACGCGGACGGGGTGCCGACGAGGAAGACGTTAGACGGGCTGGGACTGCAAGATGTCCGCATTCTGGAGGAATGATCAAGCAGATCTATGAAAAAAGAGGAAGTCATGATCGATTTGAAAACGATACCAACGACTAAGGAAGATTTGGACTCCTACGAAGTGAACAACGTGTTCCACTCCTGGGGTTATCAACCTGCCCAATCCCCTTTGCGGGTGGTCTCTTCGGATGGGATCCGCTTCACCACCGAAGACGGAAGGGAGAGACTGGATTTCTGTTCCTGCTTTGTGAGTCACAACATCGGGCACCAGGATCCCCGCGTGGTGGACGCCCTTTGCGAGCAGGCAAAGACTCTCAGCTCCTTTGCCCCCGTCTTTTCCACAAAACCAAAGGCCCTTTTGGCCAAGATGCTGGAAGAGATCACGCCCGGCGATCTTTCGCGAACTTTCTTTAGCCTTGGCGGCACAGAGGCCAACGAGGCCGCAATCAAGATTTGCCATCAGTACACAGGCCGCCGGAAGATACTGGCTCGTTACCGATCCTATCACGGCGGCACAACGGCGCCCATGACCCTGTCGGCCGGCGATGCCCGGGGCTGGGCCCAGGTGCCGGGGGGCACCGAGACGGTCGCCGTGCCGCAGCCCTATTGTTACCGGTGCATGTTTGGCCAAACCTACCCCGAGTGTGATCTTCAGTGCGTGAAATATATTGATGAGGTGATCGAACTGGAGGGCAGCAGCGAGAAGGTCGCAGGCATCATATTCGAGCCGGTCACAGGGGCCAACGGCATCATTGTTCCTCCGCCCGAGTATTTCCCTCGTCTAAGGGAGATCTGCGATAGGCACGACGTCCTGATGATTGCCGATGAAGTCATGAGCGGATTCGGGCGAACGGGAAAGTGGTTTGCATTGGATCACTGGGACGTGGTCCCGGATATCATGTCCGTGGCCAAGGGCATTACCTGCGGTTATGTGCCTTTAGGGGCCACCATTGCGCGCAAACATATCGGGGATCGCTTCAAAGACCAGTTTTTCAGCCACGGGGCCACCTATGCAGGGCATGCCCTGGCCTGTGCCACAGCGGTGCGTGTCGTTCAAATCTATCAGGAAGACAATCTCCTGGAGAACGCGGAGAAGATGGGCGAGTATCTCCTTGATAAATCCATGGAGCTCAAGGAAAAGCATCCATGTATCGGCGATGTTAGAGGGATCGGTTTGTTTGTTGGACTGGAGTTGGTCAAAAACCATCAGACCCGGGAGCCCATCATGCCCCTGGACGCCAAGATACGCCCGGGCATGAATCCCAAGCTCGAGGTGGCTAAAAAGCTGGGTGAACTGGGGATGATCGCCATGGCTGCAAACCCAAGCAACGTCATTGCCATGGCGCCGGCCCTTATCGTCACAAAGGATGAGGTCGATGAAGGCATCAACCTTATAGACCAGGCCCTGGAAGTTGCAGATGCCTATGTAGAGGAATAACGGATTTCAACTATCGCCCAAGGTTCTCACATGGAGAACCTGAAGACAGAGTAGCACCAAATCCTATCTCGATGAAGAAGGAGACTGTGTAATGATTGATTTCTTGGAGGTTTGCAGGCGAGCCGTTTCAGGACCTTTGATGCAGGAAAACAAATTCGACAATGAGCGCTTTTTTCCAAAAATCATGGAGCTTACAAAAAAGTACGAGATCCAACATGACCTTGAAAACCCGGTCAGCCGGGATGACGCCCTTGCGGATGCCATTTTTGAAGCGGCTGTTGATCTGGTTTCGGAAGTAGGCGTTTATTGCACGGATACCCAAAGGATTATCGAATTCAGCCGCGATGAAGTGATGCAGGCGGTCAGGCAAGCACCCGGGGCCTGTTGGTTCGGTGAGGGTCATGACAGATCCCTGTTCCAACTCCGAAAACCGGATGATGACTCCACGCCCTCCTGGTGCCATGTGGGATCCGGCGTGGCCGTTTCCTCGGAAGAGATTGCCTTTCGAACCGTTGAGGGATACGGAAAAATTCATGAAGCCAACTCCATTGCCGCCCCCTGCCTCTCACACCTGCGCTCCATCCCCGTGAGCGGAGGATCGCCCGTAGAGGTCCTTGGAGCCATCCAAGCCAACATGATCGCCCGCCAGGCCCTCAGACAGAGCGGTCGCCCGGGAATGCCGATTCTCAACCTGAGTTCAACGGCTGCCTCTGCGGTCGGCACCATAGCTTCGAGCAGGCCGATTTTCGGGGCCAGGGCATCGGATGGGTGGCTGACCGGGTTCCTCGCCGAGCTGAAGGTCGGGTACGAAGCCCTGGATAAGGTGGCCTATCTCACCAGTTGGAATGCGTCGGTCTGCTCCGAATGCGGTCCCATTCTAGGTGGCTATGCGGGTGGACCCAACGGGCTTGCCATCACCAATACCGCCTATGTCATTGCCGGGATTCTTGTCTTGAGGGGGTCCTATCAACTGGCCTTCCCTATGGACATCAATTATTCCTGCTCCACTTCCCGGGGCGTGCTCTGGGCCGTGGGCGCCAGTTGCCAGGCTATCAGTCGACACATAGCGTACCCATTCCTGAGCCTGGGGTACATGGCCGGCGGTCCAATGACAGAGTCCTATTTCTACGAGGCCACGGCCTATGTCCTGACCGCCGTCTCATCCGGGGTCTCCGCGCAAACCCCCATACCGGCCAAGGCCGTTAAGATGGATCATCAAACCCCTCTGGAGATGCAATACAGCGCAGAAGTGATTGGGTCCGCCCATAGGGTAAGCCGCGAAGAGGCCAATGAGATCGTGAAAAACATCGTGCCGAAATATGAACAAAATCTTTCAACCCCGCCCGAGGGAAAATCCTATCAGGAATGCTTTGATCTGGCGACAGGGGAGCCCAAGGCTGAATACCTCGAGCTTTACAAAAAAATGAAAGAAGAAATGGGCAGCATGGGCGTGCCTTTTGAGCATTAAACGAAATGAAAAGTGAAGCTTCGGGGAACAAAGAATAGCCAACACAGGGAAAGGAAGGACGACACATGGGAAAAAGTGAAATCATACAGGGTATTTACGATGGCATATTGGGCCTTGATAAGGACAAGGCCGTGGAAATGGCCATTGCCGTACTAAGCGAAGATCTAAACATCAATGAAATCATCGATCAGGGTATGTCCCCGGCCATGGATGAGGTGGGCAGCCGATTTCAGGCGGGCGAGATGTATCTTCCCGAACTGGTCAAGTCTGCGGAGGTGTTCTCGGCGGCCATGGAAGTCCTTCAGCCCAGACTCCTTGAGGGCAAAACGGAGATAAAAGCCAAGGGCCGGGTGGTGGTCGGCACGGTCAAGGGAGATCTACACTCCATTGGAAAGGACCTGGTCGCCACCATGCTAAAGATCGCCGGCTTTGAGGTGACCGATCTGGGTGTGGACATCCAGACCTTTACTTTCCTGGAAGAGGCACAGAAATTCAATGCGGACGTCATTGCCCTTTCCGCCCTTCTTACCACCACGATGCCGGCCCAAAGGGAAATTATGGAGGCGTTAAAAAGTGAGGGCATGGATGGAAAATACAAGGTTATCATAGGCGGTGCACCGGTCAATCAGGGTTGGGCCGATGAAATCGGCGCGGATGCCTACGGAGAAAATGCCGCAGAGGCAGTAAAACAGGCTGAAAGGCTATGTGGTTGATAGGCTTTTCATTCTAATCGAATGCAATAATGATTCATGATCCGTTGGCTTAATGGCAGGAACAAAAATAACCCGCCTGTTATAGGGGGTGGCCATGAAAAGGCCGTTAATCCCCAGGCAACAAAAGTGTTGACGGTTTTCCAAAACAGGCATATCTTTTGCCCCTCACCGTAGGGCCGGAATCAATAGTACGGCAGTCAAAAACAGAGGAGGTGCTCAAATGCGTAGAAGTTCAAGAAGCGGTATAGGCACAACGGCAGGCTTCGGGTTAAGCGCCTTTTCGAGGGATGAAATGGATTCTATCCACTATGCCACCCTGCAAATCCTTCAAGACACCGGCATCAAGGTTTTGAACGAGGAGGCCCTGGAGGTCTTTCACGGGGGCGGCGCGTCGGTTGAGCGTTTTGAAGACTACGGCATCGTCAAACTTCCCTCCTATATGGTGGAGCAATGCACCTTTTTTGCACCCAGGACCACTGTTTATGATGCGCGCAATGAGAATGATGATTACGTGGCTGAACCGAATCGGGTTGGATTTACCACCTTTGGCGGCTGTATCAACGTCATAGACCCGTTCACACGGGAGGTGCGGCCTTCAACCAAAAAGGATTGCGCTGACATTGCCCGGATGTGCGACTATCTGGATGAAATATCCGTCGTTGAACGGACGGCCAATGCAACGGATTCTCTGGAAGGGGTCCAATCGGTCAACAATCTCGAGGCACTTCTAAATAATACCGGAAAGCACATTATAGTCGGTGCGGATTCGCTAAGGGCCTTGCAAGTGATGACCGAGATGGGCGCGCTCTGCGCCGGCGGGGAAGATAACTTCAGGAAACGGCCCCTTTTTTCCGTTATTGTTTGTCCCTTAAGTCCCCTTACGATCGCCGATAAAACCTGCCGGGTGATCATGGAGGCGGCCAGGCTGGGATTGGGGCTCATCATTCTGCCCATGGCCCTGTCAGGGGGCACGTCCTCTGCGACGCTGGCAGGGACACTGGCCACCCACAACGCCGAGGTATTAGCCACCATTGTCCTGGCCCAGCTTACGGCAAAGGGCATTCCTTGCACCTATGGAAGCTCCAGCACAATTTTGGATCTCAGGTTTGGCACGTCGAGCATTGGCGCCCCGGAATACGGCATGATAAACGCCTCGGTGGCCAAGTTGGCCCAATACTACCGATTACCGTCCTTGGTGGGTGGAGGGGTTTCGGACAGCAAGGAACTCGATATGCAGTCTGGGTACGAGTTCTCCTTGAGCGCGGCATTCAGCGCTCTGTCCGGGGCGAATATTATTTTCGGATCGGGCGTGTTGGAACTGGGGATGACATTTGATTTTGCAAAACTCATCCTGGACGCGGAAATGATCAGGATGGTCCAGATCGCCGTAAAAGGCATTTCCATAAATGATGAGACACTGGCCATAGATGTGATCCATGAGGTTGGGCCTGGGGGGGCGTTTATTACCCATGAACACAGTTTTGGGGCCATGAAAGGTCAATCGCAATCCAAATTGTTTGACCGCCGGTCGCGCGAGGATTGGATGGAGATGACCGGAGGCGAAGGCATTGTAGAACGGGCCTATGAGACGGCAGTCGATATTATTCAAAATCACAAACCATCGGCGCTGCCCGAAGGGGCTTCCCAGGATATGAGAAAAATGATTCAAGAGTTTGAAAAGGAGACGAAGAAGAATAAAGTGTGATCCATAATTTTTCG
>CAYWMP010000170.1:8758-12856 GCA_964459445.1 uncultured Desulfobacteraceae bacterium
TTCAAGAGTTTGAAAAGGAGACGAAGAAGAATAAAGTGTGATCCATAATTTTTCGCTGTGGCTGAATACAATCAAAAAACAGACCGAAATAATGAAAAACGGATTCGGTCGGGCGGCCTGTCCCGCCGTTTCTATCTCCACCTTCCTCCGAGCAAGGATTCCACATACCCCCTACCACTCATGATTGCCCTTCACGGTCGACTCGATAACGCCAAGAAGATGATTCGGCAAACCCGATTCAACCCCATTGCAGACCGGGAAGGGTTCGTGGTTGTCTACCCTGATGGGGTCAGGCGAAGTTGGGCGGACGGGCGAGGGATCACCCACGCCGACAGTTTGGGTATCGATGATGTCGCGTTTATCGGGCAACTGATCGATGAATTAACCGATACTTACGCCATCGATCAAACAAGAATCTTTCTGGTGGGGCATTCCAATGGGGGCTTCATGGCTCTTCGCCTTGCGAATGAGCAAACGCATCGTTTTGCAGCGACGGCTATCGTATCAGCGTCCCTGTCATCATTTCTGGCTAAGCGCTTTAAACCTGCAGGGCCCATCCCCATCCTTTTTGTTCACGGTACGGAGGATGAGATCATTCCCTATGGAGGCGGTTTCACGCCAAGCGGCTCCCCCACGATGCCGGTCGAAGAGGCGGCGAGAATCTGGGCTGAATTTAATGGGTGCGATGAAACTTCGTCGAGGGAACAGGTGCGCGGAAGAATAGGGGACCGGGGTGTGTTTGTGCGGACTTACGATTCCGAACTGAAAAACAGTCCCGTGGCGCTCTATAGAATCCAGGGCGGCGACCATGTTTGGCCGGATGATTGCGTTAACTCGGAAAAATCGGACAAGGGTTCAAGGGGAAATGCCATTTGCCTCAGTGAAGAGATATGGGCCTTTTTTGCATCTGCCGCAAATCAGACCAGTCTCAAGCAGTCGAAGAGATGATAAATGAAAAAAACCTCATACTTGAGTAAACACGACAACACCAACCCATTGCAATTGGTGCAAATACTACTCTCTTATGTCTGGTCTGGGCACGGTTGTTATCACTACATGATATCCAAAAGTCAAAGGAATCAAAAGACAGGGATATGACAGAGGCTATATCATTCCCGACGTTGAAGTCTCCTTCTTAAACCTGGCACTCCCTGATCTCGATTAACCTACTTTGCAAGCATGACCATCCTTTATTAGTTTACTTTTTTACCAGTACGCCCGCACTCGAGTTTTTATTTAATTATTGAAGGATGTCCCCTTTTTCTTGGGCTGTCGTTGAATCCTTGAAGCCCCGGTAAGGGGCTCTCGTTCGCACGAAAACCCTTCGTGTTGAACACTTGGGACGGTCTTTCTTCAGATAAACAGCTAAAGCTTCCCCCACGCTTTGAGGCAACGGAAATAGCACAAGTTGCTTTGGAAACTACCTCCCCTTCTTAAGCACGCTTGCCGGGCCAAACCTATGCGTGCTATGCTAGGTTTAATGTCACAAAGATGAGTCGGGCCTTTCACTCAACCACGCTTGATAGTGGACGGCTTACACATAATGCTTTACTGTACTTGATTTGATAGGATCATTGAGAATGAAAACCACACAGTACTTTGATTATACGAGGAAAAGAAAAGATCGAGCCCAAATCAAAGAAGCCTGGATAGATTTTGCTATTGAGAATCCCAAGAGAACTGAGATTCAATCAGACGGAAGAATCAGGAAATGGGCAAGGATAAGGGAGGCAAATAAATACTTGAGGGTTATCCTGCTGGAAGATGGTGAAACAGTTCATAATGCCTTCTTTGATAGGTCTTACAAGGAGGACTAGGATATGAAAGTAAAATACTTTCCAGACACCGACACTGCGCATCTTGAATTCATGGATAAGGATGTTTTTGAAACAAAGGAGATTAGTGAAAGCATTTATGTCGACTTAGATGAAAAGGGCAACCTTGTGAGCATGACAATCGAACATGCAAAAGTTAATGCAGGGCTGTGGGAGTTTTCCTATCAGGAAATGCTTACACAAACAGCTTAATGGGAAAGGGATCATCCATAGCAGATGGTAATCTGCGGATTTCTCCTATTCCAACCGTGTATTCAACTCGAACCCCTTTGTCAAATCACTGCCACTCAAATACTGCCCTTCCATCTCCTGATGGGACAGGGCTTATCCCATTTGGAGACCTTCAGCTATCACCCGATCCACTTTTCGTAAACGGGCAACAAAAAGCCAAACCCTTTCCCTCAACAACAGTCAAACGTCGACCCCTTATTATGGTTAAACTACCATGGACAACGAATCCTATTTGACTGGGGCGGAAACGTCCCCAATCTGTTGCCTGACCTATGACGCCGCCATCTACCCTCGGGGAGGGGAAAACAAAAAAACGGTCGATGCCTACGTGGAAGCCCTTAACGTGGGGGCCCGGTTTCCCCCCATTAAGATCCAGAAAGTCTTCAACTATCCAGATGGTAGAAATGGCAATGAAAAGACGGAAGCCACGCTAATCCTGGATGGTCTCCATCGCTTGCTTGCCTTTAAGGCATGCGGATTAAAAGAGATCCCTGCCGTTGAATGGAACAAGGAATCCCTTGATTATGAAAAGAATCGGATTCCTCTCCTGATGGAGGCAGCAAAGGCCAACATCACCCACGGGGATCGCTTGAGCGCTAATGATAAAAAGCGGATTGCCAGGGACATAGCCATTTCAGACCCTGAGTGCAGGTGGACAGAAGCCGCCCTGGCAGAAAAGCTTGGGGTCATCCGCCAAACTGTCAACGTCTGGATCTCAGATATCCGCGCTCGGCAGAAATCAAGCCGAAACACAGTTATCCTCCGGCTGAACCGCCTTGGATGGACCCAGGAAAAGATCTCAGAAACAGTGGGGTTGAGCCAAAATCGTGTATCAGAGATTATCGGAAATGCCAATTTTGGCAATATCGATAATTTGCTCAACCAGGGCCATGACATGGATTACATCGCCCGGCACTACAACATGGACCTTGCCCTGGCCTGGGCATTACGGCTGAAAGGAAAAACGGACCGGGAAAAGTTCAAAGAGCTCGGCTGGGGGCTTCGCACCTGGGATCAATGGTATTTCAACGAATGCGATGAGCGCTTTGGTGATGACTGGCCGGGAAGAATACCTGCCCAGTTGGTAGCACATACACTGTTCTATTTTACAAAACCCGGACACCTTATTCTCGATCCCATGGCAGGGGGAGGTGTTGTTCCTGATGTATGCCTGGTCTTTGGCCGTAAATGCCTCTCCTTTGACCTTGCCCCTGGCGATAACCGCCCGGAAATCGAATCCCATTACTGGGACCCCGGTAACCTTGTATGGCCCGTTACAAAAAAACCGGACCTGATCTTTTTTGATCCTCCATATTTTATGAAGAAGCAAAAAGAGTACAGCAAGTATGCACCCGGAACGACATCCCCGATATCAAGCTACACAAGGGAAGCCTACCTGAACTTCCTTGATGCCTTCTTCACCCTTGCCTATGAGAACTCAAAAAAGTCCACCAGACTGGCCTTTTTAAATGGAGATTGGATCGATTTCGAATCCACGCCCGCGATGCAGGTTGCCCCTGACAAGGGCATAACGGTGTTTGACTACCACCGGCTTTTATCTGAATCGGGCTGGAAGGTTACATATCGCATCGAATGCCCATTATCCTCAGAGCGCTTCAATGGACTTCAGGTCCAGCGTATGCAGGAAAAGCGGATCCTCGGCACAGTCTCCCGCTATCTGCTGATAGCCAAAAGAAAGTAGGAGTTCAGCCACTAAGCCACGAAAGCACAAAGCCCGCCCTGACGCGACGGGATATGGATATGCAACGGTCTTCACCACTTATGAATGCTGCATTTTCCATCACTGTATCTCGACATTCCAGGTCTGGGCAAGGGGTTCAAGGGTTGATTGTTCACGCGGCGCAAGCGCCTGCGCTGCGCGAAAAAGTTTCTAACCTCTAAACCCTGAACCGATCACTTTAGGTATAATCTTAGTGCCTTTGTGACTTTGTGGCTCGTATCTGACTACGCAACGCCGGAGTCAGTTTTTTGATCAAACTGGCCGCTTCGGTGGACAGAGGCGGTGCTGAAC
>CAYWMP010000171.1:0-12854 GCA_964459445.1 uncultured Desulfobacteraceae bacterium
AGGGGTGGAAAGGCATAATGGAGTAGGTCCTCAACCCCGTTGATGAGAAAGCGGCTTCGCTCCCAACTGAAGTCGTGGTGGTGGGCAATTGCAGGCATACCCGTTTCCGCCAGATACTCTGTGATGGCCATCCCCAGGGGTATATTCATGGGTATAGCCAGCGCGTTCTCTGGGATGAGAATGTCAATGTCGAACTGCCCACAAAAATCATACAACTTGGATTTGAGATGATCCTTTATCTTGTGGATTCTCTCACTCAGGCTTTTATCTCGATTGGGTATTCCGAAACAGGATTCCTGAATCTCCATGATCTCTGGCGCCTCGAAATGGGCTTGAGGCTCCAAGAAGGATCGATCTCCAGGCGTATCCAGTTCACCGGCAAAAAAGTAACATTCGAATCTGTTTCGCGCAAGAATCTGGTACCACTTATACGTTTCAAGGGATACACCGTCTGTACCGGCGATCCGTGTTGATACAAATCCAACCCTTTTCATCTATGAAGTCTCCGTCTGAATTCTACTTACCTAATCGGATTCCATATGGAAATCCTTTAATTAAATCATGTTGTTACCATATTCATCTTATCCCAAAAAACAAGACGGTGCACATCCTGAAATAGAAAACAGGCACTACCTCGTTTTCAATTCTGAAATGAGGCTCATTTTCCATGAGCTAGGCCGCACAAGGATTTTTGCCGAGGCGTACATGGGAGTACGTTCTCCTCCCGCCCCGAATGGGCGGGAGGAGAACACCGCTCACGAAAACAAGACCGACATCTCGTGGACAATGCTATCGGCCTCAAGTGATATGCAATTTGAAAACCAATTCACGCGCAAGAAGGACGTTTTGCGTAAGAAAACGTATTCGAAAGAGTTGATCAGGGTGGGCGGCGTCTGGTGAAGGTGGGGATTAGGGGAGGTTTCTAGGTTCTTGATTGGGCTATTAAATTTCGAAGAACGCTATCCGCACTTGGTGAAACCGCAAAAATGACAGGTCACACACCCTTCTTCAAAACTGACGGTCTCGCCGCACTCGGGGCAGATCTCCCCGAGGAGACTGTTTTCATGTTTGTGGCGCCTTTTGCCATCTGAAGCACTCATATATCGCTTCTCAAGCACCCGGCTAATGGCATCGGGAATGGACAAAACCAGGCCGTCCTTCTGAAAAACCGGATGCTCCCCGCAAATCCCTTTCAACTGCTCCACGATCTTTTCAACATGAACCCCGGATCTTAAGGCAAGGGAGACAAGACGTCCAATGGCTTCGGTTTTGGCTGTGGTGGATTTACCGGACTTGCCTATCGTCGCGAAGACCTCAAAGGGCTTTCCTTCAAATTCGGTGACTGTGACATAGAGATTCCCCATGCCGGTGACCATCTTCGTGGTGAAACCTGTTAGGGTCTCGGGTCGGTCTTTTACATCCGGCATGGAGCCGTGTAATTCTCTTTTTTCCTCGTAACTGAGAACCTGGTTCTCCTTACTTCCATCCCTATAAATGGTGACACCCTTGCATGCCAGTTCATGGGCTAATCTGTAGATCTGCTGAACATCTTCCACCGTGGCATCTCTCGGCAGATTAACGGTCTTTGAAACCGCATTATCAGTGAATTTTTGAAAGGCGGCCTGCATGCGAACGTGCCATTCAGGGGTCACGTCATGGGCGGTCACAAAAACCTCTTTAACATCATTGGGGATGTCTTCGATGTGTCGAATACTTCCTGCCCGGGCAATGCTGTCCATGAGTTCAAGGCTGTAAAATCCCCGCTTGCGCGCGACTTTTTCGAAAAAAGGATTCACTTCGGGCAGTTCGTCGTTATCCATCACCCGTCGAACAAAGCTCAGGGCAAACAGGGGTTCAATGCCACTTGAACATCCCGCAATGATGCTCAATGTTCCGGTGGGCGCGATGGTCGTGGTCGTCGCATTCCGGACAGGACCCACGTCCATATCCCTATAAATGCTTCCTTCAAAGTTCCCGAAGGCGCCCCTTTCTTCTCCAAGGCAGACGGAGGCCTTCTGGGCTTCCTGTTGGATAAAACCCATGACCGCTTCCGCCACTTCCAGGGCCTGTTCAGAATTATAGGGAACACCCAACTGGAAGAGCATGTCCGCAAATCCCATCACTCCAAGACCGATCTTCCGATTTCCTCTGACCATGGTTTCGATTTGTGGCAAGGGGTATTTGGACATATCGATGACATCATCCAAAAACCGCACACAGGACCAAACCATCTCCCTCAAGCCATCGTAGTCGATGTGGGGTTCTTCATCACGTTCCTGTACGAACTTGGCCAGGTTAATGGAACCCAGGTTGCAGGCCTCGAGGGGCAGGAGGGGTTGCTCTCCGCAGGGATTGGTGCTTTCAATCGGCCCGAGGCTCGGGGTGGGATTATCTTCATTAATCCTGTCTAAGAAAACGATGCCGGGATCACCGTTCTCCCATGCCTGATAAACCAATGCCTTGAACACCTCGCGTGCGTCGAGATCCCCCACCTTTCTGTTTTCTCGCGGATCGATGAGTTCATAGGATCTGCCGTCATTGACCGCTTCCATAAAGGCATCCGTCACGCCCACCGAGATATTGAAGTTATTTAGCTCCTTGTTCTCCTTTTTGCAGTACATAAACTCCATGATGTCCGGATGATCTACCCTGAGGATGGCCATGTTGGCGCCTCGTCTTGTCCCGCCCTGCTTGACCTGTTCAGTGGCCGTGTTGAAGATCTTCATAAAGGACACCGGACCTGAGGCGATCCCGCCTGTTGTGCCTACCCTGCTGTTCTTGGGCCTCAGTCGCGAGAATGAAAATCCCGTGCCTCCACCGGACTTGTGAATCAGGGCGGAGTTTTTCAGGGCATCGAAGATACCATCCATGCTGTCCTCAACCGGGAGGACGAAACAGGCGGCTAGCTGTCCCAGCGTTCTTCCCGCATTCATCAGCGTTGGGGAATTGGGAAGAAATTTCAGATCGGTCATCATCTTATAGAAGAGTCCTTCGTACTGCTGGACTTGGGCTTCATCCCCGTACTGTCTCTCGGCTTCGGCGATATGTCTCGCCACACGCCTAAACATTTTTTCCGGCGTTTCCCTGACTCTCCCCTCTTCATCCTTTTTAAGATACCGTCTGTCCAATACGGTTTTGGCATTCTCTGAGAGAAAGATTTCTTCTTTTCGGAATAGGGAGCTGTCGAGCTTGATTGGAGAATGCTTGGTGAGACCATACTCTAGTAACTTGGCTTCGATGATCTGTTCAAGCGAAGGGATAGTGATGGTGTGGAGTTGCATCTTGCCGATCTCTTCCTTTAAAGATCGGCTGATGTCTAAAGCCTGGTCGCTGTTGATGGGATTTGCCCTTGAAAGCAAATCGGAGAAGACTTCGTCGTCCCAGTTATAAGCCGTAAGATCGAAAGTGCCCTCTTCTGTAACCAGGACCTTGGAAGATTGACCCATTAAATTCCTCCCCCCGAAAGCTCCCCCATTGCTTTCAAGACGCGCGAAATTGATATGTAATATCTTGGATAAAGCCGGCTGGAAAGCTGCGATACTCGGTTCTACTAAAAAAGGAACAGCCCCTCCCAACTATTCCTTTTATGTTGATCAAGTATCACATGTTGTGAGCTACGCATACTAAACTACTATATTTTGTATGTCAATCAAAATCCAACCACTTAGGGAATTCCAAGCCAAAAAACATATAATACACCTTCCTTGGCCGCTGAGCTACCCTTTCTTTTCCGCTTTAGAATAAAATGAAAGCATCATGACGCGGTACATCGAGCTTAAAAAAATCTTCCTCCTTAAATTCAAGTGCCTTTTTTGTAGTATGGATTTTACTTTGAATACCAAACCATCAATTTCGCTTGCAACTACCTGTAACAAGCTATAGGAAAGCTTTAGGATATGAGATATCAAAAAAAAATGCAGGAGGTGAGGGAAGGAGCGGATGATATACATAGAAGAGCGGTACTTTCCGATATCCTCACTCAAACAATTCTTCTGTAGTTCCAAAGTATTCCTCAACATGATTAAAATATTTGCCCAGATGTATACCGTCCACAAGGGCATGATGGGCCTGAAGAGCAACGGGCATTTTCAACCGATCTCCTTCTTTGAAAAACTTTCCCCAGGCTATGCGGGGCACGGAATCCACGGGGTGCATATTTACGGGATGCATGAGGTTTGTAAAGGACACCCAGGGAATGGCAGTCATGTATAGAAGGTCATCCTGACCGGGCTCATCCTCAAGCGTGGGATCCGCCTTCACTCGTGCGATGGCTTCCTCTGCCTGCCGAGCAAATTGCGTGAAATCCTCCGAATATTTCATCGTACAGAAACTGAAGAGATCTTCATCGATGAGGATGGTTGGTGAAGGATGGACAGCTTCGTGTTCTACAACCGTCTCTCCCCGGATGCGATAGCGATAGGCTTCGATCTCGTTTGCAACTCTTGAGAGGATATAGATGGTCGGTACCGTGAAGGAGATACCGCGCTCGGTCACAACACGATGGAAAGTCGTAATATCCACATTGGCGCAGAGCTTGATGTGTGGATAATCAAAGGCGCTAAAGAATTCAAAGTGCTTGCGGCGCGGCCAGGTTTCTATATCAATGGTACGCATGGATTCCTCCATTTTTAGATATGATACAATAGATAATAGCTTGTTGAATTTTCCAAGTCGAACGGATTGTGGCTTCTCGCTAATTGGGGAAAGGCTCCCCGATAAGTCGGGATCTTGGACAAAGTCTATGACTCAGGGAATAGATGTACCGTCTTTTTCATTTTAGACCCGATGTCCGAAATATTCGATCATTTTGTCCTGGTTAATGGGTTCCAATATTTTTGTTTCCTATTTGGTGGGAGGGTGTTATATGGCGTTTTGGTGAGCTTGTAATAAGTCTGTCCCCTACTTATAGTAGTTTCGTCGGCCTATCAATAGACGCTATTGATTTAGAGACATACCATGACCCAGCATCTGATCACTTTTCTCCCTGATGAGACATCCATAGAAGTTGATGAAGGCACGACCATTGCGGAAGCGGCCCATGAGGCTGAGGTCCATATCAACAATTCCTGTGGCGGAGAAGGGGTATGCGGAGAATGCAAGGTTCAGGTTGTTAAAGGAGTGGCGGAAGCCGAAGAACAGGCAACGGCCCTTCTTTCTGAAGAGGAGCTAGACGAGGGCTATGTCCTGGCATGCCAGACTGAGATTAGAGATACTCTCGAGATACTCATTCCTCCCGAATCGCGAATGGAAGAGGCTCAGATCATGAAAGGCGCTACCCCTGAATCCACCTCGGAGACAGATGGGGAGCCCCAAGAAACGACGATTGATGCCGATACGATACCCATTATTAGAAAACTTTTTCTCGAACTCCCTCTTCCCACCCTTGAAGACAATATCTCTGACATCGAACGCGTGTCACGAGAGCTGAGAAAAAAACTCGGATGGCACTCCTTTGACATCTCCCTGGATTGTCTCCAGCACCTCTCCGATACGCTTCGGGATCACGAATGGAAAGTCACGGCCACGGTTGCCAAAGACACCGGCGGTTACCAAATCCTTAGGGTCGATCCCCTCGATACAACCCAGCATAACTATGGTGTTGCCATCGATGTGGGGACGACCACGGTGGTAGCGCAACTGGTGGATATTCAATCGTGGAAACTCCTCGGCGTTGAGGGCGCCCATAATATGCAGGCGAGCTATGGCGAAGATGTCATCTCACGAATGATCTACGCCTGCGGCAAAGGGGGTCTTCATCCGCTTCATGAGGCCGTGATCAAGAATATCAACCACCTGATAGAGAAACTGGCAACGGGCCATAACATCTCCGTGGACCAAATTGGCTCGGTCGTGGCGGCCGGCAATACGACCATGAGTCATTTTCTCCTTAACCTCACGCCCTGTTCAATCAGGTTAGAGCCCTATGTGCCGACAGCCAGGCTCTATCCTCAGATACTTGGCAAGGACATCGGGATCAATATCAGCCCAAGCGGTATTCTCGAAACCTTGCCGAGTGTTGCCTCCTATGTGGGTGGGGATATCGTGGCCGGGGTTTTGTCATCCGGCCTTCCCGATCATGGGGAAGTCAGAGGATTAATTGATATAGGGACGAACGGCGAGATCGCCATCGGGAATGAGGAGTGGCTGGTCTGTTGTTCCGCTTCTGCGGGACCTGCCTTTGAGGGCGGAGGAACCCGGTGCGGCATGCGCGCAACAAAGGGCGCCATAGAAAAGGTCGAGATCCTAGATGGGAAAGTGGCATTCCAAACCATCGGCAAGGGGGCGCCGCGGGGTATCTGCGGATCCGGTCTTATCGACTGCATCTATGAATTGGTCCGAAACCACATAATTGGTTCGGACGGGAAATTCGATACGCAAATGGGCGACCCAAGAATCAACGAGGAAGACGATATTCCCCATTATGTTCTGGCCAGTTCAAAGGAAACCGAATCCGGAGACGCTATTGTCATCACCGAATCCGATATTGACAATTTAATCAAATCCAAAGGGGCCGTCTTCGCGGCCATCAAATCGCTTGTGGATTATATCGGCCTTTCCGTTGACCAGATAGACATGTTTTATGTGGCCGGTGGCTTTGGCAGTTATTTGGACATCTCCAAGGCCGTGGCCATAGGGCTCCTGCCTGACATACCTCATGAGAGGATAAAGTTTATCGGGAACAGCTCACTAACCGGAGCTCGCATGTGCCTCTTTGATGAAGAAGCCTTTGAAAAATGCCACATTATCGCCAAATCCATGACCAATATCGAACTCTCCAACTATAAGCCCTTTATGGATGAATATATCGCCGCCCTCTTCCTTCCCCATACGGAGAGGAAGTTGTTTCCCTCCGTTCACTACTGATGATATCAAATTCCACAAGACATGGCTTAAAGACGTCCTAATTTGGCCTTAGTGTCTTTATGCGAAATGGTGCAAGGCGCAGGGCAAAGGGCATACGGCAAAAGTACTCAATCATTTATAATCCGTTTTTCCTTGAGCCCTAGGCCTTGTACCTCAAGCATCATTTATCGTGCGACTCATTCCTCAGGATTTCGCGCGCCTAACATCTGATCATTTTTGATTGCCCTGTCCGCCATGTAATAGTTTCATAACCTTCCAGGCAACCCTTTCATATCCATCCAACAACCTTGCACGATCAGCACATAACGGTTATCTTTCAAAGATTGTAAAACACACAATTAGCGATTGCCTTTATCCCTTAATGTAAAAGCGTTGTGGCATTTTGCGTGGGAAAGGGGGACACCTATGGATCGTCCAGAGATTGAAAGTATCCTGGAGAGTTCGGAAATTTTCAGGGGTCTCGAGAAAAGAAACCTCAGCAAGATCGCCGGACTCTGTCAGTCTGAAACCTACGAAGCCGGAGACTATCTCTTCAGGCAAGGGGATTCAGGTGAACATCTTTTTATCATCGTCGAAGGTCAGGTCTTTTTAGAAAGGGCCGTAGACCTGGACACCCGAAAAGGGAATGTGATGATCGCGATGCTAGGCAGGGGAAGAGCGTTGGGTTGCTGGTCTGCGCTTTTGGATCAGCCCCATAATCTGATGTCTTCGGCTATCTGCAAAAAACCCACAAAGGCCCTAGTCTTGAAAGGATCGGCTCTCAGGGAAATGATGCTTGAGAACAGAGAGCTCGGCTTCAATGTCCTGGAACGGCTCTGTTTCTTGCTCAGAGACCGGATACAGGGGGCTTATGGGGCCTTAGAAAAAATCTAAGGGAACGACACAGTAATAACTCCATCTGCCGTTCGACATGCTCACGGCCCTGAGCAAAGCCGAAGGGCGTCGTTGCGCTTCATCCTCGCCCTGCTAAATACTCGTTGCGCGAGACGGTGGTGCCGATTTAACAGGGTGAATCATTGCCATGTAAACAATAGGCGCAAAAGAACGAAGAGAATCCTTTGAATCCAATAAATGAAAAAATGAATGAGGAACTTGAAGACATTTTAATTGATATTGCCTCCATACTTTCGGGCATGGAGAATCATCGAAAAAACCTCATCCCTATGCTCCAGGCGATTCAGGAGAAGCATGCCTATCTTCCACCTGAGGCCATCAAGCTGGTTGCGGATAAAATGGAGATCTCGACCTCCGAGGTTTATGGCGTCGCCACCTTTTACAACCAATTCCGGTTCAACCCTCCGGGCAAACACCCCGTTAAAGTTTGCCTCGGTACAGCCTGTCATGTCAAAGGCGGCGATATTATACTTGAAAATTTCGAGCGGAAGCTAGGCATCCAGGAGGGTGAAACGACTGATGACAGGGAGTTTAGCGTGGATCGAGTCGCCTGCGTGGGATGTTGCGCATTAGCCCCGGTGGCCCTGGTCGAAGAAACGGTTCACGGGCAAATGGCGCCGAGTAAAGTGGAAGGCCTCATCCTTGGATTCGAGATAGAAAAAGAACGGAAGGAAAGAGAAAAGCAGAAGAATGAATCCGGCGAATAACCAAGGTCCTCAAAAAAAATATTCTGCCCTGGCGGCTGAAGCAGAAAAACGCCGATCTGCGCGCAAGGAGCCCTCTTGTCCAAGGATATATGTAGGCATGGCTACATGCGGTATTGCAGCGGGCGCCCTTGAGACAAGGCATGCCATCGATGAGGTGCTCGCCGAACGGCAGATTGAGGCCCAGGTCCATGCCTTAGGTTGCCTGGGCCATTGTTATGCAGAGCCGATCGTCATCATTGAAAATCCGGGTTTTCCTCCCATCATGTATCACCAGGTCAGTCCCGGTAAAGCAAGGATGATCGTGAAATCCTTCATTGAAGACGGCGATCCCCTTTTTGAGCACGTGCTTGGCGCCACTGAGGAAAACGATCTCATACCAACGGTTTCGGACTTCCCCCGGTTCAATCAAGAAAAGCGCGTGGCCATGGAACGATGCGGCCGCATAGATCCCGAAGATATTTATGACTATATCGCTGAGGGCGGTTATTCGGCTTTGGTCAAGGCCCTTGGAATGCCTCCTCAGGACGTTGTCCTAGAGGTGGAGAAAACGGGGTTGCGAGGAAGGGGTGGTGCCGGTTTTCCTACCGCGAAAAAATGGGAAATCGTGAGGGGTGTTCAAGCCCAGGAAAAATGGGTGATCTGCAATGCCGATGAGGGAGACCCTGGCGCCTACATGGACCGGACCATTATCGAGAGCAATCCGCACCAGGTCTTGGAAGGCATGACCATTTGCTGTTATGCCGTGGGGGCCAAAAGGGGCATTATCTATGTACGGGCGGAATATCCATTGGCCGTGAGGATGATTGAAGGGGCGATAGAGCAGGCTGGGTCTTTAGGGCTGCTGGGAAAAGGGATTTTGGATAGCAACTTTGATTTGGAAATAGAAGTCTTCCAAGGTTCGGGGGCCTTTGTTTGCGGTGAGGAGACGGCCTTGATCCGATCCATCGAAGGGTATAGAGGTATGCCAAAACACCGTCCTCCCTATCCTGCTCAAAAGGGCCTTTGGGGTTATCCTACCGTCATTAATAATTTGAAGACCTTGGCCTTTATTCCACCCATTATCACTCGAGGCTCAAAATGGTTCAAAGAGATCGGAACCGGGAAGAGTCCGGGAACGGCCATCTTCTCGGTGGTCGGAGATGTGATCCATGCGGGCCTGGTCGAAGTCCCCATGGGTGTTACGCTCGGCAATCTGATTTTCGATGTCTGTGGAGGCATACCGAATAAGAAAGATTTCAAGGCTGTTCAGATCGGAGGACCGTCCGGGGGCTGTCTCCCCAAGGACTTTCTGGATACGCCTATAGACTTTGACTCTCTCAAAGAGGCAGGGGCCATGATGGGGTCAGGCGGCATGGTGGTGATGGATGAAGACACCTGCATGGTTGACGTGGCCCGGTATTTCATTGATTTTACCCAAAAGGAATCCTGCGGAAAATGCACCTTTTGCCGAATCGGAAGCCATCATTTGCTCAATATCCTGGAACGAATCACCAAGGGAGAGGGCCGCGAGGGAGACCTGCAGCAGTTGGAAGAGCTGAGCAAAGATATCAAGAGTGGGTCTCTGTGCGGGTTGGGTAAGACCGCCCCAAATCCTGTGCTCACTTCTCTTCAGTATTTCAGGGATGAGTACGAAGCCCACGTTATTGAAAAGCGGTGTCCGGCCGGGGTCTGCCGGACGCTGACCGCCTTTTATATCGATCTCGATCTGTGCGCCCGGGGTTGCGATGCCTGTGTGGGTTCCTGTCCTGTTGAGGCCATTTTTACGACCAAAAACAGAAAAAAGGGCGTTGATCAGGGCCTTTGTGTGAAATGCGGCGAATGCATGGTCGCCTGTCCAAAAGAATACGATGCGGTTAAGAAGGTATCCCCTCCGGAACTGGCGCCGGTTGTTGAAAGGGCGGAAGAAAAATGACGAAGATAAGAAGGAAGCTGATGATGGAGTAATTGATGAACCGTCGAACGGTTTAGCAAATGACGAATGACCAATGGCTAATGACTCAAAAATAAGAATTCTTGTTGATGGCAAACAAATTGAGGCGGAAAAGGGTAAGACCGTGCTTCAGGCCTGTCTTGATAACAACATATATATTCCCAACCTTTGCTATTTGGAGGAGATGACGAACCCGCCAGTCTCTTGCAGGATGTGTTTTGTTGAGATTGAAGGGGAAAAAAAACCAATCCCTTCCTGTTCCATGATAGTTAAAGAGGGGCTGGTTGTGAAAACAGATACCCCAGAGGTGAGACGTCTTCAACGGGCCGGCGTGAGACTCCTTCTCTCAGTGCACGATGTGGACTGTGGAGAATGCCCGGCGAATAGAAAATGCGAACTCCAACGATCAGCTAAATTGCTAAAGGTCGGGCTAAAGCCGAAAGCTTTGGAGCAGTGTCTCAAGGAGCCGGAAATCGATGAAACCCATCCCTTTCTAAATTACTATCCCAACCGGTGTGTGCTCTGCGGTAAATGCATTCACGTCAGCAAGAGAGGGGAAGGCAAACCCTTCCTGACCTTTGCCAAGCGGGGTTTTCATACGGTGATCAGCTTTTATGGCGCGGATCTACTGTCTGAATCCTTTTCCGAGGTCCACAGGGCCTGTGTCGAAATCTGCCCTGTCAGCGCTTTAACGCTTAAAGGCCGTGCCACGTCCGGTCCAATGGAATGACTTAGCCCAAACCTTTTGACTTATTTGGGTAGTCATTACATTTCTTCCGGTCAATATTAGAAACCGTAGTCGTGAGCAAATCCGTTTGCTTTTTCATAGAACTTTGGCAGATTATACGAAATTCCAGAATTCATTCTTGAAGAATATAGTTCACGAATGGACGTTGGATAATTCCCGTTCCAATCCATCCTGATTTCAGGCAGTTAAATTCTAACACCTAGTTTTTCTCAGTATTTTCTAAGCAACAATTCAGTATTGACAATTATATTTTCTACTTTTAGTGTGCCCACCAAATAATAAGTTCTAACATGATTCCAGTTAAATAGTACCCCACTAATAATTCCAGAAAAATCGCAAGCCAGCGCCTGCGGGTAGATCCGTAGGTTTGAATATAAATATGTAACGCCTTTTCTAAAACATCATCAAAATCGCAAGTTGCTTAGCTCAACCTGAATTTCAAGACCTAAAGGGTGGCTAACCACCCTATGGAAAAACAAAAATAAGGAGGGAAAGTTATCATGAAAAAAGACTTTTGGTTAATACTGTTCACAATTGCTGCTACTATTTTGTTCTTGGGTTTCAATGTTAATGCTGACGAAGGCTCCTGGGACTGGGAGGACAGCGGTTATCTAAATCAGGCAAGAGCTACCCACACTGCTACCTTACTTAATGATGGAAGGGTTCTAATCGCTGGTGGAGGGCTCGGTGGATCTGATTATACTTCGGACTGTGAAATTTATGATCCAGATGGGGATGATGGTAATAGATGGAGCGTTACGGATGATATGATTAAAAAAAGAATCGTGCACACTGCTACGTTACTCAAAGATGGACAAGTGTTGGCGGTTGGGGGAGTGACGAATGGTGACACAATGTTAACCAGCAGCGAGATTTATGACCCTGTTAGCGGCGCTTGGAGCTTTGCTGGAAATTTGAATACAAAAAGAGCATACCACACCGCAACCCTGCTTGATGATGGCAGGGTGCTGGTTACAGGAGGATATGTTTCTTTCGGCAGCGCTACCAAAAGCTGTGAAATATATGATCCGACAACTGGCCAATGGAGTGATGCTGCTGATTTGAATACAAGAAGAATCAATCATAGGGCCATCAAACTTAATAATGGAAAAGTCCTCGTTACTGGTGGCAAAGAAGGACCCGGAGACTATTTGAACACTTCAGAAATCTATGATCCGGATGCTGCTCCTGGTGGTAAATGGAGCGGATTGATTCCTTTTGCAATAAAACGGGGTGTTCATCGGACAACTTTATTAAATGACGGCAGGGTATTGATGTCTGGAGGGTATAGTGGCAGCGGCTCCTATCCAGCGGGATGTGAAATTTTTGATCCAATTGCGAAATCTTGGCAAACGACGGGCAGTCTTAATGAAGCCAGGGGTTCCCATTCTGCTACGTTGCTTTCAAACAATCATGTATTGGTATGCGGAGGAAATGTGAGTGGCGGTGTTGTCCGAGATTCTTGTGAAATTTTCAATCCAGATGTAGGAACCTGGACTATTGATGCTCCATTGAATGAACGCAAAACGAGCCATACTGCCACCCTGCTCACGGATGGTAGTGTACTGGTGGCCGGAGGTTATGTTAGCGCCACTGTATTGGATAGTACCGGGATTTTTAAGTTTTTAAATGCAGCTCCAACAGCTAACGCTGGCCCTGATTTTGAAACATTCCCATGCATGCAATACAGTACCGTTGTTGAAGGAACAGC
>CAYWMP010000172.1:0-12843 GCA_964459445.1 uncultured Desulfobacteraceae bacterium
AGCCCCTTGAATTAAAGCCATTTCGGAAAGTCTATGTCAGGATATCTGAACTTACTGAAGTATTGTTTTGTAAGCAACAGGCCAAAAGCGTTTTGTTCTTGACAAAAAGTACCATTCATATACTTATATAGGAATATTTTGTGTCAGGACTGGGACTTTATTGACGAAACGGCGCCAAAGCGGAGGATTCTGATTGGACCTAAGGGAATCTTGGAAGACAATGATTTCGAAAACGGCCCATGCAGGAAAGGCGGCATAACTTGAGGGCGCTCCAACACCTCTTTAGTCCCTTACAGATCGGGGCCATGCTAATGAAAAATCGTATTGTCATGGCTCCGATGGGAACCAATTTGGCCTCCCCCGATGGGGAGGTAACCCAAAACCTGATCAATTACCTCGAGGCTCGGGCCCGGGGCGGCGTGGGGCTTATCGTTACTGAGGATGCCACCATTGGCCCCAGGTACCACTGGAACACCCTGTGTCTGGCTGAAGATCGCTTTGTCCCGGGTTGGAGAGATCTCACACATACTCTCCATGCGCACGGCGCCAAGGTCATGCCACAGATTATGCATCCAGCCTTTAATGCGCCCTCAACCCTCAATGATGGCGCCCAGCCGGTGTCTGCTTCGCCTATCCCTTCTCGCCTCCTGAAAGAGATTCCCCGGGAACTCACCCTGGATGAAATTCACAACATCATTGAACAATTCGGTGATGCTGCCCTCCGGGCCAAAGCGGGGAGATGCGATGGTGTCCAGATCCACTGTGCACACATGCATCATCTGCTCGGGGGTTTTCTCACGCCCTATTACAACAAGAGGACAGACGAGTATGGCGGCAGTCTTGAGGGCAGGCTAAGGCTTCCTTTGGAAATCCTTCGACATGTTCGGTCCAGGGTTGATCCGGATTTTGCCATCCTGATCCGTATCTCTGCAAACGAGCATTTACCGGGCGGAATAACGCTTTCTGAAAGCCAAACCATTGCCCCTCTCTTGGTAGATGCGGGAGCGGATGCGGTTCATGTTTCAGCCGGCACCAGTCTATTGCCAGGAACCGGCGTCCCCCCCACAGGATCCCCTCAGGCCCTGAATTCTCCTCTGGCAGCGGCGATCAAGCAGGTGGTGGATGTGCCCGTCATTTGTGTGGGACGGATTACCCAGCCCTGGGCGGCCGAAAACGTCATTGCCAGGGGATATGCGGATATGGTGGCCATGGGCAGGGCACTGCTGGCGGATCCCGAGTGGCCAAACAAAGCCGCTGCGGGCAACTGGGAGGATATCGCCCCCTGCCTGGGTGAGACCATGTGTATGCGGAATCTGGGGTCGCAAAGCTCAATCACCTGCCTCATCAACCCGCACGTCGGCAAGGAAAGGGAAACGCGCCTCGTGCCTGTGAAGGTGGCCAAAAAAATCCTCGTCATTGGTGGCGGACCTGCGGGCATGACAGCAGCGAACATGGCCGCAAGGCGTAGCCATCATGTGACGTTGATTGAACGCACGTCCAAGTTGGGAGGGCAGCTCCAACTAGCTGCCTTTGCCCCTGGGAAGCAGGAATACGCCCAGGCCGTACAATACCTTGTCACTCAGGTCCAAAAGGCAGGCGTCACCGTCAAACTCAACCAGGAGATTACGTATGAAGCGATCACCGCAGACGCACCCGATGCGGTGGTGCTCGCCACTGGAGGGCTGCCCATCATTCCCTCTAATATCTCCGGCATAGAAGCTGAACACGTCGTGACAGCCTGGGATGTCCTTGCGGGCCGGGTATTCCCTGGGCCTCGAGTCATCATTGTTGGCGGGGGAAAAGTCGGGTGCGAGACGGCCGACTACCTCGCCCATCCTGTGGACGATATGAACCCTGTGGGAAACAGGATCACTATTCTCGAAATGGAGGACACGATCGTTCTGGATGACAGGACGCCTTGGAGGAGCCTGCTCATTCAGCGTCTCAAGGGCAAGGGGGTCTCCATCATTACCCGGGCTAGGGTGGCCGAAATCCTGCCCGACTCTGTGAAGTACATTAGGGACGGGCGCGAAGACTGCTTGAGCAATATCGACAGCGTCGTGATTGCGGTGGGTACCGCTTCCCACAATCCACTAGAGGATCCGCTGCGCGATGCAGGGATGCCAACATACGTGATCGGGGATGCCAAGTCCCCTCGAAATGCTCTAGAGGCCATCGCAGATGGCGCTCAAGCAGGACGAGAAATATGAGCGCGCATCAACTCTAGTCCTCGATCGACGGGTGGAGAGCGGACTAAAACCATTTTGATGCGCGAAAGGAGAAAAAGAGATGGGCATCTCAGAACGTGATGAGACCAAAGAGCTTTTCAGCTATCCCCTCCTCGAGGCGATCGCACGCAGGAGAACGCGACGCTTCCCGGTTGGTTGTGCCGTTGAAACAGGTTCCATGCAATGGAAGAGCGAAAACCCACCTGTACCGTTGAACGACTTCGAACATGCTATTCTGTGCTGGTCGGGCGCTGGATTGACGGGTGCGGTTGCCAGCGACCTCGCAACGCCCGGCATGGGGAATACATTCTGCAACTGGCTGGGGAGAACAATCTCCAATCCCTGTAACTCACACACGGTCAAACTCTTTTTCACGAACGACCAGGGCGTCTATTTCCATGATCCCAAGGAGGCCACACAGATCGTTGAGGTCGATACAGAAGCAGATCGCGACAAGATCATGATGTTTTATGAACGGGATACGCAAAAGCTCCAGGATAGGCGACTTGTCACCGCACCTGAGGGTGTGCTCAGTGGACAGCATTGGAACATCAACCGCCCTGGGACTACCCTATTCATGCCGATCGCCAATCTCACGGAGTTATACCTCAATCTCCTCTGCGGTGTCTTTCAAGGCGAAGGGTATCAGATGATCGATGACTTGAAAGGCCGGCCAGCCGGGATTCAAGAGTGGATAGGCAAGGGCGTGCTCAAGGGTCCCGAAGTCCCTATGTCCTCCTTTGAGGATCTCCTATTCAAGTCAAGCATTGGACCGGCCTTTATGAGCATTCAAAACATGCAGTTGGTCGCAGAGGCCATGGGGCTTGGGACGATTCCAATTGGCGGATACACGTCCATCGTCATTCTGGGAGGAACGCCCGTCAGCAGAGGCCTCGGTTTCCGCTTCGAAAAGGGCAGGGACGGAAAGCCCACATGCGTCGGACTGGACGGCGTTTACGAACCGCTCTGTCCGCCCTATAAGAGCATGGATGAGGCGGTTGAGGCCTATGTGGCTAAGAAGTTTGGGTCACGAGGTGTATTTGACGCCAATCATGATGGCCTGATGCCCTTTAAAGACTGGCAAACGGCCCGTATGGGCTATGACAGGCCGACGGAGCAAACCATTGAAATCATGAAAGACTACTGCAACTATGTGTATCAAACCTATGGCCGCTTTCCCGCCGCCCAGGATGCCATTGTGATGCCCATATGGTTACAGGTCCACCACCTGGAGATGGAATGGTATGAAGCATACCAGGCCGACGGGCTATTAAACGAGACCCACAGGCGGCATATGGACCTGTGGCATAAATGAATCTCGTTTTACGCAGCGATTGAGATTTTCTGCTCCAGGGGTAGGGCCCTGACTGCGCAACAATGCGAAAGGCTTCAAAAGTGCCTTTGAACCGTTCCTTTCACCTGCTCAAGCATTTTCTTTCTGGCTGCATCCGTTGCAGCGACAACGCCTCCAAAATGCAGATGATCAATAACCTCGATGCCGCTAAATTTCAATATTCCTTCACCTATTTGGGTTCTTATGGCATTAAGAAAGCCATTTTCCTCATATCTCTCATTCGTTGCACCGGAGGTTGTTATCAGCATCCCTTTCTTACCTTTCAACAGGCCCTCCGGCACATGGTCCACGACCCTGTAAGCGAATCCAAAAGAGAAAACCCTGTCTACATAGCCTTTGAGCATTGATGTGAGAGTAACCCACCAGATCGGCGATATGAAAGTTATACTGTCAGCGCTTCTGACATGATCTTGTTCCACTCTCACATCCTCAAGAACAGTGCCGCTTTGAATTGCCAAGAAATCTTCCGCCTTTTGAACCGGATCAAAGCCCATGGCATATAGATCCCTTACAATTACCTCATGACCCCTGTTTTTCAATTCCTCTTCGTATGTTCGCAAAATTGCCATATTAAAACTTCCCGGATTAGGATGACCGATCACTAGAAGATGTTTCATTGATTATCCTCCTTCATTGGATATTATTAGTTGGGATATTGAGACATGCATGATATCCCTGTCAAGTGTTTTTTGTACTCAGACCCGGCACGCTAGGGCGTTTTTTCGTCTATCATAGTTAGGGGATCGTTTTTTTGCCAAAAGGGAATTTCGTGTTGACAAACATGCTATTCATATATCATTATAGGAACATTTCCAAAGAATCAACAGGCTTATTAACGTCTCCTTATTTTCTCTTGAGGGCAGTCCAATGGAACAACATTCCCTCTGCTTGACTGATAAGCCCTTTACTCCGTTACTTTCCTCCATTAGACATCAGTTCTCGTCATTTCGCAGGGGTCAAACGACCGGCGTAGAGCCGAATTGTGGATTTGTGGAACGTGTGGTTTTGTAATCCAGCAACATTTGAGAATCGAGGCCTCTCATGCTCCCTGTGAGTGTTTACGCAACGCAGGCCTTGCATGGCATTGTCTACGGGATGTTGCTCTTCCTAGTGGCCTCCGGACTCACCCTGGTGTTCGGAATGATGAGGATTCTGAACCTGGCCCACGCTTCTTTTTATATGCTCGGCGCCTATGTAGCATACTCCACCCTGCAAGCGACTGGGAGTTTCTGGCTCTCGATCTTGGTCGCCCCGGCTGTAGTCGGTGTCCTAGGCGGCCTGGTAGAACGCGTGCTGTTGAGACGGACGGAGGGACTCGGCCATGTGTACGAATTACTTCTCACCTTCGGCTTGTTTTTCATGATTGGTGAAGCAGTGCTCTGGATCTGGGGTCATTACGCACTGAATGTTCCAGAACCTGCTTGGTTGAGCGGCTCCGTGCGCTTATTAGGAGCTCGATATCCGGTCTACCGACTTTTTATCCTGGTGTTCTCGACCATCATCTGTTTGGCCATGGCCCTGGTCCTGCTGCGGACGAGGACTGGCATCATCATCCGATCCACGGTTTCGGATGCCGACATGGTGGAAGCGCTGGGGATTAACACATTGCGGGTAAGGCTCGGCGTTTTCAGCGTGGGGGCTGCGCTGGCGGCGTTGGCAGGGGTAATCGCTGCACCTTTTCTTCAGGCGGATCCACTTATGGCCGCTGTCATACTCATCGACGCCTTCGTTGTTGTCGTCGTGGGCGGGTTCGGTTCGCTGATGGGAGCCTTGCTCGCGGCGCTGATTATCGGCCAAATGCAATCGTTTGGCGTCTTATGGTTCCCGGACTTTGCATTGGTCTTTCAGTTCATACTCATGGCCGGGGTATTGATTGTCCGGCCCCAGGGCCTATTGGGCGAGAAGGGATGAAAATTACTACTGTCACTGGCGGGGTTGCAATTCTGATAATCACCTATGCCGTCCCATTGATGCTGAATGCTTTGCAGCTTCGGATGGCCATCGAGATCCTCTATTTCGGCCTGTTCGCTGTCTCTTTGAGCCTTCTCTTGGGCTACGGGGGACTACCCACCTTTGGGCATAACGCCACTTTCGGAGTTGGCGGATACGCGATTGGACTGGTCCTGATACACATTCCCGGAATCCCATTGTTTGGCGCGCTCGCGCTAGCTGTGATTATAGGAGCGCTGGTGGGATTCCTCATCGGGTTTTTCTGTGTACGACTCCGTGGAGCCGCCATGGCACTGCTCACGTTAGCGTTCAGTCAGTTTCTCTTTGCCATTGCAGTTAAGTGGAGGAGCGTCACCAAGGGAGACGACGGTCTGATCATGCCGGTTCCCGACATCACGGTGCCGTGGGTAGGCACGTTGAATATGGGCCAACCCCAGGACTTCTACTGGGTGGCGTTAACGGTCGTTCTGATTTGTCTCTGGGCTGGCTGGCGCTTTACTCGCACTCCTCTGGGAAAGGCTGTGGTCTTTATGCGTGAAAACGATCAGCGTGCAAGTTTCCTGGGTTACAATGTGTTCAGAACGCAGCTCATTTTATTTACCTTTGCCACTGCACTGGCAGCCGGAGCAGGAGCGCTTTTCGCGATCTTTCAAGGCTTTATCTCTCCAACCACCCTGGACCTTGCTCTCGGGGCCGAAGTTGTGTTTATGACAGTACTTGGTGGGACGGATGCCTTTCTTGGCCCATTCCTCGGTGCGGGTGTTTACCTCTTGCTTCAAAATTGGCTGGCAAAGACAACCGAGCATTGGCCCTTCTTCATTGGTCTGATGTTCGTGCTCCTGATTCTTTTCGCGCATACCGGACTAGTAGGCCTTTTCGACGAGATCGGGGCGCTGCGTTGGCGGATCGCATCGCACCGGAAGAAAGTAAAGGAATGATATGAATGATATGAAGGTGCTCGAGCTTCTTGAAATCCATCACGATTTCTCCGGACTTCGAGTGCTCTCAGGGATCAACCTCGAGATCCTGGAAGGGGAGCGACACGCTGTCATCGGCCCCAACGGAGCTGGAAAATCTACCCTTTTCAACATCATTTCGGGACTCCTCGCTCCATCTCGGGGATCCGTGCTTTACCGAGGAAAGGACATCACGCGCAAGGCCCCTCACCAGATCACGCGGCTTGGCATTGGACGCTCCTTTCAAATCGTTAACATATTCCCGCAGCTGCCCATGTATGAGAATATCCGCGGTGCTGTGCTGTCGCGACGCGGCATGCGCCTGAATGCCTGGTCCATATTGGACCAGCAGACTGACGTGGCCCGGGAAACCGAAGAAGTCCTGGAACGGTTCGAGTTGGCGGAGCGACAGGATACGCCGGCCAGTGCGTTGTCCTACGGTGAGCAGCGGGCGCTGGAAATCGCTCTAACGGTTGCCATGCGCCCGGACCTGATCCTGCTAGATGAGCCGACTGCCGGCTTGAACAGTGAGGAGACCCGAAAGGCTGTTGGGCTCATCCGGCGAGTCACCGAAAGGATGACTCTGGTGATGGTGGAGCACGACATGGATGTGATCTTCTCCCTGGCGGATCGTATCAGCGTCATCTACTACGGCCAGGTCCTGGCAACGGGAACGCCCGACGAGATCAGGGGCAACGAAAAGGTTAAGCAGGCATACCTAGGGAGGAAGGCCAGTGCTGTTAGAGGTTAAGGATCTGCACGCACACTACGGCAAGTCTCATATCCTCCATGGGGTGAGTCTGGGTGTTGATTCTGGCGAAAGCGTTTGCCTACTGGGACGTAACGGCGTCGGGAAGTCCACAACACTCAAAAGCATCATGGGGCTGGTCAGACCTTCCAATGGCCTTGTGTCATTCGAAGAGACCATAATCGGGGGCCTGCCTCCACACAAAGTCGCCCAACTTGGCCTCGGGTATGTGCCTGAGGAGCGGCGCATCTTTCCGACAATCACGGTTAAAGAAAATCTGATCATGGGCATTAAACCGCGGAAACGAATACATGGCAAGGACTGGACTCTGGAGCGGGTCTACGATTTCTTCCCGGTTCTCAGGGGGAGAGAGCGACAACGGGCGGGCACACTGTCCGGGGGTGAGCAGCAGATGCTCACTATCGGGCGAACACTCATGGGCAATCCGCAGCTATTGCTCGTCGATGAGCCAACCGAGGGACTCGCTCCGATGGTAGTGGAGGAGGTTGAGCGGATTCTTACCGAGATCCACCAGAGCGCCACGCCGATCCTACTCGTGGAGCAGTCCATGGAGACTGCACTTGAGCTGTCGCAGCGCGTCTACGTGATGTCGAAGGGGCAAATCGTCTTCGGTGGGAGCGTGAAGGACCTGGAGGAAAACGAGGACGTGCGGAAGCAATACCTGGAAGTCTGATGCGCCAGGCGGCAAGGAAATGATAACTTCATAAATAAAAGAAAGGAGGATCAAATGGCTGAGGGAAGGAAGACACAGATGACTAAGGGAAAAGGAATAAGCCGCAGAACATTTCTTAAGGGAACCGCGGTGGCAGCCGGGGCCATGGCCACTGGACCGTTCATAATTACGCGACCCGGTTGGGCCGAGACGGGGCCAATTAAGATAGGCGCCCTTGAGCCAAGGAGTGGACCGGCGAAATATGCCGGGGACTGGAACGTCGCTGCCGCTGAATTCGCTCTCGAACGGATCAATGCGACAGGTGGCGTGCTGGGACGAGAAATGAAACTGGTGGTGGCGGACAGCGAGATGAAGCCTGAAGTTGCCACTCGGCGGGCCAACGAGCTGCTCTTGGGCGAAAAAGTCGACTTCATGGTCGCATTCGGAGGACATATTGCCAAAATAGTCTCTCGGTTATCCCATCAACACAAAAAGTTACTGATCGCGCCCCACACCGTGCCGTCCGAGATCACCGGAGAAGATTTTTTCCCGACCACCTTCATTTGCTCTATGAATACGAAGATGATTGCATGGTCACTCGCCGTTTACTTTTCTCGGCCGGAGAATCGAAACCACACCAAGTTCTATCTGCTAAATCAAGACTACAACCATGGTCGGGACGCGGCGAATGCCTTCAAGCAGAGATTTCAGCAGGTCAAGGCAGCCGATCAGGAAATTGTAGGTGAAGAGCTCTTCCCTCTCTTGAAACTAAAGGACTTCGCTCCCTACATCACCAAAGTCATGGCTGCTGGGGCCGATGTGGTGATCACTTCCTCATGGGGAAGCGATCTCAGACTTATAATCAAGCAGGGCCACGAGCTCGGATGGAAGGTGAAGGTCGGGGGCTTCTATTTGAACGATCCGACGCTTGTGCAGGCAGTAGGCTCTGCTGCAGTAGGTCACGTCACGACAGGCATCCACATGTCAACGGTTGAGACACCTGAAAACATGGCAATGCTGAAGGCCTGGCGCGCGCGCTTCCCTGATCCTCCAGTGTTTTTGAAGACTATGGATTTGCTCGGAGGCAGGGGCGTTAACGCTTGGCTCTGGCTCGGTGATATCATAAAGAAGGCGGGCAGCTTGGAAACCGAAAAGTTAATCCAGGCCTGGGAAGGTGCCAAGTTCAGGGCCATATGGGGTGAGGTGGAGATGCGAGCTTGCGATCATCAGATGCAAACGCCGAGTTTCGTGGCCGAGATTATGGAGCCCCACAAGATCCCTGAGCACATTCGGCTCCTTGGCAATGAGATGCCCTATATCGGACCGGCCACGATGATCCCAAAAGAAGAGATCACGGTTCCACCTGAGGAAACCCGCAATAAGCGCTGTGTCTAAATACCCCAATCTGGGTTGGACATCAGGTGCCAAGGACAGGCCGTTATGGTGCCTGATGTCTTTGTCAATGGAAGGAGAGAAGATGCCATGCTGTTTCTAATCGACGTGGATATCGAGTACAGCAAGTTGGGTGACGGACGAGACCGGATACTCGAGGAGGAATGGAAGAGGTCGCAGGAACTCTATGAAAACGGTACCATGCTGAGGATCTGGCGCAAGGCCAATGCCAAAGGCGCGGTGGCGGTCTGGGACGTGCCGGATCATGAAACGCTCAGCGAAAACATCAAAAAGATGCCTCTTTATCCATTTTTTTCTGACATCAGGGTGACGCCGCTTTTGCCTCACCCCCGGTTCCCGCAGTTTGGGCAGCGGGACTAGACTTCCTGGCATTGGAAAAATAGGGGATTGGCTTGATCGAGGGCCTTGCACCCTCGGCTTCGATGATTGAGGAGAAGGTGGTGGACTTAAAAGGGAAAAAGGTGCTCGTTGTTGGCGGAAGCTCGGGAATCGGCCTGGGGGTTGCCCGCGCGGCCTCGGCGAAAGGGGCTCTCGTGACCATTGCCAGCAGAAATCGGCACAAGCTTGAGCAAGCGGCCGCCGCGATCTCTCCTGAAACCCGCTACAAAATCCTGGATGTAACCCAGGAATCCCAAGTGAAGGAGTTCTTTCAGCAATTCGCAGGCTATGATCACATTGTTGCCACCCCGGCCTCCGTCGAGGCCCGGGAAGCCGGCATCATGGCGGAGGTCAGCAGCCTATCCCTGGCTACGGCCAGGATGATGATGGAGACCAAATACTGGGGGCAGGTCCATGTGGCAAAATACGGCGCCCCCAAGCTCAGTCCCGGGGGGTCGATCACCTTGACAGCAGGGATTGCCAGTAAGAAATACGTGCCCGCCCATGGCGGTCTCGCACCGGTGAACGCGGCCATCGGGGCCTTCGCATGGCTCTTTGCCTATGAGATTGGACCTAAACGGTGCAACGCAGTCTCTCCCGGTCTGGTGCAAACCGCCGCCTATGACAAGATGGGTGAGCAAAAGAAACAGGCCTTCTTCAGGAAATATGCGGAAGACTATCTGCCGGTCGGGCACGTGGCCACGGTGGAAGAAATTGCCATGACTTACGTCTATCTCATGGAATCTGACTACCACACCGGTGATGTGATCTGCGTTGACGGCGGCCTTTGGACCGCCCGGTAGGGTAACTCATCCCTTCTTCGGCTGAAGCAAGTCTAGATGTGCCTGGCGATTGCCGCACCTTCCGCGATGGCCTCCAGAGCATTGCGCGGCTGTTTGGCATCCCCGATTACATGGATGGGGATGCCTCTTTCTTGCAGCGCCTTTTGAAGCGGGTTGTAGGCTGCTGTGCCCACGGCAAGCACAATCGCGTTCATCCCTCTGATCGTGCGCTCTTTCCCGTCGATCTCGTACGTGACACCATCAGGTAAGACCCTGGTGACCCGTGCCCCGGTCACGATCCGAACGCCCTTGGCCTTAAGGCGTTGGACGAGCAGGCTGCGCCAGGCAGTCATGTCGTCCAGGATTAGGTTGTCCATCATCTCCAGGATCGTGACCCGGTTTCCGAGAGGATGCATATCATCCACCGGATGTGCCAGATAGTCGGCCGTTTCGCATCCTACCTTGTTCCCACCGATAATCAGGATGTTCGGACCTGGAAAGACTTTGCCGGCCAGCACGTCCCACGCGCTGACCACGCCTTCTCCCTCGATCCCTGATATGGATTCCGGGATTAGGGGCTCTCCGCCGGACGCCAGGATCACCACATCCGGTTGCATCTCGCCGACAAGCTCCGGGGTTACTTCCCGGTTAAGTTGCACCTGAACCCCCGCTTTATCCGCCTGACGGGCCAGATACTTGACCGCCAGGGTGAATTCCTGTTTCATGGGCGGAAAGGCGGCCAGCAGGAGCTGTCCGCCGAGCTTTGGCGATTTCTCCATCAGGGTCACATTGTGGCCGCGTTGAGCCGCCACTCTTGCCGCCTCAAGCCCGGCCGGCCCGCCGCCGACCACAAGAACCTTTTTCGGCAGCGTCGTGGGGCTCAACGCCATCTCCTGCTCGCGTCCCGCACTGGCGTTGATAAGACAGCCGAGTTCCCCCTTGGACACCGCTAGGCTCAGACAGGCAGACTCCCCGAGACACGGCGCAATGTCCTCGATTAGACCGCCTTCCACTTTGTTGGGCCACTCTGGGTCGGCCAGGAGCGCCCGGCCCAGGGCCACCATGTCCGCGTCTCCTCTTGAGATGACGTTCTCGGCAGCCCAAGGCTGGGTGATCCGGCCCACACAGATGATGGGCGCATTCACCGCCTGCTTGATACGGGCGGCCAAGGGTGCGTTCGGCGCCTGGGGGGACCCGGTGGGTGGTGTGGTAAACGGGGTGCCGCTTGATCCCGCGGACACGTGAAGGGCATTTACACCCGCCTCCACCAGGTGGGGAGCCACCCAACAGGTCTCTTCCAGATTCCGTACGCCCGGCAGGTGCTCGTCCCCAGAGATGCGGATAAGGATCGGGAAATCACCGCTTGTTCGGGCGCGGATTTCCTGAATGACGGCCAAGGGGAGCTTCAATCGCCCTTCCAGGCCCGCGCCGTATTCGTCCGTTCGCTTGTTGTGGGCTGGTGAAATAAACCCGCCCAGCAGGTGATGCACATGAGCGCAGTGAATCTGGACGGCGTCGCAGCCTGCCTCTTGGGCCCTTCGCGCCGCGTCACCAAATTGTTTGATAATCTCTTCGATCTCGGCGGCGGTCAGTTCCCGGGGTATGGCCCTGAGGCTGCGGGAGGGAATGGGGGAGGCGGCTACAGGCTGCTGGGCATTGTTCAGGCCGGGCGGAGCGTTGAAGGCCGGGTGGATGAGCTGGGGCGCGACCTTGGCCCCGTGCGCATGGAGAGCTGCTGCAAATCCGCGCCAAGCGGGGATGAAGCGGTCTTCCGCCAGACTGACCGTGTTCTTGATGTACTTGGGACCGATTGTAGTGTCTTCGGTGATGATCAGCCCAACGCCACCGTGTGCCCGGGCCTCATAGTAAGCGCGCATCCGCGCCGTGATCTCACCCTCATGGGTGGCCAGATTGGTTCCCATGGGCGCCATGACAATGCGGTTCTTGACGGTCATCTTCCCGATCTGGATTGGCTGGAACAGGTGCTGGAATTGCCACATAATATCCCTCCCAAAAGTAAATGTTCATAAAATGGTATCTGAATGGTATTTTTTGTCAATCATAAATTCACTTCGAGCGATTTGAACCCCGGACCCTCTGAACCCCATTTATTGGCTGATTCAGGATGAAAAATCTGTAACCTATTAATTTTATTGCGTATCCTCTCCCGCTTGGTTTTCCGTCCCGTCTGTGCATGCCTTGCATGGGGTGAATAATATCAGTTACTTAGCATGCCGGCGTTTCAAAAAGGTACAAATTTGGTACAAAAAACGATTTCTCAAGACCAATCACAAGTTCCTGAAAGTGGGAAGAAAGAGTCTCTTGGGTCGTTTGAAATCCTCCTTCTAAAAGAATTAGACC
>CAYWMP010000173.1:0-12807 GCA_964459445.1 uncultured Desulfobacteraceae bacterium
CTTCCCTGAAGACATAGTTATAATTTGTCATTTGGTGTAAATATGAAAAAAAAAGTACCGTGGCTAACAGATCAGAAGAGGATTAATTTAACAAATAGGAGACATTGCATAAATGGATTGCGCAATTGAAGGCGAAGGCATGCATTATGAAGGGACCTGTATCAGGCCCCCCAGCGAAGCGTACAGCATATTGCTCCAGGTCACCTTGGGGTGTTCCCACAACAAGTGCACATTTTGCGGGACGTACAAGGACAAAAGGTTCACCATCAAGGATGACAAAATCATTCTTAGCGATATCCTATTTGCCTCAAAATATATGAAACGGCAGGACAGGGTTTTCCTCATGGACGGGGATGCCCTCATTATTCCTCAAAAAAGACTCCTGTGGATTCTTGAGCGCATCAAGGAGCATCTCCCATGGGTCAGGAGAGTAGGCGCATACGCCAATGCAAAAAGCATTAAGATGAAAACTCCGGAGGAACTCATTGCCTTGAAGGAAAATGGTCTCGGCATTCTTTATTTGGGCGTTGAGAGTGGTGATGAAGTGACTTTGAAAAAAATCTGCAAAGGCGCCAGTGCCCAAAATCTCATCAACATGGGAAGAAAGGTCAGGGAAGCCGGTATCAAGTTGTCTGTAACCGTACTTCTGGGGATCGGAGGAACGGAACGGTCCCTTGATCATGCTCGGGCAACCGGGGAACTGCTCAGTGCCATGGATCCCAATTATGTGGGCGCCCTCACGGTCATGGTTATTCCCGAGACACCCCTTGATGAAGAACACCAAAGAGGCGAGTTTCAACTCCTTGATGAAAGGGGCCTTCTCCTCGAGTTGCGAGAGATGATCGCCCATACCCATCTCAGCAAAGGATTGTTTTTCTCCAACCATGCATCGAATTACCTGCCCGTCAAAGCAAGACTCCCAAAGGGAAAACAGGACGCCCTTGATCAGATTGACAGTGCACTCCGAGGCGAAATCGGTCTCAAACCGGAATGGATGCGTGCCTTATAATAGATTGGTTCCGGGTTCCGGGTTCTAGGTTCAGCTTAGGATTTTGGATCTTGCATCCTGGATCCAGAATCACGCCTTTCTAATATTGCACTGTAACGACTTCATATCCGGATAGCCCATGATCGGTTCCCGGCACTTGACGTCGGTGAGCAGATTGGCGTTGGCGTCCCCTCCCCAACCATGGGGGACCAACACGACTCCCTCGGCTACCCGATCATCCACCCGGACCTTCATCTTCACTTGACCCCGATTGGTTTCCACCATCACGTTATCCCCATTCTCAATGCCATATTTCACTGCTGTTTGGGGGCCGATCTCAGCCAATGGCTCAGGACAAAGTTTTTGAAGGGCACCTATATTTCTGTATTGTGAGTGGGTGTAATAGAGGTTGCGATTCCCTGTCGAGAGGATCAATGGGTATTTTTTTAAGAATTTTTCATCGCCCCTTTTCGGACCCCTTTCAGGCTCAAGAAAAGTGGGCAGAGGATCGAAGCCCACCTTCTCAAGGGCCTCGCTGTAAATTTCGATTTTTCCCGAGGGGGCGCGGAACAACCCTTCCGAAGTCGTGTATTCCTTTTGCCGATAAAAGTCCCCTTCCGGCTTTTCATTCAAAAGATAATCAAAGGTCAGGCCGGTCGTCGCGAGCTCATGGGTGACCAATTCCTCTTCAGATTTCCAGGGGAATTGATCCGCCATATCCATTCTCTTTGCCAGCTCGGTATAAAAGCGCCATTCAGACCAGCTTTCATGGAGGGGCTCGATACACTTTTTCCTGAGCATCAGGAAAGGGACACAGTGGCACACACCATAGGTATAGGCCACCCCCCATTTCTCCAAATGGGAACACGCGGGCAGCGTGTAGTGGGCTTCTCTTCCGGTCTCGGTCATAAATAGATCGTGCACTACTAAAAGCTCCAATTTTCTGAATGCCTCTTTGAAGGCATTGCTGTCAGGCATGGAAACCAGGGGATTGCCGCCGACCACCAGGAAGGCCTTCAATTTTTCGGGAATATTCTCAGGCACAACGGTGACCACACCATAGGGACTTCTGCGTTCCCAGATCTCGAAGAACAGGGGGTATTGATCTGAACCCAACGGATCGCCTTCCACATCCTTTCCCACGTAACTCAATCGCGGTGCGGGGCACGTCACCCATCCGCCCGGCACATTGATATTGCCGGTAATGGTTTGGAGAATGGAAAAGGCACGGCTGTTCTGTGTTCCATTTGCTGTCTGGTCATGGGTGCAGGTGCCTTGGAAGATGCTGGCTCCCTTGGTGCCGGCGAACAATCTTGCGAGTCCGCGAGTCTCCTCTGCCGGGACCCAGGTGATCTCTTGTGCCCACTCCGGCGTATATTTCTTTACATGGGGCACGAGTTTGTCAAAGCCATAGGTGTGTTCTTCTATGAAATCCCGGTCATAGAGCTTTTCATCTACGATTACATTGATGAGGGCCAAGGCCAGGGCACCGTCCGTGCCGGGTCTGATGCGCAAGTACATATCCGCCTGATCGGCCAGAGGGATACGTTTGGGATCAATCACCACCAGCTTTGCACCCTTTTTCAAATTCTTTTTCAAACTAAACTTGAGGGGAAAGTCGGATTGATCGGGATTGTGTCCCCAGAGTACGTAGAGGTTAGAATCCATCTCTTCAACGGGATAACGGCCGAAGGTCATCTGCCGCACCCGAATACGCATGCGGAAACAAACACTTTCCACAGAGAAAAAATTTGGGGACCCAAAGGCGGCCTTGAACCTTTGAGTGAGACTTACCATTTCAATATTCTCTACGCCTAGGGAACCGCTGAAAACCCCGAGCACTTGGGGGCCGAACTCGTCTCTAAGTTGCCCCAGTTTTGCCGCGATCTCATCAAGGGCCTGTTCCCAGGAAATCCTCTCGAAGTTTCCATTCACCCGCTTCATGGGATACTTTATGCGATCCGGATGATAGATATTTTTAAGCGCGTTGGTCCCCTTCGGACAAAGTCGCCCTTTATTCATGGGGTGAGACTCCAGGCCCCTGACCTTGACTGCTTTGCCATCCTCTATGGTCACCCTGCAACCACAGCTGTGATAACAAAGGGTACAATCCGTCATGATTTCTTTTGCATCACCCATTGTTCTAAACCTCACATTAAGATCTAACTACCTTGATTAAACATCATCATTTTACTACCCCTGACGGCGCAATAACAACAAATTCCCGATAGGTTCCGGCCAAAGCTGGGCTATCCTGACCCACACTAGTGCTTTCGATTGAACTTTGCCCAATCGATAGCAATAAAGAAAAAGACGCTATATTTCATATTATGAAATTATATTTCATAATACCACTAGGGCCATTTCCCTGTCAACTATACTGCAACGGTCCTTGATATTTTATAAGGTAGGATAAATCCTTTTATGAATACTTGTTGACATCCTTCAAAGGCTCGTATATTTTGAATTATAAAATATATTTTCATATTATGAACCCATTCCACTAATAACCTTTTTCATAAATTCTAATCTCATTAATCTCAACAACCTGAAATCTAATAATAAATATGGAATGGATTAATGCTCTGACAGTTGGAGAGGTTCTCGAAAGGGGAGCCGATCTTGCGCCCGACAAAACGGCTGTGGTCGATGACGATGAGAGAATAACCTATGGGGATCTGAATGCCTTGGCCGAAGCCCTGGCGGTAGGTTTCACGGAAATGGGGCTCAAAAAGGGTGATCGCGTCGCCATCTACATGAAGAACTCCGTCCCCTTTATGGTCGCCTTTTATGCGCTCCAAAAACTAGGGATCATAGTGGCCTGGGTAAATCCATTGTATCGGACGTCTGAAGCTGAATTCATCCTCAAAAACTCGGGCGCCAGATCTGTCATAGTATGCGATGAGTGGGAGGGTTACGACTATGTCGAATCCATTATGACTATTAAAAAGAACCTACCCGAACTTGAAACCATTATTGTGGTCGGCGACCGGGTGCCTGAACATGCAATCAGCTTTGATAGCCTTATCCGAGAAGCCGCTGAAAAAAAATACGAACCCCCTTCTATCGATAATCAAAATGATCTGGCCATGCTCATTTACACCTCCGGGACGACCGGGTTGCCCAAGGGCGCGATGATCACCCATTATCAATCCGTGAGAGCCGGGTTGCAATATTCCTTCGGCGTGAGCGCATCATCAGAGGATGTTTTCATCGGGTTTCTTCCAATGAGCCATTCCTATGGTTGTGGCGCTATCCTGATCCAACCCCTGTTACTCCTTTCGACCGTGGTTCTCATGGACAAGTTTGTTGTGGAAAAGGCCTTCAACCTCATAGAAAAGGAAAAAATCACCCTACAGCTCGCAGCGCCGGCCCACTATATCCTCGAACTCAATCATCCTAAACGATCCGATTACAATCTTAGCTCCCTCCGTGCTGGCTTGATTGCCGGGCAAATTTCACCCGAGGGTTTGATTACGCGGGTCGAGAAGGAGATGGGAATCTATCTCACCTCCTTCTGGGGGGCTTCAGAGGTTGGGCCGGGAGTGGGAATCATGTGCCCCTACCCTTCACCTTTAGATATCAGGGAGAGTTATATCGGACAGCCCATCGCCGATACGGATATAGAAGTTGTGGACCCTGAGTCCCATGAAGAGCTCGATGACGGAGAGATCGGAGAGCTAACCCTATCCGGATGGCATGTGCTCAAAGGGTATTGGAATAATCCTGAAGAAACCCGAAAACAAATCATCGACGGTCGGCTTTTTATGGGCGATCTGGTTTCAAGAGAAGAGGACAACTTCTTCAAGGTCTATGGCAGGACAAAGGACTTGATCAATCGTGGCGGATACAAGATTTATCCCTATGAATTGGAATCCCTTATCATCGAACACCCCGCGATCAATGAAGCCTGCGTGGTGGCCACGCCCAATCCGGTTTTAGGAGAAAACATCTGCGTATGTATCACCCTCAAGGAAGGGCAGAGCATTGGCCTGAGCGATCTCAGGAAATTTCTGAAGGATTCCATTGCCCCCCATAAGCTGCCCAATGAGCTTTGCATTATGAAGGAGTTCCCGAGGCTTTCCGGGGGTGTAAAGCTGAACAAATTCGGCAAGGGCGGCGTCACCGAATTGGCTCTGCAGGATGACAACAGGGAAATATATAGAAAATAATATCTTTCTGGCCAGCAACCAAGCCCTATGCTTATAATGATTAGAGATATGAAAAATGACCCAGCAATCCATATATAGAGTACAGGCATTGGAAAGGGCCTTTGATATTATTGATTGTTTCTCCTTTCAAAATAGGGAGATGACCCTTTCTGATATCGTCCACAAGACGGGTCTCAATAAGACCACCGCGAAACGCCTCATTTCAAACCTCACAGATAGAGGCTACCTCCAGCAAAACCCCAGTTCAAAACGATACCAACTCGGCCTCCGACTTTTCGAGTTAGGCGGCATCGTGTTTTCCTCGTTCAATCTTCGCGAGGCTGCTGCAAACCCCATGACCAGGCTTCAGAAGGAGACGGGGGCCACCGTCCTCATGGGTGTTGTGATGGACGATCAACTTCTCTACGTTGACAAGCGTGAAGGGGACGGGATGATCCGCATTTCTTCGGATATCGGATGGAGAAGACCCCTCCATTACGGCATGCTGGGCATGGTTCTTATGGCCTTTCTTGATCAAAAAAAGATCAAAGATATTCTCAAAAAAGCACCCTTAGAGTCCCACACGCCCTATTCAATCACCGATGTGGACGCCTTTAGCCTTAGGCTAGAACAAATTCGGAATCAAGGATATGTCCTGGAAAAGGAAGAAGCTGTCGAAGGTGTGCTGGGTGTCGCCGGCCCCATAAGGGACTATTCCCGTCAAGTGATCGCCGCTCTTGGTATCGCATTACCCATGAGCCAAAGCAATGTGAAGGGCGGGTTAAACGGGTTTTTTGAATTGGTCCGTAAGACCTGTGAAGGCATTTCTTCCGATTTAGGGTATTTAAGAATCTAAAGTCTCATGCGGCGGATAGGTAGGCGATAAGGGTTAATCCGCCAGAAGTAGGTTGGATTAATCTGAGAATTGCGTCCTAAAATAAGGGATGTCAACTGATTATTACCTTTAAACCTTAAACCCGGAACCATTAACCATTTATTCTAAGGGGATGATAAACCAACATAAAGGAAGGAGGGTTTAAAGATGAGACACCAAAAACATTTTCTTGTGGCCGGCATTCTATGCTTCCTGTTCACCCTAACCGTTTTACCGCTGAACGCGGCCTTTGCCGCATCGGATGTGATCAACTTCAAATTTGCAAACTACTTCCCGCCTCCCGCCAAACACTCCAAGATCTGTGAGGAATTTGTTGCTGATCTTGAAAAGAGAACCGGCGGGAAAATAAAAACACGGTATTTTGCAGGCGGTTCATTGCTCAGGGCGCCCGCCATCTATAAGGGTGTGGCCAGCGGCATCGCGGACATGGGCCTTGCCCACGTCCTCTATACGCCGGGCAGGATGCCCGTGACCGAAGCGATATCCATGCCTGTGGGCTACCCCAGTGCTTGGGTCGCCACCCATGTCATCAACGACTTCTATGACAAATATCAACCCAAGGAATGGGGCAAAGTCAAGGTACTCTGGATGCATGCTGCTGCAACCAGTCTCGTTATCTCAAAGAAGCCCGTTAGAAAACTCGAAGATTTCAAAGGGCTTACTATCAGGGCACCGGGACGCGCCGGCGACATCATCAAGGCCCTGGGGGGGACTCCGGCACCCACGCCTATGATGGAAGTCTATGATGCCATTGCCAAAGGCGTGAATGACGGGGTATACACACCCTATGAAACCATCAAAACCTTTCGCTTCGCCGAGGTTGTTGATTATACAACCATTAGCTGGCAGATCGGCAATACTTATCCCTTTTATGTGATCATGAACCAGAAAAGCTATAACAAGCTGAGCGCCGAACAAAAAGAGATCTTTGATCGGCTTTGTGGTGAATACCGAGAAAAATTCGCATTGATGTGGAATGAAATCGACCTGGTGGGCAGAGGTTTTGGGGCAAAGAAAGGCGTTGAGTACATTGAATTATCTCAGGACGAAGCCGCCCGATGGAAAAAGGCCGTAGCGCCCGTCATCGAAAACTACATCAAGGACATGGTTAAGAAGGGCTACGCCGAAAATGATGTAAGAGGCTGGTTTAGTTTCATTGACGAAAGGATCAAGTATTGGACCGCTAAGCAAATCGAATACAAGATCCCTTCAGCGACCGGCCCGGCGGAGATGAGACCCTAGAGCCAACTATAAAAATGAAAACCTAGCAAGCAACACCAATTCCGGTTGATCCACCGGAGGATTTCAGAACCTGGGAAAAGAGGGGCGGCTGAGCCCCTCTTTGTTCCAGAAACCGATACTCAGTCCGATCGTATAAGCAGCTTCCTATGCTTGAAAAATTTGAAAGATTCAATCGGAATTTAAGCAGTTGGGTTGAATGGGTTGGACTCGCTGCGCTCCTGCTCATGATGATCGTTACGTGTATCGATGTCTTGGGTTCCAAGCTCTTCCGAACGCCTGTCTTTGGCTCCATTGATATCGTCATGCTCGCCCAGCTCATCGCGATCTCCTTCGCGGCCGCCTCGGCACTCCTCCTTGGGAGGCACGTCCAGGTGGAGTTCTTCGTAGTGATGCTTCCAAAGCGCACTCATGCCGTGGTTAATTGTATTGTAGATTTGCTGGGCTTGATCCTTTTTGCGCTTATTGTCTGGCGCCTTTGCGTTTTTGGCTATTCTCTCCAAACCGGCGGTGAAGAAAGTGCAACGGCTCGGATTCCGCTCTATCCATTTGCCTATGGCATTGCCCTGGCCAGCATCCCCGTATGCCTGATATTCCTGTCCAGGTTCATACAATCTTTCATCCGGATTACAGACAAATGAGCCCCGAAACAGTCGGCATCCTCGGTATCGGTCTCCTCCTCCTGCTCTTTCTGCTCAGGATGCCGGTGGCCTTTACCATGGCCTTTGTGGGAGTGGTTGGGTTTGCCTATTTATCCGGTCCGGAGCCCGCCCTTAGCCTGCTTGCCCAGGATATCTTCGATACTTTCTCTTCCTATCCATTGTCAGTGATCCCCATGTTTATCCTGATGGGATCCTTCGCCTTCGCCTCGGGCATAAGCCAAAGGCTTTACGGCACCACCTATTCTTGGGTCGGGCAGTTTCGTGGAGGACTCACCATAGCGACGGTCCTCGCTTGCGCGGGCTTCGCGGCCATATGCGGCTCAACGGCCGCCACCGCGGCAACCATGGGAAAGATAGCACTCCCTGAAATGAGAAAGTATAAGTACGATAATATGCTTGCCACGGGGACTGTGGCCGCGGCCGGTACGCTCGGCATCCTCATCCCACCAAGCACGGTCCTCATTGTCTATGGCATTCTCACAGAAGAATCCATCGGCAAACTCTTCATTGCCGGTGTACTTCCGGGCTTTCTCCTCAGTCTCTTCTTTGTTGCAACGGTAATGATCCTTTGCTTTAGAAATCCGCGGTTCGGGCCTCCGGGCTCAGCGACCAGTTGGCGTTCGAAATTGAAAGCGGCAACAGGTATTATCGAAGCCGTTATTCTCTTCCTGTTGACTATCGGCGGCTTGTTTTTGGGGTGGTTCAGCCCAACACAGGCGGGGGCCATCGGTGCAGGCGGCGCCCTTCTTATCGGGCTTGGACGAAGACAGCTCACCTGGCATCGGTTCTTCGAAGCCGGGAAAGACGGGCTCCGAACCGCGTGCATGGTCCTGTTCATTATTACCGGCGCCGTCATCTTCGGTCACTTTATGGCCATATCCACCATCCCCTTTCTCCTTGCCGATTGGATAAGGGAGCTTCCCATTTCACCGATGGCCATTATGGGCGTGATCGTCTTCATTTACTTTATCGGCGGATTTTTTATGGATTCAATGGCTCTGATTGTGGTCACGATTCCCATCTTCTTCCCGATTATTACGCAGCTTGGCTTTGACACCATCTGGTTTGGCGTCATAATCGTGCTCGTCGCCGAGATGGGCGTGATAACACCGCCGGTCGGGGTCAATGTCTTTGTTATAAAGGGCATCGCCCCTGACATCCCTCTGCATATCATTTTCCGAGGAATATTCCCCTTTCTGGCTGCCTTGATTATTCTCACCATCCTGCTGATGATATTCCCGCAGATCGCGACCTACCTGCCAAGTCTTGTGAGTTATTAAAATTGGTTGACGAACTGAAGCGATCGAATTCGATTGGAACGGCAATCTATAGGCGTTTTGGGTGTTAAATAATTGAAGTGTCCGGTGTTCAGTGTTCAGAAGTTCAGTGTTCTGGTCGGGAGGGAAACGTGGACAAATCTTATATGGATGTTGAGGACTTGCAAGTCTATTAGAGGCTTTGTGAGCTTCATATTGAAGTATGCAATCTGAGTCATGAATGGCCGCAGGAGGAACGTTACGAACTCGGATCTCAGGTGCGTCGATCTTCAAACAGTTCTCCAGCACAATTGGCTGAAAAGCATGATGATCGGCATATTCGCAATAAGATTGAAGGCGTCAACCGCAGCAGAGGTGAAGCCGGCGAGACTATTCATCATTTATTCATCGCAAGGCTTAAAGGCTACATTGAACCGTCTGTTTATAGCTCTTATCGAAGTCGTTACAAAGAATGCGTCCGCATGCTAAACGGCCTGGAGAAATCACTTGAAAAGAACCTGCCGGAATCTGAGCGACGGTGGAGTTTATGAGATAAATCATAACACTCGTACAACCTGCCGTGCGGCACTGAGCTCACGGCCGAGGGGAAGGCTTCCGACAAACTGAACTCTCGTATCTGACTAAGCAACGCTGGAGTCAGTTTTTTGATCAAACTGGCCGCTTAGGCGGCCAGAGGCGGCGCTGAACACTGAACCTCTGAACACTTCGATCTTAGGGGAGTTGATTCAATGGGAAAAAAAAGCGTTTCAAATGAGAATCATTTTTTCTCCAGAGAATTAGAGACTCTACACCGCGAGGACCTCAGAGCGCTTCAAATCAAAAAGACAAAAGAGACGCTTGAACGGGCCTATAATAGGAGTGATTTCTATCGGGATTTGTTTGATCGGGCAAAGGTCAAACCGGACGATTTCAAAAGCCTGAGCGATATCGAGAGATTTCCCTTCATTAACAAGCAAGACCTTGTGAGGGATCAGGAGGAGAATCCACCATTCGGAAGGAGGCTCTGCCTTCCTCTTGATGAGGTCCGCCGCGTAAATGTCACAAGCGGCACCTCCGGCATGGGCCAGGAAGTGCATTGCCATGAAGAGGATTCTATTTGGGCCGCGAATGCATCCACGGCGTCCCATTTTGCTGCAATTGGCATGAAGGATGGGGAGTTGTCCGCCCTCCTCTACCCCTTAGGCACGATGACCGGCGGCAGGCATCAGCCCTATTACCATTCCGAACATCGTCAGGTCGAATCTATGAGGAAAATGCATCCCGAACCCATTATGCAGATTCACCCGGAAAGGGGTGACGCGCTCGGCATTGAGGATGGCGATTGGGTTTGGATTGAATCACCCCTCGGGAGGATTAAACAAAAATGCAGGTATTTCGATGGGATTGACCCAAGAGTTGTCCACGCACAACATGGTTGGTGGTTTCCTGAAGAGGACGGGGCGGAGCCCTCGCTTCACGGGGTTTGGAAATCGAATATCAATGTCCTCATCAACGATGATCCGGATGGGTGTAATCGTATCAGCGGCGGCTGGCCGCTTAGAGCCATGCTTTGCAAGGTATATAAGGAGACTGATTGAAAACGCCCATTTGTCCCTCTTGAGGCGGGATTTCCCTCATCCCCAACCTTATAAATACTCACTGTTCGAGACGCGGTTTTTCAAACTTGATATTTGACGAGCTTCCCCATCCGAGATAGCAAATAAATTTAAGTATTTGCCCCACCGTCCGTTTATACTGTTAATAACCGAATTTCCTCCGGAAAAATAACTCGGATTCCCTTTGATTTTTGTCAATTTCTATGCATTTATGGTGCATAATTTGACCATTTCGTTCTTCTTAGTGCCCAGTAATATGACTACATAACTGCTCGCAATCTACTATATCAAAGCGACCGGGAAATCTGATGAATACAAAACCGACATACGAAGAACTCCAAAACAGGGTCCAAGACCTGGAGCAGCAAATCCAAGCACGCCAGAAAAGGGAAGAAAAGCTCTTGACGCTGGAGAAGAGGTTTCGCGAAATCGTGGAGACTATGGGTGAAGGTCTCGGCGTTGCCGACGAAAACTATGTCTTTACTTTCGTGAATGAGAGTTTTTGCAAAATGCTGGGTCATTCCCGGGACGAGATGATTGGCCATGAGCTTATGGAGTTCGTTGCAGAGGGCTACAGAGAAAAATTCGCAGGACAGATTGAAAAAAGAAAGTTAGGCAAGAGCGATCAATATGAGATGGTCTGGGCAGGAAAGGACGGTCGGCGAATATGGACACTTGCTTCGGCGAGACCTCTCATTGGTCCCGATGGTCGTTTTAGGGGCAGTTATGGCGTCTTGACCGATATTACCGCCCGTAAGGCTGCCGAGAAAGAACTCAAAGAATCGGAAGAAAAATTCAGGACCCTGACCGATCAATCCCCAAACATGATCTTCATTAACAGGAAGGGCAAAGTAGTATATGTAAACAGGCGTTGCGAAGAGCTCATGGGATACACGAGGGAAGAGTTTCTGTCACCCGATTTCGATTTCTTTTCTATGATTGCCCCGCAATCACTAAATATTGTAAAGGCCAATTTTGCTAAGCATATGACAGGAGAGGATATCGAGCCCTACGAATATGCCCTCATCACCAAGGATAGCAAAGAACTGCAGGCTATCATCACCACGAAACTCATCACCTATGAGGGAGATACGGCAATCCTCGGGATCATAACCGACATCACAGAGCGCAAAAAAGCAGAAAAGGCATTAAGAAAAAGCGAGGAAAGATACAGGGAGCTTGTACAAAATGCTAACAGCATTATCGTCCGGATGGACACCCAAGGGACGATTACCTTTTTCAACGAATATGCCCAGGATTTTTTCGGGTATTCGGAGGAAGAAATACTGGGGAAAAACCTGGTAGGCACCTTTGTGCCGAAAACAGATAGCTCGGGCCGAGACCTGGCTTCAATGATCCGTGATCTATTGGCCGATCCGGATAAATACGCCTCCAATGATAATGAGAACATGAAGAAAAACAACGAGCGCGTCTGGATCGCCTGGACAAATAAAGCGATTCGCAATGAAAACGGGGACGTAACGGAAATCCTTTGTGTCGGCAACGACATTACGGACGTAAAAAGGCTGGAAAGGCAACTGCAACGGGCCCAGAAACTGGAGGCTGTCGGGACTCTTGCCGGCGGCATCGCCCATGATTTCAATAACCTTCTTATGGGTATTCAGGGGAATACCTCACTGCTTCTTCTCGATAAATCCACCTCACACAGCGATTACGATCGGCTTAGGAATATCGAACAATATGTCCGAAACGGAACCGAGCTGACCAAGCAGCTCTTGGGATTCTCAAGGGGCGGAAAATATGAGGTTAAGCCAACGGATCTCAACAAGGTATTGATCAAAACGACCGAAATGTTCGGTCGAACCAAAAAGGAGATCCGCATCCATAGCAAACTCAAAGGCGATCTGATGCCCGTTGAGGTGGATCAGGGACAGATTGAGCAGGTGTTGTTGAACATCTATGTCAATGCCTGGCAGGCCATGTCGCAGGGTGTTTTTGTTCTGTCCTATCTAAGAAATAATATCAAGTAGTTGAAGAAA
>CAYWMP010000174.1:0-12739 GCA_964459445.1 uncultured Desulfobacteraceae bacterium
GGGATGCGAGGGAGAGCCCTTGACGGAGTATGAACTCATCGCTGACAGCATCCGAGAAATCCGTAGACACACTGAGAATGGGACCATAAACCTGAACACCAACGGGAGCTGGCCGGATCGCGTGCGTCTTATCGCAGAGAGCGGTTTGGATGCTATACGGATCAGTCTCAACAGTGCCCGACCCGAATTCTACAACGCCTATTACAGACCAAGAGATTATGGTTTTAGTGATGTTGAAGCATCCATAACCCTTTCTACTGAAATGGGGCTCTATACGATGCTGAACTACCTCGTTTTTCCGGGAATAACAGATCAGGAGGAAGAGGTGGAGGCCCTCAAAAGCCTTATCAAGAGAACGAATCTCAATTTCGTTCACCTGAAGAATCTAAACATTGACCCCAAACTTTATGTTGACCGTATGCCAAAAAGGGATTCACCGGTTTTGGGTATCAAAAAAATGGTGGATACCCTAAAGGCGACTTTTCCGAATTTGGAATTGGGGTATTTTAACCAGGCCGTGAGGTAGAACTGAAAAAGGCCTGACCTCTGGATCAGGACTTTTACTTTAAATCCCAATTGTTTTTCGAAAGCGCATACAGTTTGTTTCGTTGTTTTTGTGATCTACGAAAACCAGTTTTTCAATATTCCGATAGGCCTTTTCCCTGGCCCCTTCCAATGAGGAAGCCCCTGCCACCAGGTGGAGCACCCTGCCACCGTAGGTTACCAGCCCTTTTTCATCATCTTGATCGACCCCTGCAAAATACACCGCCACGCCCTTATCGATGTCATCGAATCCTTTGATTCGATGCCCTTTCCCATAGCGACCGGGGTATCCCTTGTTCCATCCCTTAGATGCCTTTGAACGGCCTTCCATGGCAATCACATCTACATAATGCTGGTTATTCCAGACCTGCTTGACCTGATCCAAGGTGCCGTCATTCACAGCCATCCCTATTTCAAAGAGGTCGGTACTCAATTTGCGGGCGAGCACTTCCCATTCGGGATCGCCGTGCCTTACATTGATTTCAAATACATCAAGGTTTTCATAGGGGTCCAAATTAAGCCCAAAATACAAAACCCCCTTGTAGGCCCATCCAAGATCGTTATAGACGGCATTAACGGTGGGATTTACGATTTCCTTAATGATTCGGTTAACCAGCCAGGGCGTGACCAGTTTATGGGGACAATAACAGCCGGTCCCTCCGGTATTGAGGTTCCCGCCGAATTTCTTGATGGAATCCGTGTCATCCGGATCAAATGCCGGTTTGTAATCTTGGGCAAACATCCTCAGGGGAAGGATGTGTTCCCCATCCAGGTATACAAAAAAAGATATTTCCGTACCGTATTTCCTTTCTTCTATGACCACCCTGTTTCCGGAGTCTCCAAATGCTTTATCAACCATGATACGTTCTATGGCGGCTTCCGCATCCGGGACATCCTCGCAAACGATGGCCCCCTTTCCCGCAGCGAGGCCGTTTGCCTTTACCACGACCTGATACCCGATATTTCGCACGTATTTCTTGGCTTCTAAAGGATTCTCGAAGACTCGATACTCTGGCTTTGGGACGCCTATCCCGGTCAGAAGATCATCGGTAAAGGCACGGTCACTTTCCAATCGGGCAAATTCTTTCCTAGGGCCCACGGATTTTATATCTCTGGCGCTCAGGACGTCGATCAATCCCTCGCCCAGGGGATTCTCCGACCCCACATCAACCAGGTCCACGCCCTCTTCCACGCAAAAATTCGCCACGTCATTGAAATCCCCCAGTTTGATGAGATCGATAAGCCCCCTTTGGCCTTTTGGTGTGAAAAGCACCCCCGGATTTCCAGGGGCAAAATAGACCTTATCCACATGTTGGCTGTCCGCGTAGCTATCCGCCAGGCAGTGATCCCTTCCGCCAGAACCATAAACCAGTACTTTCATCTTGAATCATCTCCTTCATCTAAACTTGAAATCTCATCTGTAATTCATTGGGATCCAAGCTCAATTTTCGCGAGTATATTGGAGTGGTGCTACCGTGTCAAGAAGCGGCAGAAAACCGATAAATTGAGAAGATTCAAACGGTTAGTTTTTTATTGTCAATTAGGCGTTTTTACGCTTTAATGAAAAAAATTGAGTTCCTGATGTAATATTAAGATGGATAAAAGCATAGCCTTAGGCATCGATTTGGCTGGTTCTCTCCAACAACCTAGGAGGGTGTAATGAAGGCATCTATACTCACCGTTCCCACCTGTCTCGCAATCCTGCTGTTCGGAGCCGGTTGTTCTCAAGAGGAATCCCTCCCACCGCCGCCAAAACCGGCAAAGGTGATCAAACCCATTATCCAACCGATTCCTGAAGAAGTTGAGACTTCGGTAGTTACGGAGGAGAAAGGGGCTGCGACCTCCATAGCGGTAAAGGAGACAAAGGCGGCGCCCGCAGCAACTCCTGAACAAGCGAAGGAAAAAAACGAACCGGAGAAAGTGGAGGCCTTAGGACAACCCCAAAAAGAGGAAAAAGCTGAAGAACCTAAGGAGATCGCAGCCAAGCAGGAGAAAACGGCGCCGAAAAGAGTGGATGGGTTCTATGTTGTGAAGAAAGGGGATACCCTTTCCAACATTTCTGCGAGGGAAGATGTTTACGGAGATCCGCTGAAATGGCCCATTCTCTATCGGATCAATGTTAATCAGTTGAGAAGTATGACCATGGGGGAGGACCTGCCGGAAAGAACACTTGCTGAGGGACTCAAGATAGAAATCATCTCTCCTGAGAAAATCAAAGGGAATCTTCAAAAGCAGATGCAGAGCCCCTGGATTGTCAATATCCTCTCCGCTCAATCAAAGCAAAAGGTTGTTCCCACGGCTGCAAGGTTGGCAAAAGAAGGTTATCCTGTTTATATAACCAAAGCCAACGTGAAGGGTAAGGAATACATGAGAGTCCGCGTTGGTTTTTACAAGGACCAGGCCTCGGCAAATGATGCGAGTAAAAAGATCAAGGCCGTGCTAAACTATAAGCATACATGGATAACCAAAGTGGAAAAGGCGGAGTTGGAAGAGTTCGGCGGATTTTTATGAAAGATAAGAAGATCATCATAGGTGTGAGTGGCGGGATCGCCGTTTACAAGACGTCAGAGCTGGTCCGACTCTTGGTCAAAGAAGGAGCCGAAATAAAAGTGGCCATGACGGCGAATGCGGCCAAGTTTGTCACCCCTCTAACCTTCGAATCTCTGTCTGGCAACAGGGTCGTATGGGATATGTGGGACCACGGCGCTGTTCCTATGGGCCATATCACATGGGGCCAGGAATCGGATTTAATCATCCTGGCTCCGGCTACCGCCAACTTTATCGGCAAAATGGCCCACGGCATAGGGGACGATTTCCTGTCCACGATGATGCTTGCCGCCACAGCAAAAATATTGGTATGTCCTTCCATGAATACGCATATGCTCATGAATCCTGCGGTCCAAGAAAATATGAGGCTTTTGAGGGAGCGCGGGCATATCATCATGGAGCCGGCGGAGGGAGAACTGGCCTGTAAGGCCGAGGGACGCGGCAGGCTGCCTGAGCCTTTAGAAATCCTTGAAGAGGCAAAGAGACTTCTGAAGGAACAGGATCTTTCGGGCATGAGAGTGCTGGTTACGGCGGGTGCTACCCAGGAACCAATTGACCCGGTGAGATACCTGACAAACAGGTCGAGCGGGAAAATGGGATTTGCCCTGGCCGAGGCCGCATGCCGGAGAGGGGCTCAAGTTTCGCTTGTGAGTGGCGCTACCGCTCTGGCGCCGCCCCATGGCGTGGGCTATACACCTGTGAGGACCACGGAGGAAATGAGGAGGGAGGTCCTAGAACAGGCCCAGGCCAGTGATGTTATCATCAAGGCAGCGGCGGTCCTTGACTATAAACCCCGTGAGACCGCAGAGCATAAGATCAAAAAGAACGAAAACATTCAGACACTGGAACTGGTGAGAACGCCTGATATACTCGCGGAGCTGGGCAAGCGGCGTAAAGAAAACCATTGTGTCCTTGTGGGTTTTGCAGCGGAAACGGAAGACCTTTTGGACAATGCAAAAGAAAAGCTGGAACGAAAAAATCTGGATATGATTGTTGCCAATGATGTATCCAGAGAGGACGCCGGATTTGAGTCGGACACCAATCTGGTAAAAATCATCGGCAGGGACGGTCGCATCGAAGATCTGCCGATGATGACAAAGCAGGAGGTGGCTGATCAAATTTTGGATAGAATAAAAGGGCTATGGGAAAGAGTATCGTAGGTCCGGAGGTCGAACTAAGGGAGATTGTGGGTCACCTGATGGGCCACATGAAGGTCAGCAAAGAAATGGGCCTGGAACCGCCTGCGTTATCTCCTTCAACCCTGGGCTATCTTCAAACCAGATCCTCTCATATGGATTCATTAAAGGATCTGAGGGATCATATCGGGGATTGCAAGCGGTGCAAACTCCAAAAGGGCAGAACGACCCTGGTATTTGGCGAGGGTTCATCCAAATCAAATTTAATCTTCGTGGGAGAAGGCCCGGGGCGTGAAGAAGACCAGGCAGGCAGACCCTTCGTTGGAGAAGCAGGAAGGTTGTTGACAAAAATAATAGAGGCCATGGGTTTAACCCGGGAGAATGTTTACATATGCAACGTGGTGAAGTGTCGGCCTCCCCGAAATCGCGACCCTGAGGCGGACGAGATAGAAACCTGCTTTCCCTTTTTAGAGAAACAAATCGAACTGATAGGTCCGGATGTGATCTGCAGCCTCGGCAGGGTCGCAGGCCAGGCGTTCCTGGGAAAGGCATTTAAGATCTCGGAGCAACGGGGTCGATGGCAAAGTTTTATGGATATTCCCTTGATGCCCACCTATCATCCTGCATACCTTCTTCGGAATCCGTCAGCCAAGCGGCAAGTTTGGGATGACGTGCAGAGGATTATGGGACGTCTGGGATTGGAGGTAAAAAGAAATGTTTAGGGAGCGTTGGATCGGGTACCTGGGGGTGTTTCTCATTGGGGTTTTTTTCTTTTCCATGTCTCTGTCTTCCAATGATGCCCCTGCATCACCGGGGGGGCAGGCCCTGATCATTGAACTGGAAGGGGCGATCAATCCCGGCACGGCGACCTATGTCGAAAGGGGTCTGAAGGAGGCCAAGGAGCGGGGGGTCGCCATTGCCATCCTTCGCATGGATACTCCGGGCGGCCTGGGATCATCGATGCGAACCATTATAAAGGCCATCCTTAATTCGCCTGTCCCTGTGGCCGTATGGGTAGGCCCAAGGGGGGCCGGCGCCGCTTCGGCCGGTGTGATGGTGACCGTTGCAGGACATGTTGCGGCCATGGCTCCCGGAACAAACATCGGTGCCGCCCACCCCGTGATGGCAGGCGGCAAGGACATCGAGTCGACCATGTCCGAGAAAGTCACCAACGATATGGCTTCCTATGGTCGAGGGATCGCCCGGGACAAGGGAAGGAACGGCGAGTGGGTGGAAAGGGCTATCCGTGAAAGTGTTTCCGTGACCGCGGACGAGGCACTTAAGATTAACGTCATTGATTTGGTTGCCAAGGACATCGATGATCTGCTCAAACAGATCGACGGAAAGGAGGTCACTCTTTCAACGGGAAAAGTCACGCTTCAGACCTCGGATTTATCCAAAGAGTATTTCAAACCAGGATTCAGGGACAGGGTTCTTCGCACCATCAGTGATCCCAATATTTCCTATATCCTCATGCTCATCGGACTTGCAGGACTCTATTTTGAGTTCTCCAACCCAGGGGCTATTTTCCCGGGCGTGATCGGCGCCATATCACTGATAATTGCTTTTTACTCCTTTCAAACACTTCCCGTAAATTACGCAGGTCTTATCCTTATCGCACTGGCTGTAATATTCTTTGTCGCCGAAACCCAGATTCCGAGTTATGGTGTCCTATCCATTGGCGGTCTCGTTTCATTGACTTTAGGGTCCATCATGTTGTTTGAGGATGTCCGTGTTTCACTTAAATTGATGTTGCCGACGATTATCCTGGTGGGCGGATTTTTTGTCGCAGTGGCGGGACTGGCTTTTAGGGCCCATAAAGCAAAACCAAGGGGAGGAACAGAGGGCCTTGTTGGAAAGGTGGGTGTTGTCAGAGAAGAGATTGATCCGGAAGGACTGGTGTTTGTCCGTGGCGAGTATTGGAGAGCCGTATCAAAGGAAAAACTCGAACCGGGTGAAAAGGTGGAAGTGGAAAGTCTCGAGGGATTGGAATTGAAGGTCAGAAGAATAGAAGACTGAGAATCTTAAACAAGGAGGATTAAGATGTTTTATATCGTTGCTCTAGTGCTCATAGTTCTTTTCCTCGCATCGGCCATTCGGATTTTGAGGGAATATGAACGGGGCGTCATCTTCAGATTGGGCCGGGTGATTAAGACGAAAGGCCCGGGATTGATCATTCTCATTCCCGTCATCGATAAGATGGTGAAAGTGAGCTTGCGGCTTGTGACCATGGACGTGCCTTCGCAGGATGTCATCACGAAGGACAACGTCTCTATCAAAGTCAATGCGGTCGTTTACTTCCGTGTTATGGAACCCACCGCAGCCACCATCGAAGTTGAGAATTATCTCTTTGCCACATCCCAATTGGCCCAGACCACCCTGCGGAGCGTGTGCGGTCAGGTAGAGTTGGATGAGCTCCTCTCGGAAAGAGAAAAAATTAATACGGAATTGCAGGACATCCTGGACAAACACACGGATCCCTGGGGCATTAAGGTGTCGACCGTTGAAGTGAAACATATCGATTTGCCTCAGGAGATGCAGCGGGCCATGGCCAAGCAGGCTGAAGCGGAAAGGGAACGGCGGGCCAAGGTCATCAATGCGGAGGGTGAATTCCAGGCAGCCGACCGCTTGGCTGAGGCAGCAGATATCATCGGGAAACATCCCGCGGCGCTCCAACTCAGATATCTCCAGACTTTGAGAGAGATATCCGCAGAGAACAATTCCACTACGCTATTTCCCATTCCGATTGATCTCTTGCGGCCGTTTCTGAAAAACGAATAGGCGTTCATTACCCCAACTGAACGAAAAAGGCTTAATGGGGAGTTGTCCGTTATTTGTTGAACGTTATTCCTGTTAATGTCATTTGGTATTCCATTCAAACACTCAACGTAGAACCAGGGAAGGGGAGATATAATATGGCAGAAGAAAAAAAAGAACAGGAGCAGAAGGAAGAAGCTAAGGAAAAAGAAGAGAAAAAGGCGGAGGCGGAGAAGCCGCTTGACAAGATGACGGCCAAGGAATTGCGAGAGGTCGCACTAGAGATCGACGGTATTACCGGTGTCCATGCCATGAAAAAGGCTGAGTTATTAGAGGCGATAAAGGAGGCCAAAGGAATCAAGGATGAGGAACCGGCCAAAAAGAAAGTAGAAAGGGGGACGCTCACTGTAAAGGAGCTCAAAGAAAAGATCCGCACGCTTCAAGAGGAAAAGAAAGCGGCCCGCACTGCCAAGGACAAGGTCAAGATTGACGTTCTCAGACGGCGCATCAATCGTCTCAAGAAACAAACGAGAAAGGTAGCTCGGGCCTGAAATGGGTTTTAACAATGAGCAGGCCTTCAGGATGAAAATCCTGGGCCTGCTTTTGTTTTGTGGCGGTCCTTGGCAGAGTGGGGTTGTCCATCGCAAGATAAACACCCGATGAGGATCGATTGAAACGCCTGAGAGGATTCACAACAGGCGACCGGCCACGGACAACCTATGGGCCTTTTAAGCAGATTTGGGGGTATTTCACTCCAAATTTTATAAAAACCTATGGATAAGCACAAATCCAAAATAGGCCACTCTTTAAAAACCGTCGCCATCATTCCGGCCGCTGGTGCCGGGGCGAGGATGGGAAAGGGCCGACCCAAACAGTTTATGGAACTGAACGGAAAACCCCTTTTGACCCTGACCTTAAAGGTATTTCAGGAGGCCAAGGTTATTGATAGTATAATCCCCGTTGTCTCTTCCGAAGACATTGAATACTGTCGGAGGGAGATTGTGGAGCGCTTTCGCCTGGATAAAGTTGAAAAGGTGGTAAGGGGAGGGGACAGACGGCAGGACTCGGTTAGACTCGGCATTGAGGCCTCCGAAGGGGCCTGGGAAATCGTCATGATCCATGATGGAGTACGACCCCTCATTCAACCGTCTTTGATCGATAAAGTTGCCGCTGAGGCAAGGGTTGCGCGTGCGGTTATCACAGCCATGCCGGCAAAGGACACGGTCAAAAGGGTCGATAATGAAGGCCTGGTCGAAAGAACCTACGAACGTAAACGGATTTGGTTGGTTCAAACGCCCCAAGCCTTCCGTTATGAAGATATACACAGGGCCCACCAACAGGCCTTCCGAGAAAATTGGGAAGAGATGACGGATGATGCCCTGCTCATGGAAAGAATGGAGATTCCTGTTAAAGTAATCAAGGGGTCGGAGAACAACATTAAGATCACAACACCCCATGATTTAGAGCTCGCTCGTTGTTTAATAGACAAACAAGCAATGAAGTGATTGGTTTTTCACTTCCGGCCTTGTGTCACTATAGCCATGATTTTAAGAATCGGAACAAGAAAAAGCATGCTGGCTCTGGCCCAAAGTAAATGGGTCAAGGAACGCATCGAAACCCGGCACCCGGATGTCCAGGTAGAGTTAGTAAAGATAACGACCAAAGGGGACAAGGTATTGGATGCGCCTTTGGCCAAGATAGGCGGGAAGGGTCTCTTTGTTAAAGAAATAGAAGATGCCCTTTTGAGGAAAGAGGTGGATCTCGCCGTCCATAGCATGAAAGATGTCCCAGCGGAAATGCCTGACGGCTTGAAACTCTTTGCCTTTCCTGAAAGGGAAGATCCTCGGGACGCCTTTGTTTCAAAGGATTTTGAAGATATTTCCGAACTGCCTCAAGGGGCTTCCGTGGGCACGGGAAGTCTCCGTCGATCAGCCCAATTGTTAAATAGGCGTCCGGATCTCAAAATCATGCTCTTAAGGGGCAACGTGGATACGCGCATCAGAAAGCTCGATTCGGGCGAATTCCATGCGGTCATATTGGCCTGCGCGGGACTCGGAAGACTTGGGTTTGTCGACAGGATAACCAGTGCCATCCCGACGGATGAGCTTCTACCGGCAGTCGGTCAAGGGGCCCTTGGTCTTGAAACAAGACAGGACGATAAAGAAACCCAAGAAATTTTGAAGTTCCTGGACCATGAACAAACGGCAGTTACCCTGAAGGCGGAACGGGCCTTTCTAAAGGAACTGGGGGGAGGGTGCCAGGTCCCTATTGCCGGCTACTGCCGTTTATTGGGGAATGAGTTGATTATTCAAGGATTGGTGGCCGAACTGGATGGAAGCCGTATCATAAAAGATGAAAAAAAAGGACCCAAACAAAACGCTGAAGAGATGGGCATACAGGTGGCTAGAAATCTCTTGGAGAGCGGCGCCGAAAAAATCCTCGATAAAATATATGGAAAACAGAGAGATTGACGGGGCAGCCTGTTCGCCGAATGAGGAGGTAGGGTTCTTTTTTTCAAACCCTATCGCAAAAAAAATTCCACCGAACTTCGCCGTTCCCGTAGATGGGAGGGTTTACGCCATTGAAACCCTGGCAGAATGCACCTTTCCGATGAAATGCCGCTTTCTGTTGAACCCTTCCATCTGCGGGAACCGCCATCTGAGCCTATAGATAGGGTTTGAAAAAAAGAACCCTACCGCAACAGTGATCCTTTTGATGTAAGAACCAGAACGGTGAGATAGAACCATGGCACATGAGAACAGAGGTAAAGTATACTTGGTCGGTGCCGGGCCGGGTGATCCGGGACTGTTGACCCTTAAGGCAAAGGCATGCATCGAAGAAGCGGATGTGGTCATTTATGATTATCTGGCGAATAAGGCCTTTCTCGAATACGCTTCAGAGAATTCGGAACTCATTTATGTTGGGAAAAAGGGCGGCGACCACACCATGGGTCAGGAAGATATCAATAGGCTCATCATCGACAAGGCGCAAGAAGGACACAGGGTGGTCAGGTTAAAAGGAGGGGACCCTTTTATTTTTGGTCGAGGTGGAGAGGAGGCCCAAGAACTCGTTAAAGCCGAAATAGCGTTCGAAATCATACCCGGCGTGACGTCCGCAATCGCGGTGCCGGCCTATGCCGGCATTCCCTTAACCCACCGTGATTTTACCTCTACCGTAGCATTCATTACGGGACATGAAGATCCGAGGAAAGAGGAAAGCAGTATTGAGTGGGATGCGTTGGCCAAGGGCGTAGGCACATTGGTCTTTCTCATGGGGCTGGGGAATCTGTCTAACATTTCGCAAAATCTTATCAAAGGTGGCCGTTCTCCTGAAACGCCGGTGGCCGTCATCAGGCGAGGGACAATACCGGAGCAAAAGACCGTCCTGGGCAACCTTGGAGATATCGCAAAAAAGGTTGAAAAAGCAAAATTAAAGCCGCCCGCGATTATAGTCGTGGGCGACATTGTGAGTCTTAGAAAGGAGCTTGATTGGTTTGAAACCAAGCCTCTCTTTGGAAAACGAATTGTGGTTACCCGGGCAAGGCAGCAAGCGAGTGGATTTCTTGCAGGGCTGTCGAATTTAGGCGCTGAGTGTATTGAATTTCCAACTATCGAGGTCATTCCTCCAAAAAATTGGGGACCCCTCGATCGCGCCATCATGGGTTTGGAGAAATACGACTGGATATTATTCACAAGCGTAAACGGCGTAAAATTTTTCTTTGAACGGCTGGACGCCCTTGAAGAGGATGTCAGGGAGTTGGGGGGCGTAAAGATTGGCGCCATCGGCCCAAAGACTGCGCTCGCTGTCAAAAATCAAGGCATCAGGCCGGATCTTGTTCCAAGTGAATACCGGGCCGAGGCTGTCATCGAGGGCATGAAGCAATGGAAGCTAAAAGGAGCGAGAATCCTTTTGCCCCGCGCGACTGTGGCAAGGGAAGTACTCCCAGTTGAGCTTGCGAGCATGGGCGCGACGGTGGACGAAGTGCCTGCCTATGAGACCGTGAAACCCGATGAAGACACGGGTCATGTGAGGGAAATGTTTGAGAAGGGCATCCTAGACATGGTCACTTTCACCAGTTCCTCCACCGTGACCAATTTCATGGATATGTTTCGCGGTCAGGTAGAACAATTAATAGAGTGGATGGCCAAAGTGACCGTGGCATGTATCGGCCCCATAACAGCCGAAACAGCCGAGAAGAATGGATTAACGGTCGCCATTACTCCGAAGGAATATACAATCGAGGCATTGACCGAAGAAATCGTTAAGTATTTCAAAAATCAATAGCTATTTTAGCTTAATCAGACAGGAAGTCGTCATGGGGCTTGAATACCCGGTCTTTGACAGGCCTACTTTGCACAGCTATGGAAAACCATGAAAAACCTGAATGACATCAGTATAATTACTCAACATATGAGAACAAAAAAGGAGAAGCATTATGACAACAAAACAATGGGACAGTCCGCACGAGATGCAGATTAATAAAGAGAAAACCTACAATGCAGTGATTGAAACGGATAAGGGAAGCATCGAATTGGAGCTTTGCCCCCAATATGCACCTAAGACGGTCAATAACTTTGTTGTTTTGGCCAAGGAGGGCTTCTATGACGGAGTGTCCTTTCATCGCGTAATCAACGACTTCATGATCCAGGGCGGCGACCCGACAGGTACCGGACGCGGGGGGCCGGGATATGATTTTGAAGATGAATTTGAGGGGAATCCGCTGAAACACGAGACAGGGGTTATTTCGATGGCCAATTCCGGACCCAACACGAATGGAAGCCAGTTTTTTATTACCCATTCACCACAGCCCCACTTGGACGGGAAGCACACGGTCTTCGGGAAAGTTGTCGAGGGGCAGGAGATAGTGGACGCGATTGGCCAAGGGGATCAAATGGTTAAAGTGGAGATAAAGGAGGGCTAACCGAAGATCTCATTATATGTGCTTTAGGGAAGGAGAATGACATGAGCCAACCGGAAATTTATTGGGCCGGGTATTCAGGCCGGGAGTATGGGTATTATATCTATCCAATGGATGCCTCGTTCAGAAAGATCGCAGGTAATGTCATTTTTGCCAAGCAGGATGAGGCTGGTGAATGGCTGCCGCTCTACATTGGAGAGACAAGAAATTTTGATGAGGGTTTTGCTGATCCTGAAATGATCGCGTGTGCCAAAGAAAAGGGAGCCACACATGTACACACCCATTTCAACTCACCCTCCCACGATTTACGCGAGGCGGAGAGGGACGATCTGATTGAAAAATGGAAACCAACCTGCAACAGATGAAATAATCTGAAAGACCAATCCCAAGTTCACCTTGGAAAGGTAACACAAATAGGGAAAGGCATGACAAAGATCGAATTTGAACCGATCGGATTCATCCATACCCCCTTCACGAATATCGAAGGCATGCCGATTCAGCCCATGAGTGCAAAGGGCGAACGGGGGAGTATTGAAATACTTCGAGGCTATGAGGAGGGATTGAAGGACCTTGAAGGTTTTTCCCATATCATCCTGCTGTATTATTTCCATCGGGTCTCCGGACCAAGACTCATCGTAACGCCCTTTATGGATGCCAGTCCGCGGGGCGTCTTCGCAACAAGGGCGCCGTCCCGGCCCAATCCCATCGGGTTGTCGATTGTCAGGCTTATTGGGATTGAGAACAATATTATTCATGTCGAGGACATGGACATCCTCGATGGTACGCCACTCATCGATATCAAACCCTATGTGCCTGATTTCGACAGCTATCGGGCAGA
>CAYWMP010000175.1:0-12668 GCA_964459445.1 uncultured Desulfobacteraceae bacterium
CACTGAACACGCGGAACACCTTAGTTTGTCAACGCTCGTCAGATTTGTTTGACTCGTTTAGTCAAAGAATCGCGGTGTAAGGAGCTAATGACATTTATTTCATTACCAATCTTGACTTGCCTTGAGAGGTCACATTGTGAAATATACATAGAGCCTTTGCAAAACTATGAAAAGAGCCTATTGACGAAGAACAACAATCGACAACCTTCAATAATGGAGAAAAAAATGTCTGAACCAGTTGTGTTATATCAGGCCGACGATAGGATCGGTAGAATTACACTCAATCGTCCCGAGGTGCTTAATGCCATTAACGGCGAACTGCCCAAAGCCCTTCAGGCGGCCGTGGAGGAGGCCAATAGGGACGATTCCGTCCATGTGATTGTCCTTTCAGGTGCCGGCAAAGCCTTCTGTGCCGGATATGATCTCACCCATTATGCGGAAGCTACCGGTTCCGATGACATCACACAGAAAATGCCCTGGGATCCTATGAAAGACTACGCCTTCATGATGCCGAACACCGAATGCTTCATGAGCCTGTGGCGATCCTACAAGCCGGTAATCTGCAAGGTACACGGATACGCTGTTGCCGGAGGCAGCGACATTGCCCTATGTTCCGACCTTATCGTGATGGCGGATGACGCCCGCATTGGATATATGCCTGTGCGTGTATGGGGCTGCCCGACCACTGCCATGTGGGTCTATCGGCTCGGGCCGGAGATGGCCAAGCGTATGCTATTTACCGGGGACAAAATCGACGGCAAAGAAGCAGCGCGGATTGGACTCATTTACAAATCGGTGCCGAAGGCTGAGCTGGATGAATTTGTCCAAAACCTCGCCGACCGTATTGCAACCGTTCCCAATAATCAGCTTATGATGCAAAAGCTCATGATTAACCAAGCCCTGGAAAATATGGGATTACGAAATACACAGATGATCGCTACCGTGTTCGACGGCATCACCCGCCACTCACCCGAAGGGATGGCTTTTAAGCACCGTTCGGAAGAGGTTGGTTGGAAACAGGCAGTCAAGGAGCGGGATGAGGGGACATTTGATTGGACTAGGGGGGAGCCCATTAAAAAATAGTTAGAGACCTTTGCAAAAAATCCCCTTTTGCCCAATCTCTTCTTCAGACTCGGATTTCAATCCTCAAAATACTTCGAGTATTCCTGTGGTTAAAATCCTCGTCTTTATTGAGCTTGAACAAAATTGAACATTTTGCAAAGGTTTCAGTTTCTTAAATTCATCGCTAAAGAGGGCAATAAGCGGAGTTCAGTTGTGAAATAGGTGAGCCTTAATTCAACTCGATAATTTGTAATCAAACCAGAGTCTTCACTAACAGTGGGCTTGACTCGAGGGCGATTACAGATTTAAAATTGTAGGATTATTGATTTTATCCTTAAGAAACAAAGGGGGCCCAGGCTATGTTGGCATTATTGTTCATTCTTTTAGTCACCGGGCTAAGTATACTCATAAGCTATTACAGTAGTGAAGAGGTAACCTGGTTCACCTATTTTGCAGGTTCCGTGGCGGGTTTATTTGTAAGCGGGATCATACTTGAGATCTATAATAAGAGAAGAAGAAAAAAAGAAGAAGAAGAGGAAAGAAATAGACCCTAGGCCTAGAGGCCCTCGAACCACTCTTCCATGGTTGGAGGCGGCTTCACCAGCTTGGTGAAAGGCATCAATTCACAGAGAGCCGTTATTTCAACTCCCCCATGAATAACCGAGACCGGCCTATCTGAAGATACAACGATCACGATGAGGTCTTCACGTCCCGCCGTGAAACGAAGCGCTGAATTAAATCTTGCACCTCTCGCCCTATCCTCCCCCGGCACAGATTGACCATCCAAAAGGCAGGCAAATCGATGAAGGCGACAGTCCATCCCTATTTGCAAAGCACCGTCCACCTTTGACAGAGAATAAGCGAGTTCTAAGAAGTCATTTTTTTCAAGATCGATTGGGTACCCCAATTTTTGCCCCGGAATATCCAATGGCGGTTCATTGAGATCAATGACAAGTGTGCATCCGTGCGCTTCTTCGCTTGCCCGATTTACGATCTCCGAAACAATCTTAAACAGTGTATTGCTTGAGGTAGGGTTTATGGGCGCTTCCAAAAGAATCTCTTCCAGATTCACCAGATTTGCCTTTCGATTCGATGAATAGAAACGTCCATCAGAAAAGCTGCACAGGGGCGTACCTGCTAAACGTAAGAAACCATAGCTTCCCCTGAAATCCATGGTCAGCCTACATTCGGGCATTGTTCCCGTCACGATGCCGACGATATTGAGTCCATCGCAGACGAGTTTATGATCGGAAGACTCCACCGACTGCAAGAGTTTCCTGACATGTTTGAAATTCCTTAGACTGGGTCGCTCGTGTCGAGGGAATCGGACCAAAAACTCAAGCTGAGAAAAATCCTGGGGTGCGACGATAACCAGATTCCCTCTCGGCTTTGATCCCTCTTCGACCGTCTTTGATATGGCAAGCGTGGCATCCAAGATGGGAACGACCAACACCTTTGTGTCCCACCCCAACATCCGATTGAGTTCATCCAAAATATAGTCGCCAACAGCACGGATTGAATACTCTCTAAGGACATGACTCGAACTGCGCGTATAGAGGGCCTCTTCAAAGGCAAAATCGTGTGAGAGGAGAAAGGTCGCGTGTTCCAACCACCTTTCAGTCGGACCCGTCACACATACATCCGGATGGTGTTCGGTAAACCACATCTGATAAAAAATAGAGCGCGATCTTCCACCCTGCGAGATGAGCCCTGCCAGTTTCAGGTTTCCCTCAGGATAGACCTGCCCGGGCAATGTGAAATCCTTTGCATTCGGCGCCTCTAGTCGCCAGTCTTCCGAGTCAAGATACAGTTCTTTCAGTATGGGTTCATGCCCCTCCAGCAAACCCTGAGGATCATAAACCCGCATCGGGTCGTTCCGTTTTTCGGCAAAAATTATCGCAGCACGGCTCGGGCCGGAGAATTTCGTCAGTCCTTCAGCCAGTCCATCGAGCAGATGAAATAGACACAGGTTTTTGGCGGAATCATTTAGCATGCGCTTTATCCGTTTGGTTTGGGAGCATTTCACCAAACTCATAACAAATTAGACGGTACTTTATCAACTGCTTGAGATAGGCACACTTGCGAGGCGAGCGAATTTTTGAGGATTCTCACATTTGCCGGAAAAGGTGGGTATATGTTCTGCTAACAGTGAGGGGTTCCGGCAGGTCTTTAAGCTTGATAAGGCTCCGTCCCGTGAGGGAACGGCTCACTTTTGCGATTTGACCGGCATTGACAATTGTCCCCCGGTGGATGCGCCAGAATTGATCGGGGTCAAGTTCCTGTTCCAAACCCTTAATGGGCTTCCTTATGAGTGACTCTCCGTCTTTGGTCATCACTATCGTATATTTGTCCCCGGCCTTGAAATAATAGACTTCTTCGACCGGGATAAGCCTTATACCATCACCATGTTGGACCTTTAACCAGCGCAGATATTCGGACGGTTTTTTTATCTCTAAGCTGGAAAGAACCTGCTCCAGTGTTTTGGATAATTCGGTCGGTTGTTGCGGAGTCTCGCTAATCCTCTCTTTAAGACGTTTTATCGTCTTGCCGAGTCTTTTTTCGGTAACGGGTTTCAACAAATAGTCTACTGCCTCATTCTCGAAGGCCTTAATTGCATATTGGTCATAGGCGGTGATGAAAACAACGTGGCAAGCACCTGAAATCTTTTTAGCCACCTGAATTCCTGAAAGGCCCGGCATTCTGATATCGAGAAAAGCGATATCCGGATTGTGCTTCTCAATCAGTTCGGCAGCCTGAATGCCATTTTCCGCTTCACCACAGATGCCAAGATCCGGCCAACCTTTTTTGAGTTGGGACTTCAGATGAATACGAAGCTGCTCTTCATCATCTGCGATGATTGCCTTGACCTGATTCATTGGGTACCTCAATAACCGCTTTCAATCCCGAAGGTTCATTCTCTTCCAACATGAGCCGGGCCTGCCCGGCATACAACGATTCCAAACGGTCTTTTATATTCTTAAGACCCATTCCTTGATCGCTGTTCGCATGGAGTCCCATACCGGTGTCGGACACCTCAACCCTGATGCGGCCCTTTTCGTTCTCCACCCTTATTGTGATTGCACCCCCCTCTATCTTGGGTTCAATCCCGTGCTTGATGGCGTTTTCCACAAGGGGCTGTATGAGCATAGGGGGAAACGGCAGGTCTCCAACCGAGTCCGAGGCATCCAGTTTGAAAAGCAACCGGTCTCCCATCCGAACTTTGAATATCTTCAGATAGTCCTCAATCAATTCCATCTCCTGACCCACCGTTGAAGAATCTTCCCTTGTTTTTGAAAGGGAAGTCCTCAAATAGCGGGTCAGGGACCTTAGCATGGATTTCCCTTTTTCCGAATCAGAGTCCAGCAAGCTCAAAATGTTAGATAAACTGTTGAAGAGAAAATGGGGCTCTATCTGTGCCTGGAGCAATCGAAGATTGGCTTCTATGGCCTCTTTTTCACTGGTGAGTCGTTTGATCCGTTCCTCCTGCAACCTGTTCTCAGCCTCAGTCACCTTGGACTGAATAGAGAAAAAGTAGCTTATGAGGGAACCGACCACGATACTCCCAATCATGATCTTCATAAAGAGACCATAATGTTGCAGGAAGAATAAGATTGGGACGCTCATGATGACCGATCCCATGAGCAAACCCGTGATGACCCCCATGACCATTCCTGCTCCATCCAGAAGGACGTGTCCAAACCAGGCCTGGGGTTTTAAGATGTAATGACCTCCCATAATTAGAGAACAACAGGAGAGTCCGATGCATTGGCTAAAGACGAAATTCCTATAAAAGCCATTGGGGCCGAAACCGGGAGTACCAAAATCAACTGCAGTCAGAAATAGGGCGATTACGGTATCCACCACCGCTGTAATGAGCATGCCCTTATAATAGTTCTTGGAACTCCATCTGTTTGTGATATCGGTCATCTTCTTTCCCAGATTATCATCGAATCCACTTAAACGGCAAGAATCCTTCGACAGCCCATGGTAGCATCCTATATCGATTGAACCCGAATTTCGCAAGGTTGGGGGTAGGGGACCGTTCACGGTCCCCCATCCTTACTTATTGTCACCAACTTGGGAGCCTAAAGGCTCCCCTATCCGCAAGTGCTTAAGATTATCCGATTATCCTCTACGAATTTGCCAGTGGCATTTTGGGACTGATACTGAAAAAAAGCATCAGGCTTGCTTGCGGAATCGGTTGAGAAAACGAGGCAACTGCCACAGGAACAAACCGGATATCGCTAATAAGGGAAAGACAACAATATATGTAAACCATTGGAAATGATCACCATAGACGAAAGTCCCAAGAAAGCCCGAAGCCACGAGATGAATGGTTAGAAAAATTCTGCGCACCCCTCTATTTGATATTTCCATTGCATCTCTCCTCCAACAATTTAGCTTCCAAACGCTCATTTGTTTCTTGCAATGAGATCGCCAAACATGACTTCATCACTCTAAAGAGATTTGAGAGGTCATTTCCCCCAATTCTCCATCATTTTCTGGAAAGTTGATGCTTCTTCGCAAGATTCAGTCCCCGTGATAAGTCCTAAAAGAAATACTCCAACCCTATCATCCACTGTATATCCAAGATGCTCCCGAACTCAGTATCCCCACTCCCGGCGTTGACAGTCCCGATGGAAAAAAGCTGAACGTGGTCTCCAATGTAATAGTCGACAATGGATATGAACTGCCCGGAGCCGTCGTCAATATTCTGTGTCCACCGAAGCGTGAGATTGAGCACATCCTGAATATCGTTATGAAGGTATTGAAACATGATATAGTTGCGCCTTAACAACCTGAGCTTGGGATCGGCGGTTTGGCTGAGGGTTAGCCTGGCCAGATCGCTGACTGGGCTTGATAGGAGAAAGGCATCAGCGGCTTTATCCCTAAGCCCAAAGTAGGCCTCAGCTTCGCCATCCGTGTATCCGGGGCCGTTGTAAAGGTATTCTATGGCAAAGGTGGGGCCTGACTCCAGGGTATAGGACCCACCAAGCAGGAGGGTTGCCTTGAGCGAAGTCTCATCATCCTTAATCGTCTCCATAGAGATCCCGAAAGGGTTATCTGCTTCAGCAGGATAAAGGGCATTTGTTCCTTGGGAGAAGGACCCTTCACCGTATAACAACAGGGCATCTGTGGCCGTCCAACCCCCGAAGGCTCCCAGCCTTGGCCTGTCGCCTACCTGGCGGGACAGAATCAGGCTGAAGTAGCTTTCATAGCCTGTGTAGTCCATTTTTAAGGCATAGGTTTCCTCGAAATCAAAGAATCGAAATTCCTGTCTCCCCTGATCCACATTGGCGATAAACGAAAGCGTCCAAGGCATGCCCGGCACCCAGACAAGACGTGCGAAATCCATTCCGCCTACTTCTCGCTTCGGATTCCTCCTGCCGTTATCCCTAAAAAATGGATTAGATGGCGAAATCAGATAGGATGGTCCCCATTGGAGATTCTCCCTTCCGTATGAAGCAAAAAGTCCCTCAGTTAGTCTCACCCTGCCGAGCCATTCATTGATAAACCAATCATCGTCAACATCGGAGTCTCCATCCCGGGGTCCATCCTCCCAGTCGGACCATTCGAGGTTCAACCGAGGTTTGACACTCAGGTCCAACCATCGCCATTCTAATCGGGCATCCGGCCTTAGTTCTATCTCCGTCTGATGTCTCGGGATCGCAAAAAAAGCATTATCAGGATTCTGAGATGAGTCCGCCATGTCTTGATAGGTGCTAAAAGCCAATGCACGTATGTCGTATTCAAAGCCCCCGAGCCATTCGTTAATGATTCCTCGATATCCAGACTTTTCGTCACGCCCGTTTAGGCCTTCCACTTCAGCGGCTGTTGATAATCCTGGCCGTAGAGAGAAAGATAAGAGAAGCAAGAATAGCGTGGATTGGAGAACAATGATATATCGCATCTTCTTTCAGTTTCCATTAGGGTCTGTGATTTCGAGATCTCCTCTTGCAATGGCCGAATACCTTGAGGGCGATCCCCTAGCAGATCAGCCTGTCTTCCATACCGGGTCTCTACCTCACGAGCAGATTCAGATCAAAGGTTGAATCGGGGATCCTCTTTATCTTAACCTTTCCGTAGTGCATGGTGGTGATGTCCTCTTTGATCATGGCGTTGGTGATGATCATCTTTGAGACGAAGAGTCTGGGGCTGCCTTTGACAACGATTTGGTTGCCGTATTCAAAGGTGGCGGTTTTAAATAGCTTTCCCGACACCGTGAAGAAGTGCGCCTTTACACCCACAAGTCGTTCCTTGGAGATCCAGTATTGGATGCGGTCATAGGTGGCCTTTTTGTTGTTGGCCTTGAGGTCGAAGAGGTAACAGGGTTCACCCTGGGCAATGTCCTCGGATGCCTCTTCTACATCGTAATCACCGGCATAGTTGGTAGAGGCAATATCTCCGTTCGAGGCCCCGCCGATAAGCTTCTGTCTGGGAGAAATGGGCACGGGTTTCCTGAGACCCGGTTTTACAAACCACATGTTTCGGTCGATCATAACCAGCTTTCTGCCCTTGACCTTTGGGGGTGCCAGGAATTCGGCCAGAGAATTGAAATCCCGGGCCTTCACCTTCAGGGTCCTTTTCTGCTTTCGTCCACGCTCCACCGACTCGATCTTGATCTGCCATTCCACGCCTTTCACATTTCCTCTGGCCTCATCCGACTTCTGAAGGACCTGCTTCGGTGTCATCGTGGCGGCAAGGGAACCGCCTGGAGGGAGGAGTAAGGAAAGGATAAACACCATCAAAAGGATCCTTGTTATTCTCATGATGGCCTCCTGTTTCCGTATCTTGTCTCGCAAAACCTGGATCCGATATTCTGATTCCTGCATCCCCAAACCTGCAATTTTTAACCCTGAACTCTTACTCTCTAAACGTGTCCCAGCGCCTCCACCACGTTCTGTCTCGCCGCCCGCCGGGCCGGAATAATCGCGGCCATGAGCGAGAGAAAGACCAGGAAAGCCATCAGAAAGACCATGGCATCGGGAACAAGGTTGACCACCAACGGCACGGGCGTGGAGACGCCCGGCGGGATATAGGTGGGTTCCACACTCCGTATAATAGCCCAAACGATCACGTTTAACACAACGCCGATAAAACTCCCCAGGAGGCCTAGGAGACCTCCTTCCATGGCGAAAAGAAAACTGACACCCCGGCGTTTGAGGCCCAGGGCCCGAAGCGTCCCGATTTCCCGTGTCCTTTCAAGTACGGCCATTCCCATGGTGTTTACGATGCTCATAACCACGATGATCAGCACAATGATGAAGAGAAACATGAAGATCATGTCGAACATACCCTTGACCTTGGAATAAAAGAGGGAGAGTTCGTTCCAGGTCTTGATCTCCGAGTCAAATCCCGCCGCTTCAAGGATTCCGTAAAGACGTTTCCGGACTCTTTCGGTCTTCGTCCAGTCGTCCAGTAGTACCACCAACCGGTCCGCCTTCTCGGTGTCGTAGAGGGATTGGGCAAAGGATAACGGCACGCGCATGTATTTGTCATTTGTGGCATCGGACCCCGTATCGTAGACGCTGCTCACTTCTATGTCCAGTGCGTTCATCTGACCATCGAGTGTTGTGGCCATGACCACGCCGTCGCTACCGGGTTTCAGACTCAGGTGTTTTGCCAGGTCATCCGCCATCTCGATACCGTAAGGCTTATTCTCATTGAGAGGCGTACCTTTGACAGGCCTGAAAGAGGCCCAGGCCCCTTTGATCGTTCGATCGTCCCGAGGCATGACTCCCTGGGCAAGAAAGATGGTGGAGACACGACCGTTGGAGACAAGCCCCGAGATGTGAATCTTGGGTGTGACCAGGAGAACATCGTCGTCCTCTTCCACGACGTCGATAATCTTGTCCACCTGTTTCCCCTCGAACATATACTTGTCCGGGTCAAGTTTCCCCTTAGTCTGCCACCCCTTTTTATAGATGGTAAGGTGTCCCAAGCCTTCACCCCGAATGGCAGATTCCCTGAGTCCCATATAGGTGTTGTTGGTGTATCCACGAAAGAGGCTCACAGCCGTAAATCCCACCGCAATGGCCATGAGGGTTACGAAGGATCTGCGTCTGTTCTTGAGGATGTTCCTAAACGCGATTTTAATCCATTTCCTCATTGGCTATTCCTCCGTCAAGGATCTTCCCATCCTCAAGGCGGACGAGACGCTCCACCCTGTCCAGCAGCCGCTGATCGTGGGTGGAAAATATGAAGGTAGTCTCTTCCCGTTCATTGAGATCGCGCATCAGGGAGATGATCTTTCGGGAGGTATCTGAGTCCAGGTTGGCCGTGGGTTCATCAGCAATTATCAGGGACGGGTTCGTGACCAAGGCCCTGGCAATGGCGACCCGCTGTTGTTGCCCGCCGGACAGCTTGTCGGGTCGGTGGCTTACAAAGGATGAGAGTTCCACCTCTTCCAATCGATCAAGGGCCTTCTTCTTTGCCTCTACGGAGGTAGAACCCTTTATCTGTAGAGGAAGCATCACGTTCTCCAACGCGGAGAGCACCGGCACAAGGTTGAATCCCTGGAAGATGAACCCGATGGACTCGTTTCTCAGTTCGGTGCGGCTGTTGTCGGATAATAGGCCAATGTCCTGCCCGTTAATCCTCAGCTTTCCCGATGCGGGTTCATCGATGGCCCCGATCAGGTTCAAGAGAGTGGTCTTTCCGGAACCGGAAGGCCCCCATACAGCCACGAACTCGCCCTTGCGGATGTCCAGGTGGATGCCCCTCAGCGCATGAACCACCGTCTCTCCAAGCAGATAATCCTTTTTGATATCTCTCATTTCAATGAGGGACATAACCGACGCCTCCTTTTCTTACGGTGCTTCGGCCAAATTCTTGTATGACCTCCATTTATTTTCATCTCCGGCCTTCTTGTATAGCTCTGCTAAGTTGGTATAGACCTTTTTTCGCGTGGTTAAATCAATCGCAGCACCCTTTTCGATCAAGGAGGCCAAATGCTCAAAGTCTTCCAGAGCCAGGTGCCCCCTTTCCAAAAAGGAAGGCAGTCTTTTTGAATTGAAAGCCCTGGTCATCCGCACCGAAATATTGTCGGGATCTTTTCTTACCGCCTTGTCCATCCAGGCGGCCCCTTTATTGACATAGGACATTTTCTTCACGGGATTCCAGGTGGTATTGGCCATGATGGTCGTGGCACTTCCAAGGTAACACATGGTGACGTAGTCTTTTCTGTCCATTTCATAGGCGGTGGTGAGGAACTTTACGGCCTTCGATCCATAGGCCTTTGCATCTTCGGTGGCAAGGATGTGGTATGCGATGCCCAAACCCTTGGCTACCTCGTAATTGCTTGGGTTCTGTTTGAATTCTTCATGTAATGCGTTTATCTGTGCTGACAAAAGATTCTCATCCAGTTCATGGAGTGCATGCCCGTCATTTGCGAGGGAAGGTGAAGCCGAGGCGGAAAGAGTAACTGTTATGATCACAAAGAATATGATCGCGCTTTTTTGAATCTTATATTCCATTTTACCCTCCAGTTGGTTTTTTCACATTAATGAAAATAATGGCTCTTTGAATTATCTAAGCAGAAAAAATCTCACCCATCTTAATGAGGAGTCCAAGGTCACCCTCGACCCGATACTTGCCCTGCATAAGTCCCTCTTGCCCTGAAATTTTACCTTCTCCAATTGCCTTCCAGACTTCCAGTGGCGTATGGATGACTAGATCCGCTTTTGATGCCTTGCCTTCCCGAGCGACACATTGATGATTTTTGATTTCAAGACTGTAGGTGCTTTGATGATCACCGTTGATATTGAATTGAAAAGTTCCTTCGAAATCACCAGCCTTTGCCGGATCATATCCCGCGGCCATGCCGGCAAAGTATATTCCCAAATCGGATGAGAGGTAAGTTTCTAAGTCCGGCAATTCATGCCCGGCCTTTTTTTGTTTTTCGTACTCAATCCACGTGTTCCAGAATCGGTTGCCGAGGTTTCGGAAACCGCGCACATCCGGAATAAAAGGGCTGGAGATAATGTCTTCTGTCGCCACGGAGACATAGCCTTGATCCGCAACTTCTTTTCCCGCCCGAAAGAGTGCATCCATCACCATCCTATAGTTCTTTCCCATGCTCTCCCCGAACCGCATGGACTCGGAAGAGGGGCGGAGGATTTCGCCGATAATAGGCGTTCCCCCTGCGCGCGACATTAGGCGAAACATCTCGACCATCGCGTTAAAGTGGTCTTTCTCCGGAAACCCGCATACAGAGAACAGAAGCATTCGGCTTCGGTTATCCCCATTGTATCGATGGGGGTGGCCGGTCGACCCATCGGGTCTTTCTATGAGGAAGGGCTCCAGTAGCGGAATCTGACGATCCAGAAAATTTTTGGTTATCCCAGGTACGGTGAAGACATAGAGGGGCTGGGCGTAAATGACCAGATCAGCTTCCTTTACTTTTTCCAATAAAGACGCCATATCATCCTTGTGTACACAGACGCCCGGGGTCTTGCTCCAGCAGGTGTAACATCCGATACAGGGGCGGATCTTATGGTCTTTCAAAAAAATGATTTCCGAATTAATCCCGCCGTCCCGCGTCCCTTCCTGGAAGCGATTTAATGCCTTGTAGGTAAATCCCTTCGCTCCGCGGGGGCTGCCGAAAACAACGAGCGCATTCTTTATGGGTCCTTCTTTTTCAGCTACTTGTTTTCTTTCTTCATCTGTTGGAATGCGTGACATGTGATCCTCCTTTTTTATTTGTTTATGGGGTAGGTTGATAGGATTGCGGGTTTGAGCTTCTCCGGACATAACCGCTCCCAGCCCTTTGGCCTTGAGGTACAGATCCGGAAATTTCCTGGTAAAAGGGATGCCCGCGCCCATGACGAACACTATTGGAAACAAAACCTGCGTCCAAAAAGATGGAATGAGCGAAATGAGCAAGGCTATTATGAATATTCCCGCCCAGACGGATGTCATAATGCGGTTGATAGAAATGAATTCAGTCGTATTCCAGTACATTTCAGGGGTTTTTCTCTTTGCCATGGCAACGGTAAAAGGTTCTGCGCCAAAAACCAGGGGCAGGTAAGCCATTGCAAACAATGAAAGATAGAGGAAGGTTGAAAAATGACTAAAAAAGTAAATGACCCGAGTTGGTGGCGCGATAAGCCCCAGGGTGATTCCGCATGCCCAGAAAAGGACCACCCCATAATCCAACTTGGTCACTCGATCGGCACCTAATGCCACTAGGGTATACCCAAGGGCATATAGACTTGCGAATAGCGCCGAAGGCACGGTGCCCATGTCGGCACCAAAAATGAGCCCCCAAAATAGGGGAACACTCGGCCAAGGTCCTGATGCAAAAAAGATCTTTTGAATATGCTTCATGATGTCACCCCCATCCTTTTTGTAGATATTCTCGACCATCAAGGCAGACGAAACAAATCCATTGCGATGAAAGGGCGAATAAAGGGGGTGAAGTGCGTGATAGGGGTGTGAGGAGGCGTGAGGTACGGTCTATCCTCGGAGAGCAAACAAGCTCTGAGTTCGATAAATACCTTGGTTCAGTAGAATATGAATATCGAATATCGAACAAGAAATTTCGAATTATCCCAACTTCGTGCCTTTTTGCAATTTTAGGTATTAAATATAGCCAATTTTCGATA
>CAYWMP010000176.1:0-11010 GCA_964459445.1 uncultured Desulfobacteraceae bacterium
CTGAACGCTGAACCTTTGCCCGCCATAGCTTCAGCGGCGGCGGGTTGAATCCTACTCCTGCGTCACCCTCATCACCTCATCAAGGGTCGTGATACCCTCCATCACTTTGCTCATACCGTCCTCAAAGAGCGTGGCCATGCCGTTCTTTACGGCGGTCTCCCTTATTGTGACGGCATCGGCGCCGGAAGTTACCAGGCGCCTGACATCGTTATCCATAACCAGCAGTTCAAAAATTCCCGTTCTTCCCCTGTAACCGCTGTCCATACATGCCGTGCACCCCCGGCCCTTCTTAAAGAAACGCCCCTTTGGCAGATCCAACTCATCCAGGGTGGCTGCGTCCGCTTCATAGGATGTTTCGCATTCCGGGCAATTCTTCCTCACAAGCCTTTGGGCCACAACAGCAAGCAGAGAGGATGAAATGAGGAAAGGCTCCACCCCCATATCCACAAGTCTTGTTAAGGCGCCGGCTGCATCGTTTGTATGCAGGGTGCTAAAGACCAGATGACCGGTCAACGATGCCTGAACAGCGATTTCCACGGTCTCCAGGTCACGGATTTCGCCCACCATGATGATGTCAGGATCATGCCTTAAAATAGACCTTAATCCCCTGGCAAAGGTAAGATTGGTTTTGGGATTGACGTGGATTTGTCCCACGTCCTTGAGTTCGTATTCTATGGGGTCTTCGATGGTAATGATATTTTTCTCTTTTGAACTGAGCCTGCTGATGGCTGCATAAAGCGTGGTAGTTTTTCCGCTTCCCGTAGGTCCGGTTACGAGTATGATGCCGCTATTCTTGTTAATGAGTCTTTCAAATCTCCGCTGCCTCTCCATGGTTAGGCCCATCTCGCCGAGTCCAAGGAGAGAAACGCCTTTGTCGAGCAACCGCAGTACGATCCTCTCGCCAAAGGCCATGGGGATCACCGATACCCTGATGTCCACGGTTTTATTGGCCACCATAATCTTTATTCTTCCATCTTGAGGCACCCTCTTCTCAGCAATGTCCAGATTGGCCATGACCTTTAATCTGGAAACGATATGGGCGTGAAACCTTTTTGGAAGGGTGAATGTTTCATAGAGCACGCCGTCAATCCGAAATCGGACCTTTATCTCTCTCGCGAATGGCTCGATGTGTATGTCGCTCGCCTGTCTCCTGAGTGCCTGTGTGAGGACGACGTTGACCACCCGGATTATCGGCGCCTCATGGGTGGCATCCATCAAATCCTCAAGCTCCTCCAGATCGGGAAGTGCTCCATTTTCGGATTGATAGGATTCGAGATCTTGAACCATCCTCTCGGCATCCTCGCTGGATTGGTCAAAGAGCAGGTTTATGGCCTCATTGATCTCCTTCAGGGGACTCAGGACCATTTTTGCAGCCCCGCATCCTGCTTTGCGCGCCAGATCATCCACTGCCTGGTAGTTGTTCGGATCATTTATGGCGACGGTCAGCACGCTGTCCTCCACGTAGAGAGGAACAAAACCCATACGCTTAAAGTACTGAATAGGGATGTCCAGCGTGCTTTTAAAACTCAGGTCTTCAATAATATGTTTCTTCAAAGGTATTCCAAGCGATTCTGAATGTTTTAAGAGGCGCTCATCCTCCGATATCTCCTCACCGAAAGCGTCAGTCACAGAGCTAACCTTGCCGGACAGATCCTCTCCATCCTGGTAGGAGACACCCTTCATCCCAAACACACTCTTCAATATACTTCTCGAACTTGCCATTTCCTAGGGGTCAAGTCTGCCCTTGACTCATCTCCAATTCTTTTTCCAGATTCTTAATACGCCTTCGCAGTTTTAATTCCTTCGACAATCGTTCATCCAATCTTGCTATGACACTAGCCACAGTACTGTACTTCTTGATCCCGAATTTCTTTCCAATCTCTTCAAGAGCATCACCCCTCACCCTCCTGGACAAATAAATCGCCACATTCCTGGGTTCATTGGGTTGCCCTCTCCTTGAATGGAAAAGCTCTTTTATTTTCACCCCGTAGGCCGCGCTCACTTTGTCCTTAATTCTCTCTATCGTGGGCGCGAGAGATTTGGATTCAGGGATTTCACCATAACGTTCTTTGTTATAGAACTTATTCTTTATCGAATCGATAAAAACTTCGCTCCCCAGAATGGGCGGCCATTTCCTTCGGCCTAATATCCTATTGATTTCTTCCGGATTGTCTTTCGATATAAACTTCCTGTAGGCCTGTTTGCTGCTATATCCATCATTTGAAAACAGAGAAAACACAAAGGCTTTGTAGAGCCATTGCCACTTCTTTCCATCGGACAAATATCCCTTGTGGCTGCTCCATGGATATCTGTCCAACCGGTCCACCAGCCCCGCCTCGAGGGGATTTCTATGGATGTATCTTACCAATTCCAATATATAGCTGTCCGCATCAACCAGGATGCATTTATATCGACCACGAAACAATTGGCCCTCACAGGAATGAAAACGATTGAAACGTTGAGTGTACACCCCATTAATGTGTCTCATACACCTTGATAGATTGGCTTCAGGAGTTTGAACCAGAATGTGATAGTGGTTTGGCATCAAACAGTAGGCCCCAATTCGAATCCGCCACATTTCAGCAGCATCCTTGAGAAGGTCAATGAACGCGTTATAATCTCGGTCTTCAAGGAAAATGGATTCTCCTCTTCTCCCCCTATTCAACACGTGATACCACGCATTCGGATATTGTATTCTCAGCGGTCTAGACATGGTTTTTTGTTGTTATTTGAGAAAAGATGAGTCAAGGGAAGACTTGACCCAATATTTTGATATCATTTGAGAGGAGATGAGTCAAGGGAAGACTTGACCCCTTATTCGAGCAAGTCTTGGAAATCCTTTGTCATATTGAGGGCTTTCCAGGTGGGAATTTCATAGATCCATCCGCGATGTCTCTCATTGAATTTTTTTGAGGCATCGCGGGCTAGTAGTTTGGCTTCTTTTTTCTTGAGTTCCTCATCCGATTCAACCGTGCCCCTTTTCATTCTAACGGGACTTTTATCGGTAAACACCGAAGAGCACTTGACGTATGTTTTTTCGTTTTTCTCAGCCAGATGAAAGGTGAAAACAGTCGAGTCCTTCAGTTCGGCAAGGTATGATTTATTAAATATGAGCTTCGAGAAATCGCCCTTTTCTTTATGGACATCGGCAAAGGTCAGATTTGTTATGGCCGAAAAGACCTGTTCATGATCCTCACCCTTCAGCTTTTTACCCTCGGGGACGTTTTCTAAAAGAATTTTGCCGTCTTTATCGGAGATGGTATAGGCGCCCCTAGGCCCGCTCACCATCACTTTCGCGATATTCCCCTTATCCACCATTACCAATTCCTTGTTGATATAGCCTAGTGCCGTTGTATCCAGTAAGGGCACATTCATCGAGAGGTAGGCCTTTTTGCTGACCTCCCGGTCGCCTGAGATCAAGCGGACATATTTCCCACCGGCCAATTCACTGTCCTTTCCCGCTAACAGACCAGCGATCAAATCACCTTTGGCATTTAAGAATCTGACAGCGCTATTCGCGGTCTCATCCGTGAGACCCAAATCCCCGTGGTTTGAAGGATTGTCCGTCACAAGTTCGTCGATCTTGATATCAAGGCTGGATGTGATGAGAAGGTTGATCTTCTCCAGGGCAGCGAGATAATTGTTCTTATTCACCACCGCGAACTGTTTCCCGACCTTTTTTAGGGTAATTGTTTCAGGAGAGCCGCCCAGTTCGATGATTGCTATTTCCTTGGTATCTAAGCCCTGGATGAGCGGCATACTAAGATTGCTGCTTTTTACCGGGCGATCTTCGAAGGACGCCTGGATGATTGTTAGCGCAATCATGACAACTGCGATGATACCTAAGATGGTTAGTTTCTTGTTACTCATGATTTATCCAATACCAGCGGAAGCAGATAGGTTTCTATGTTTATTGGTAGTCCATTGTTTTTGAACCACAGAATATTGAAGTGACAGCCTTTAGTTTTTCTTTTTAAACTTCTTCGGTTCGATATTTCTTGTTCGGCCTGTCCGCCGTACAAGACTTCGGAAGGCGGGTATTCGATATTCAAATTCTAAATGGCACAAAGTTCCGAGGAACAAGTCGTACAAGCTAAGCAGTATAAGGTTCAAGGTGTAAGGCTTAGGGAAAACCAACGAAGTGCAGTGCTGTATTCTTCCCTTGCGCCCTGTGCCCTGCGCCTTAAGCCTTCATTCAATCGCTTGCGTGACTGATATACCTACTCCGCATCCTCCTGCGGCGTATGCTCAACACAATCGCAAAACAAAGGATAACAACCGGTGCGAGGAGCATATTGACGTTTCGCAAGGTGGTGCCCAGTCTTTCAATGCGTTCACGCCTCATCCTTTGGACTTCCCGAAGCCTGACCTTGGCCTCATGAATCTTTATCTCCAGTTCAGTCTTTGTTTGCGACAACTCGGAAGCGTCAATGACTGTTTCGCCTGTGCTGCGGGCATCGCTGACAACCTTATTCAGTTCCCTTTGGAATTCCACAATCTCGTCATTGACCCTTGTTTCTTCCTGGGCCGTTTCCTTTTCAGCCTCTTTTTCGATTTCTTCCACAAGGGCAAAGGGGCGTTGAAAATTGCCTCGGGTCCGTATTGAAATGAGGTCGCCGGAACCGAGCAGATTCTCAATGGCGTTCATGAGCAGCGCACTATTGTCGCCCACCTTTTGCACACCAAACAAAGACCTCTGAAAGGCGAATGAATCGCTGATGAAATCCGCGTCTGCAAATACCAGAACCGCGCCCTCTTCCTTAGCCTCTTTTAGCCCGGATATGTGTTTCATCTTCGGGGTCTCGGATGACTTGACGCCGGGAGCTTTTTGTTTTTTTGATTCTTCTGATTCTTCGGGAACATCAATGCCCTCCGGAAAGCTCGAAAGGAACTTCCCGGTGATCAAGGTCGCGAGGGTCACCGGTTTTGATCCCGGTCTAAAGCGGCGCATCAGTGTTTTGCCGTCAAACATCATGAGTTCAAAGGGTGACTCCGGTTTCCATGAATTTCCCTCAGAGGTGGTTTGAAGAATGGGCACGATTTGACTTTTCGAATCCTCATCCGTTTCAATTACACCGCTGAAAAACACCCTGACCTGGTTCAGATTAGCACTTATGATGTTTTCCCTATTGAAGCAGCCCGGTTTGAGATCCAGGAAGCCGATCAGTTTCTGGGGCCTTTGATTCTGACGTAGCGATACCCTGGGCGCCAAAGATTTATCCCCTGCAAAGGTGTCGGCAGGCATCTCCACACCCCATGTCTTGAGGAGTCGATTGAGGTCAGAGGCTCGCTCCGGCAATCTGCCCTGCATTTGCGACTGTGGAGGCGGCTCATCAGCAAGGCAGAAGGGATCGACGAGCACGACAGTGCGCCCACCCTTCAAAACAAACTGGTCGATGGCGAAAAGTGTTTTTTCGGGGAAAGCCTTTGGGTGGACAACCATCAAAAGGTCTATGCCTTTTATCTCTTCAGTATCAGGATCAATTCTCTCGACCTCATAACGTTGCCTTAATAGGTCTACAATGTCCCAGGCAGGCTTGGGCCTCTGTCCTTGCATCCGCATCATCTGGGCCATGTACCCGGTCACATCATCCCCCAAAACCGCCAGGGAGCTCAGGATGCCGATACGGGATTTTTTTCGTGTGATGACCGAATCGAGGAGGTAGCTGATGTCGTATTCAATGAAATTATGACGATCGGGTGTGAAAAAATCAATGGTCTTGAAGGCGCCATATTGGGTTTTGATGACTAGGCCAAAGAAAAAATTCTCTTCCTCAGTGATCGGAAATCTTTTCAATCTGTAGCGTATGGCCTCCTGTTCATCATCTGAATAGGGGCGTGGATCGATCACCTCCAGATTGATCATCCCATTGGAAGCAGCAAGGTATTCCTGAAGCAGTGCTTCCACGTAATGATAGTATTCATTGTAGTATCGGATAGGATCCGGGGCCTTCATGGCCGCTGTTCTGGAATAGTACAGATCGATATTGATAGGCTGATTCAATTTTCCGATGATGGATTTGGTTCCCTTACTCAGGCTAAATAGCCGCTGGTCCGTTAAATCCAGTTTCCAGGACCAACCCAGTTTCTGACAGAGGGTAATGCCGCAGAAAGTAATGATAGCGATAAAGAAGACCGCCAAGACGGCGCGAAAGGTCCTGTCCATTATGCGGCCTTCCTTTCTTCCAGGATCACGCAACAGGCCCATACCCACCCAAAAGTCATGATCAGGAAGTAGGATAGGTCGCCAAAAGCAAGGATCCCCCTCTGCATTGATTCATAATGATTTTGAAAACCAAGGTTCTGAAGGGCCAAAAGGGCAGATTGGGGGAAATAATCGGACAGGTAGTTGAGGGTGGTCGGAAGGCCGATGGAGTAAAGTATTGCGCAGGCGACGACCGCCAGTATAAAGCTAACGACCTGGTTCTTGCTCAGGGCTGAAAAGAAACACCCCACGGCCAGGTAGCTGCCGGCCATCAAAAAACTTCCCAAATAGCCTGTTACAATGGGGCCTAAATCAGGATTTCCCAGATAAAAGACCGTCAGGGGCATGGGAAAGGTGAGCAGCAGGGCAATTCCCAGAAATATCCAGGCCGCGGCGAATTTTCCGAGTACGGCCTGTGTCGTGGTGATGGGCAAGGAAAAGAGCAGCTCAATGGAGCCGGTTTTGCGCTCCTCCGACCATAGTCTCATTGAAGCACTGGGTACCATAAAGACAAACAACACCGGTATCCAGAAAAAGAAGCGACGAAGATCGGTCTGCTGCGCTTCAAAGAAGTAGTCTTTAAAAGGGAGATATCCGGCAAAAAACAGAAAGATCACCAAAAAAACATAGGCGACCGGTGTCGTGAAATACCCTTTGAGTTCCCTTTTGCAGACGGTCCAAAACCCGTTCATCCTAGATAGTACCTCTTTACTCGCATATGAAACATGATGAGGCCCTCACTCTGCAGGCTCATAAGAAATGTCCAGATGAAAGGCGCACGATTTCCCGAGGAATGAGTCGTACGATGAATGAGGCTTAAGGCACGAGATTTAAGGCTCAAGAAAAATTAAATATGAATGATTCAGGACTCTTACCCTTTGCCTTGTGCCCTGCGCCTTTGGCCCTTTGCTTACGTCGCAATGACGAGGGATGAGTGCAACGCCTCAGATGGGTGTTTATCATCAGCCTGCTGGTTTGCCTTTTGTGATCCTCCTAAATACCTCGTCCAACCCTGCTTCGTGCTTTTCCTTCAGCGACGCCGGCGTATCGTCCACCAGAATTTTTCCTTTTGCTATGATAATGCTGCGCGTACACACTGCATCCACCTCTTCCAGGATATGGGTCGAGATGACAATGCACTTCTCCTTGGCCATCCGGTTGATAAGCTGCCGGACTTCATGCTTCTGGTTGGGGTCCAGTCCATCTGTCGGTTCATCCAAGATCAGGACTTCCGGATCGTGAATCAGGGCCTGAGCCAATCCGACACGGCGCTGATATCCCTTTGAGAGGGTCTCAATGGACTGATGATAGACGGATTCTATAGAACAGAGTTGAGTGATCCTTTCGATGGCATCCTTTCGGCCCTTGCCATTGATCTGCCGCGCATCACAGATGAAATCCAGAAATGACCCGACGGTCATTTCACTATAGGCCGGCGCATTCTCCGCCAGATATCCCAAGGACTGCCGCACCTTGACCGGATCCTTGAGTATGTCCTGCCCACAGATTTCTGCCGTCCCGCTGTCCGGTGGTATAAAACAGGCCAGCATCCGCATAGCCGTGCTCTTGCCCGCGCCATTTGGACCCAAAAATCCCAACACCTCCCCCCTATCGACCTTAAAGGAGATGCTGTCCACGGCCACAATCGGACCAAATGAACGACGCAAATTTATGACATTGATCATTGGATATGACATACTATTACACCATATCAATCAAATTCTCTTTAGGTTTTAAAAGGATAGATAAAACAGTCATTGATTCGAATGATTCGACTAATAGGAGCGGGATTCACCGAACTCGCGATCCTCGCACATTCGGGGTGGGATATTATGAAAAAGGGGGGTTGACGTCAAGCCCTAACCTATAACTAAAATCCGGTTTCCAATTGCTTCCTTTCGCTAGTTTATTTTCGCTCCCTCGACATGCAATCCCCTTTCCAGACCACTTTGATGATTATTTTATTCGCGTCCGCCACGAAATAGGTGATGCAATTATCATAAGCCCTATAGCCGCCTGTGACGTCTTTGTACGCTTCGGGGTTCCTTATGATGGGAGGGTATTTGGAAAGCGGTGTATAGGATAAAATGTCGAGATTATATCTGTCTATGATTTGCTGGTAGGCATAGACCTTGTTGCCTTCGCTTGTTTCAAAGGTCCTTTCCGGATAACCCCAGTTTTTGAAAAGAATCTTTGTATCGCGGCCCACATAGAGCTGACATTTTTGACTGTATCCCAAAGACGTCATTGGAACCGTGAGCGTCTTTGCACATCCCGAAATGGTCAGCAATATCAAAATGAATAGAAATAAAACTCTAATGCCTTTCATGCCATTTCCTCTCGTAAAGAGATATTTTGATCTTTTGTAATTCATTGATGCCCGGATTTCCGCAATCCTAGCAGGCACTTGCGATAGAACTCACTTAGAATGTATTTTCTCGCCCTGTGATTGTCAACTGACAGACGGGAAGGTTTTTCGAATAATTGACGTGAAGTTCGTGGGGATGGTGGATTATTTGCAGTCATCAAAAAATCTTTCCTCTTTGCCGTCCTTCGACCGATAGAGTAAAATAAAGGAATCATAGACTTCACTTGAACATCAAATATTTGGATCTCTCCCAAGGCAATGATGTCGGAAGCCACATATCTTATCCTCGGTATATTCATAGGAATTACCCTCGCAACCATTATCGAACGGATTCGTTATCGTCGCAGGAGAGTCAATAGAACCTATGGCAGGAGGTCTCATAAAAGAAATACATTAAGGATCTATGCCATCTCCAGCGGTTCTCTGATTCTCTTACTGTTACTGACCATGACTCACTCAAAGATCCCTTCCAATGAAACAGAGCAAAGCAAAGTCCAGCCTATAGCGCAGGCCCCATTAACTGAAATAGCTTCAGCACCGCCCATTACCGAGTCTCAGCTCGATCCAATCAAAAAGACTCCGGAAGTTTCCTCTTCAACCCGGCCGGAAATGCCACCCGATAGCCGGCATGATATTGAACTCTCTGGAGTAGACCAACCCGAACCTCTTCTCCTTAAAAAACAAGACGATTCGACGGATGAAGCGACTGAAATGGTAAGCATTAGGGGCAATCATGTAAATATCCGATCAGGTCCCCGTAGAAGCTTTCAAGTTTTGTATCAGGCCCTTGAAGGATGGCCGGTGAGACTGCTCCAGGAGAGCGGCGAATGGGCCATGATTCAAGGTCACAAAGGAAATATTGGGTGGGTACATCGATCATATATATCCCTGAATCGAACCGTCATAGTCGTAAGTGACGAGGCTGTTGTAAATGGGAAAAGGATAAACGTTCGGTCAGGCCCCGGCAAAAACAATTTTGTGCTGTTTAAACTGGTAAAAGGCGCTTCTGTCAAAATCCTGGCTTCAAAGGATGATTGGGTAAACATCAAGAAAGAGAATGAAGAAAATGGCTGGGTGCATCGTTCCTTACTTTCAATAGAGTCAATTGGCCCGGTATACTGTCGAACCGGCCCTGGAACTCAATTCGAAGAGGCCTTTAGTTCGGAGATAGGCGCTATCTTACAACTCCGTGAGAGGAGGGGAAACTGGTACATGGTCGAAAATAGTGCCGGGGAAAAAGGCTGGATCAATACAAACATGGTTTGGGGGTGATACGCCAAAAGTGCAAGCAAGGCTGACGCCTATCTACCTCTATTAGGTATAAAGAAGTTACACGCCTACCGCTATGCCAGGCATTATGTCTCAATTAAGGAGTAAGGTATGAACCAAACCGCAATATTATTAACAAGCATGACAATTGGCCTTCAAGGTTGGGGATTAATAGCAATATTCTGGTTTATTCCCTGGTCAAGAGAAAATCCTTTTCATAAAGGACTTGTGCTATTAACGGTACCTCATGTCTTTCGCTACATCGGACTCTCTTTTCTGATCGTTGGCGTTACAAATTCTCCATTAGATCCGCGCTTCGCTCTCCCCGCTGCATATGGCGATCTTATTACTGCCATCCTGGCTGTAATTGCCGTTATGGCTTTATTAGCTAAATTCCGCTATGCCGTTTCCATTGTATGGGTATTCAATATTGTAGGTTTTATCGACTTCCTCATTGCAGTAACACAAGGGCTTAGATACACGCATCCTGCAGAAATGGGAGCAACTTATTTTATTCCAATACTTGCTGTTCCTCTACTGTTTGTATCGCATCTATTGATCTTTTGGATGCTAATAGCAAAAAACAGAAAAGAGAATACTTAAGGCGCTGCACCGGACAGGAATTCCTCTGCGGCATATTTCCGCCGTTGATGGCCACGTTCCCCATCCCCCTCCGAACGCCTCTCGAAGATACCGCTCTTTGGCGGTGACTCCCAAAATCTCACGCGCCTCCCATCTAAGCACTTTTCGTCAACCTCATGGATAAGGGGGTTTCGAATTGATTGATCTTTTGCTAATCTGGGCAACCGATTAGGGCAAATTCGAACATTCTGTAGGATTCCCGAGTTATTCTCTGCTTGAGGCGAAGAATGAAAAATAAATTGATCTTTCTTCTGATAGTAATAGGCATTGTGGTGGGCCTGCGGGTTTCACTCAATTATCGGTCGGGATATGATTACGTAAATGTGATTAGCAAAGGTCTATTCGATTCAGAGCAGGCATTTAGGGTATTCCTAAACAGCCTGCAACAATCAAGTATCGATCACAAGCTGAATACCTTCGGAGACGTTCTTTATAGAACCGAAGACGAAAGCAGAGTCAATGCATTTCTGAATGATGCTCTTCTAATCGGCAAACCAGGAGTCATCTATTCGGATGAGGGAATCAG
>CAYWMP010000176.1:11110-12546 GCA_964459445.1 uncultured Desulfobacteraceae bacterium
GCGCATTGTTTCGCTCACGCCATCAATAACAGAGACGCTGTTTGCCTTGGGTCTGGAAGATCGGGTGGTGGGCGTAACGGACAGTTGCGACTATCCAGAGAGGGTTTGCGAAAAACCCAACGTCGCATGCTGGTTCGAGCCGGATTTGGAGAAACTGTTCGCTCTTGAACCGGATCTGGTCATGGGATCGGAAAGTGCCCATATTAGTTTGAAACCAGTTCTGAGCCGAAAAGGAATCCGGATGATTCTGGTAAACCCGGCAACCGTGGACGAGGCCTTGGAGGAGATGGCTCAGTTCGGCAAACGGTTGGGTTCCACTGAAGAAGCGGATAAACTTCTGAAGGGTCTCCGTCTTCGTATGGCTGAGCTGGGCGAGAAGGTAGGCCGTATCCCCCTTGAAAAGCGTATCACGGTTTCCCGTGTATTGGAGCAGGAGAGAGACCAACTCCTGGTTGCGGGACCCCTCTCTTTTCAGTACGATGTCATCTCACGAGCCGGCGGTCGGAATGTGACTGGGCAGTATAGAGAAGCCTATCCAAGAATCTCTTTAGCACAATTCCAGAAATTTGATCCTGAAATGATCTTTTTTTGTGGTTATGACCGCCATTTCACCTCACGTCTTGTCCAGAATCCGGAATGGCGGCAATTCCAAGCGGTGCAATCGGGTCGGGTACACCAGTTCCATTGCGGTTTGACGTGCCGAACCGGGCCACGCATAGTGGATATGGCCGAACTACTGTTCAAAACCCTCTATGAATAGGTATAGCGCATGAGAAATTAATACGGGAACTGGATATTACTGCTAGGATACCCAATTCCTGGTGACCCCTTTATTCCTACGGCTCACATCATTAACCCCACACACCCCATGATTCTTAGGATTGGTGTTGCGACAAATGTGGATCTTCGTTCAGACCATAACCATGAAATTTCAGAACATGAGGAGTAAATTAATATGCAAGAAGAGAGCTTAAATCGAGAAGAGATAACCAGGAAAAATGATTATTGGGTTGAGTTGGATCGTAAATATCGAACCCAGGTTAGGAAAACCCGACCCATTGTGCTGGAAAAAGGAAAAGGCGCTGAAGTCTGGGACGTCGAGGGAAAAAGTATTTGGACTTCGAATCAGGCCAAATGGCAATGGTAGCCGGGCACAGTCACCCAGCGGTTCTTCAGCGCATAAGGGAGCAAATTGAGTTGCTTATGCAAAATAGTGTAAGGGTTTTGAATGTACCACGGGTTCTTCTAGCAAAAAGACTTTCTGAAATTGTACCTGATCCACTTTCAAAATCCTTCTTTCTATCCACGGGCTCTGAGTCTGTCGAGGCTGCTCTGCGGCTTGCAAAAAAATATACCGGACGCTTTGAAGTGGTGGCCCTTTTGAGAGGTTACCACGGCAGAACAGCAGGCAGCCAGTCTTATACCAGCAATAGCAG
>CAYWMP010000177.1:0-12324 GCA_964459445.1 uncultured Desulfobacteraceae bacterium
TGTGTTTTATTAAGAGTCATGATCATGAATGAAAAAGCCTTAGGCGCGACAATGTGTGAGATCGGAGTGAGCGGAGAAAGACGATGAAATGCCCTGGACAGGATAGCCGAAATTGGAAGCCCGGCGCCATCTTCGAGGCCAAGTGTCCCGAATGCGGGAATGAAGTCGAGTTTTTCAAAGACGATACCACGCGGCTTTGCAAGAAGTGTGGGCACCGTTTCTTGAATCCCAGTATGGACTTTGGCTGTGCCTCCTACTGCAAATATGCCGAGCAGTGCATCGGCAATCTTCCTCCTGAACTTATTGCCCAAAAGGAGGACCTCCTAAAGGATCGTGTGGCTATCGAGATGAAACGATACTTCAAACAGGATTTCAAAAGGATCGGCCATGCCTCAAGGGTTGCGAGATATGCAGAACAGATCGGCAAAGAGGAAATGGGCAATCTGGCCGTCATCCTCACAGCCGCCTATCTGCACGACATCGGCATCCATGAGGCGGAACGTAAACACCAAAGCACCGCTGCCAAATACCAGGAAGAGGAAGGCCCTCCTATTGCCAATGAGATCCTCACAAAATTGGGTGCCAGAGAAGAATTGATTGAGGAAGTCTGCGACATTGTCGGGCATCACCACCATCCCAGGGCCGATGAAAACCTCAATTTCATGAGTGTGTATGATGCGGATCTGATTACAAACCTGGAAGACAATCAAAAGGAAAAGCCCATTGACCCTGAAAAACTGGCCAAAACGATTGAAACCGCCTTTCTGACAGATAGCGGTCGAAATCTGGCGAAACGCATTTTCCTTGAGCAAGGAGGGAATGAGAAATGAAAACGAGGGTTGTGCTACTGACTCACCCGAAAATGACCAACAACAGGTTCTTTAAAATACTTGGTTTTATAACAAATTTATTTATTTTCAGTCAATTTATATCATTATTTTTAGCTTATTCATAGGGAGGAATATCATGACAGTGACCAGGAAAATCATAGAAATCGATGAAGAACTCTGCGACGGTTGCGGAAATTGCGTCCCCTCTTGTGCAGAAGGCGCTTTGGAGATCATTGACGGGAAAGCCAAACTCGTGGCAGACCTTTATTGCGACGGCCTGGGCGCCTGCCTGGGAGAATGCCCCACCGGCGCTTTGCAAGTTGTCGAGCGCGAAGCGGATGAGTTCGATGAAGAGGCGGTGGAAGAACTCTTGGCTGAAAGGGCAAGAGAAGAGGCGCCCAAGGAACAACCTGCGGCCTTCGGATGCCCATCTGCCAGGCTGCAAACCTTTGGACAACCCCAAACGATCCGGTCTGCGCCCAATTCGGCCCCTCGGCAACCTTCTGCTTCCGCCCTTTCCCATTGGCCCGTCCAGATCAAGCTGGTTCCACCAAGCGCACCCTTTCTGAAAAACGCGGATCTCCTGGTGGCTGCTGATTGCACACCCATTGCCTATCCCGACTTCCACAAGGATTTTCTGAACGGAAAGGCGGTAATGATCGGCTGTCCCAAGTTCGATGAAGTCGATACGTACATCCAAAAATTCGCGGATATCTTCAAGACCGCGGATATCAAGAGTGTATCAGTCATTGTTATGGAAGTGCCCTGTTGCAGTGGTCTGCCTATCATCGTCGGCCGTGGCATGGAAATGGCGGGCAAGCAGATTCCCATGGAAAAGGTCGTGATCAGTGCTCGGGGTGACTTGCTCGGGAGAGAAAAGCTCGCTGCTTAAATAATATTAGACGAGATAACCTGCCTGCGCCGAGGCTTTGGCAGGCAGGCAGGATCTACAAGATATTTTAGGTACAACTTCAGGAATCGTCGAAAAGCACCGCTTTAAGCGGGGTTCCGATAAGGATGTATCGGAACCAATGTGGAGAGCTTGAATGACAATAATAGGTTAACCTATTATTGCTTTCAAGTGCTCAACATAAAGCTTTTAGACGATCCATTTAAACAACCCGCCAACCATGATAATAGCTTTTAGTTCTTGTGGGGCTAAAATCATCATGTCAATCCTGTCCATCCTGTCTACTTATTACTGAATTTATACAGAGGGGTTAGTACAAGATTCAACAATCTTTGAACAAGTGGATCAAGCCTGGCGTAAAAACTGTGCGAGGGCCGAAGATCTGCGGGAGATCATAAATGCCGGAAGAAAAAAAGAAAAAAGTTGTGCAAATAGAAACCAATGTCAAGGACTGGACGATTTGCGAAGCCACTGCGCAAATGTTGGAAAAGGCTCGGAAGGACGGCGTGGAAACGGCCTTTGACCGTGCAGCAAACATGAACCCGTGTCCTATCGGGGCGAATTCGGCCTGTTGTAAGCACTGTGCCATGGGACCTTGCCGTCTAAACTCAAAGGACCCCTACGGGAAGGTGGGGGTCTGCGGGGCCACAATCGATACGATTCAATCAAGGAATTTTGCACGCATGGTGGCCAGCGGCTGTGCGGCCCATTCAAGTCACGGCAGGAACATATTGAATGTGTTCAAAGGCGTTATCGACGGTACCATCAAAGACTACGTAATTAAGGACCCCACAAAACTGGAAGAGACTGCCCGGTCCATTGGAATCGAGACAGAGGGGCGTGAGTTAAATGAGATCGGCCTGGATCTGTTTTATGAATTTGAAAAGGCCTTCACCCTCGAAGAAGGAGAAATCCCTTTAGTCAATAGGGTACCTGCCAAGACGCTTGAGGCCTGGAGAAAGCTGGATATCGTTCCGCGAGGCGCCATGAAGGAAATCATGGAGCTGATGCAGCGGACCCATGCCGGAATGGATCAGGATTATGAAAACCTGACCGGGCAGATCAGCCGCGCGGCCCTTGTTGATGGCTGGGGAGGGTCCATGGTGGCCACGGAGATATCCGACATCCTATTCGGTACCCCCACCCCGGTGCGTTCCGAAGTGGATATGGGGTGTCTCAAGGAAGATCAGGTCAACATCATCATTCACGGGCATGAACCCTACCTCCTTGAGTCCATGGTGGATTCGGCAAATGATCCAACATTGATCGAACTGGCCAAAGAAAACGGCGCCAAAGGCATCAACCTTGTTGGGATGTGTTGTTCCGGCCTTGAAATGCTCTCCCGACACGGTGTGTCACACGCAGGGAATTTCATGTCCACCGAAGCGGTCCTGGTCACAGGCGCCGTGGACGCCTTTGGCGTCGATGTCCAGTGCATCCAACAGGCTCTGGCCAAGGTGGCGGAGTGTTACGGGACCAAACTCTTTACAACCAATCCCAGTTGCCGGATTGAAGGCGTTGATCATATCCCCTTTGAGGAACATGAACCCAGGACATGTACGGATGCCATCGTTGAAAACGCGATAGTCCGGTTTAAAAACCGCAAGGCCAAGGTTGAAATTCCAAACATGAAAAGTACCGGTATTCACGGCTTCAGCCATGAATACATTAACTATATGCTCGGGGGCACCTTTCGAGGCTCCTACACCCCCCTAAACGACAACATCATCAACGGCAGGATTCGAGGTGTGGCCGGTGTTGTGGGGTGCACCAATCCCAGGGTCAAACAAGACTGGAGCCATGTGGAATTGGTCAAGGAATTGATAAAAAACGATGTTCTTGTGGTTCAGACAGGGTGTTCGCAGATCGCCCTCGCAAAGGCGGGACTTTGCACCCCCGAGGCAGCCCATTTGGCAGGACCCGGTCTGAAGGAGGTGTGTGAGGCCGTAGGGATGCCGCCTGTATTAGGATGTGGCGCCTGTATAGACAACAGCCGAATCCTGATCGCCTGTGCAGAGATGGTGAACGTGGGCGGGCTTGGTGACAGTATTGCAGATCTTCCGGTAGCCGGCGCCGCACCCGAATGGTACAGCGAAAAGGCGGTCACCATTGGTCAGTATTTCGTGGCCTCTGGTGTCTTTACCGTCTTCGGGGTGACATTCCCGATTATTGAGGAAACCAATTTCCATCGGCTACTATTTGGCGGGCTTGAGGAGCAGGGACTGGGCAAATGGGCCTTCACGAAGGATCCCTATGAAATGGCCCGATTGATGATTGAACACATCGACAAAAAACGAAGCGCCCTTGGCATAGACAAGGCCAGGGATAGGGTCTTGGTGGATATGGCGGATAGGAGAGAGCTCCAGGCGGTCTAGCAGAACGTTCTTATTTAAGAAAACCTCTTTTCTCCTTAGGCCCTCAACACAATGAGGGCCTTTTTTATGATTAATTTAGGGGTATTGCTGAGTATCTTCAAAACGGATCTCCGAATCTTTTGCTCTTTGGACTCCTCTCTAGATGTCTTCATAAACCGGGTTCCTAAAATTTATCCGCCTTACTTCTATCGAATTAATTTCCAGTTTCTATATGTTGCCATGTAATTTGCGAACAGATTCTGGATGCTGATTTCTGGATGCTGGTCGATGATATCGTCTTTAGCGTAGATGTTATAAGAAACGGTTTTTTTTGTTTCATCCAGTATCGAGTATCTAGCAACCAGTATCGCTTCGCTAAACAACTGAGTTAAATAGTTCCCCGCTTGTCGGTTTCCCCGTCCCACGACAAGCAGGGTTCGGGACAGGAAGGCGGAGCTTCGCCAAGAAGTGGAAATTTCTCTTCATCATAGCTGAAAATGGGTTATCATGATCCTATTGAAAGGGCATTGAAAGAATAGTTGATCAAAAGATGGGCGCAAACAAAATAAAGGCTGTAGGTCTGCTCTCCGGTGGGTTGGACAGCACGCTTGCGGCGAAGCTCTTACTGGAGCAAGGGATTGAGATATTTGCCATCAACTTCACCTCTCCCTTTTGCACCTGTACGCCCAAGAGTGCCGGATGTCCAGCGGTCATAACTGCTGTGAAGGAACTGGGAAGCCTTCCCCTCAGAAGAGTTGCATTAAAAGACGAGTACCTCGAAATGGTTCAGAATCCAGCGCACGGATACGGTTCCGGAATGAATCCCTGCATCGATTGTAGAATCATGAAAATAAGGAAAAGCGGGGAGTACATGCATGAAATCGGCGCTTCTTTTCTCTTTACCGGGGAAGTGTTGGGCCAGCGTCCCATGTCACAATTGAGACGCGCCATTGAGATCATAGACCGGGATTCTGGGCTTGATGGACACATCCTGCGACCCCTTTCCGCAGCGCATTTTAAACCAACGATACCTGAACGCAAAGGCTGGGTAGACAGGAAAAAACTTTTGGGGATCTCCGGGCGATCCCGTAAGATACAGATGTCTCTTGCCGCTGAAAAGGGACTCAAAGATTACCCTTGCCCCGCGGGCGGCTGTCTATTGACGGACAAGAATTTTGCCGAGCGCATTCGTGACTATTTTGCCTTTACAAAGAAACCGTCCATGAGGGATATTCCGATTCTTAAAGTAGGAAGACACATTCGACTGGAAAGTGGCGACAAGGTTATCATCGCGCGTAATGAACATGAATGCAGGCTCTTGAAAAAACTTGCATCTCCCGAAGATCGCATCCTTGTTCCCAAGGGCTTTTCAGGGCCCGTTGTGATTCTTCAAGGGGAGTCAATAAAGGGCGCTGTCACAAAGATGATCCAATACACCAAAAGGGATATTCCTCCGGATGCCGGCATAAGTCTTCATTTCAAAGGGATAGACGATTTCGTGCCGCTTAAAGACATACTCAATAAAGGACTGAAATGGGCGACAGGTTAAAGGTGGCCGTAGGATTGAGCGGTGGGGTGGACTCCTCTGTCGCTGCGGCCCTTCTCAAAAACGAAGGGCATGAGGTCACCGGTGTCACCATGGAAATCTATGACGGCACCGTGGGCATAAGCGAATCCGCCCGTCATGCCTGTTTCGGCCCGGGGGAAAAGGAGGATCTGGCGTCCGCTGAATCGATATGCAAAAAGCTGGACATGCCATTTCTTACCATAGACCTCAAGGAAGAGTACCGAACCCATGTGATCGACTATTTCCGAAAGGAATACCTTTCCGGTAGAACACCCAATCCCTGTATCGTATGCAACCGCAGCTTGAAGTTTGGGTTCCTCCTTGAAAAGGCCAGACAGGCTGGCGTTGAATTCGATTTCTTCGCCACGGGCCACTATGCCCGGATCGATCAATCCGAAGGCCGAAGTTTGCTCAAAAGGGCTTTGGATCGCTCAAAAGACCAAACCTATTTTATTTATACCCTCCGTTCCGATCAGCTTTCAAAGACCCTGTTTCCCCTTGGCGCCTACACAAAAACGCAGGTGCGAGAAATGGCCCGCTCCTCGGGCCTTGAAACTGCGAATCGTCCCGAAAGCCAGGATTTCATTGCAGGAGGCGACTATTCTCCGCTTTTTGCTGGAAACGAAATCGAGGAAGGGGATATCGTTGACCAGGAGGGCCATGTTTTAGGGCGGCATCGGGGCATCATCCACTACACCATCGGACAGCGCAGGGGTCTTGGCATTTCATCGCCCCATCCACTTTATGTGACAAAAATCGATCCCGGTGAAAACAGGTTGGTGGTGAGCGACAAAAAGAACCTGACCTCAAGGGCGCTTATAGCGAATGATATCAACCTCATCGCCATGGATAGACTGGATCGCCCTTACCAAATTGGGGCCAAGATACGTCTGAAGCACAAGGAAGCCGAGGCTACCCTTCTCCCCTACGAGGGTGACAAGGCAAAGGTCGTTTTTAATGAGCCCCAAGCTTCGATAACGCCTGGACAGTCCGTTGTATTTTATTCTGATGATATCGTCTTGGGTGGAGGCATCATCGAAAAAGCCCTTTGATTTCCATCCGCCCCATTCCAAACCTTGTTTCCTAAAACTTAGGATATCATGACTTCATTCTCTCAGTTTGAAAACTCATTTTTCATTAACAGTTATAAGCTACATTGTGGTATGTTATTTTCTTTGAGAGTTTATTAAACCTGCTTCATGCCGACTTTCAACCCCTCAAGGCAAAGACTTATCAGACTCAGGTATGTAATTGTGCTCCGCTTTTCTTAAAACCAGGCCGGAGTAAACATCACATCACAGGACGGGTATGTTGTCATGTTCTTTCTTGTTGCCCTATACATTTCGCTGGCAATATTCGCTCTAGGCACTCTTTACAAAGTTTATACTTGGATGACCTATCGTGTAGGAAGCGAGGGAAGAAATGCCTCAACCACACAACGCCTGACTTCGGCCCTCAAGGGCGTCACCTTAACTATTCTGAGCTTGAAAATCCTTATTCTCATTAAATCCCTTATCCTAGATGTCCTGTTTCAGCGCCGAATTTTGAGAGAAGACTTTCTCCGCTGGCTCATGCATATGTGCATTTTTGGGGGATTTACACTCTTGCTGTTGATGCACGCCCTGGATGCCCATATTACCTCGGCACTCTTTTGGGAATATGTCTCCACAATCAATCCCTTCCTATTCCTGAGAAATATATTCTTCCTCCTGGTCATGATAGGCATTTTTATCGCCCTGTATCGGAGGCTCGTACTCAAGGTATCTCGGCTACGAACCGATTCCCGGGATTATTACGCCATTGCCATTCTGGCCGTCATCATGCTCACCGGCGTCTTCCTGGAGGGGTCAAAGATCGTTTCTTTCGGCGAGTATCAGAAAATGGTTGAAGAATACGGCGATTCAGACCTTGAGGATCTAAGGCCCTTGGAATCCTACTGGGTCAAGAATTTCGGCCTTGTTTCACCCAATGTAAAGGAACCTTTCGATACCGAAATCTTGGAAAAGGGGCTGGAGTCGCACGAGTTTAGTTGTGTCGACTGCCACGATCCGCCCCAATGGGCCTTCTTGAGCTATGGCGTCTCCACCCTTATGAGGCCTGTCGCGCTTGGATTAGATAGGGCTAGGATACCTGATGTTCTTTTGTATATTCACTTTCTGGCCTGCTTTATAGGGCTCGCCTATCTTCCCTTCAGCAAGTTCTTCCACATCCTCTCAAGCCCCATCAGCCTCATGACAAATGCTGTCGTCAATCCCCATATCTCCGATGAGGCCAATGTGGCCACAAAGCGGATTATGGAACTCGATGCCTGTACGCGATGCAAGACCTGTGGCCTTTGGTGTTCTGTGGCTGTTGCCCTGGATGGCATCGAACACACGGACATCCTCCCCTCCGAACGCATTGAAACCCTGAAATCCATCGCAAGCAAAAAGAATTTCACCCATGAGCAGATGGGGGATGTCTGGAAAGGGACCTACAGATGCACCCTGTGCGGAAGATGTAAGGAGGTCTGCCCGGTAGGTATCGGATTGAGGGATTTGTGGTCGGCCATGAGAGAAGATCTGGCAGGCCAGGGATATCATCCCCCCATTTTGCAGGTGGCTGAGGAGGCCATCGTAACGAATCATAATCCGATCGATTACGATAACGATGAACGAGCCATGTGGGTCGAATTCATGGATGATCCCCCGGACGATGAATATCAAAGGGAGAAGGCGGAGGTCATCTACTTCATCGGGTGTGTCTCCTCCTTTTCTCCCGCAGTGCAGCAAATCCCTGAGGCCCTGTGCCAGATTCTGACCAAGGCGGATGTGGATTTTACGATCCTAGGCGAAAAGGAGCACTGTTGCGGATTTCCCTTGCTCCTGGCCGGTATGCCGGCGGGTGTCCAGGCGCTTAAAAGGCACAATCTGGAAACCGTTCGGGAGATCGGCGCCAAGACCATAGTATTTGCCTGTCCCTCCTGTTATCACACCTGGGTCCACGAATACGCCGCCGAATTGAATGGCGTCAGACTAGTGCATGCCACGGAGTACGTTGAAGAATTGATCAAGGCGGAAAGGCTCCAGTTTGTCAATGAGATCAAGGGAACCGTTACATTTCATGATCCCTGTGATTTGGGCCGAAATTCGGGGGTGTATTCCGCGCCACGTCAAATCCTCAAGAGTATTCCGGGCCTAAATTACGTGGAGCTTTCTGAAAATGGGCGGAAGTCCCTTTGTTGCGGCGGCGGCGGTGACGTGGAAATGTACGATAATGAAATGACCGCAACCATCGCAACCTTGAGGGCCAATCAGATCCGGGAGGCGGGTGCGGATATCTGCGCCACTGCCTGTCAGCAATGTGTAAGAACTCTAACCACGGGTGTCAAAAACATCGACGCCAAGGTGGAGGTTTTGGACGTCATCCAGTTGGTGTGGCGTTCTGTTTCAGAAGAATAGAAAGGGAAAGGAGGTGAAATAAATGAGTTTTGAGGGCAAAAATCCGGACCAAACGACTGACCTTGCAGGGAAGACCTGCCCCTATACCGTCATGGGTGCAAGGGACGCCTTGAAACCTTTGGAAAAAGGCCAGATCTTGGAACTGTTTGTAGACTATGAACCCGCAGCCTGCGAATCGATTCCCAATTTCCTGAAAAAGAAGAATTATCCCTACGAAGTGAACGAAGTGGATACAGGAAAATGGCGGTTTATGATTGAAAAAACTGATTAATGATATGGAGGGGATGAATAATGGCAGAGTACAAAGGAATCACGCTACCGGATGATCTCTATTACGAAGGAAAGGAACATATCTGGGCAAAAATTGAAGGGAACAATGTGAAGGTCGGCGTGGATGCCTTTGGTGTGAAAGCCACCGGGGGCAACACACAATATGTGAAACTGAAAGGGGCGGGCGCAAAGGCAGTGAAGGGCAAACCCTTCGGCTCCATTGAGGCCGGGAAATACATCGGGCCCCTAAGGGCGCCTGTCAGCGGTCAGCTTGCCGAGGTTAATCAAAAGGTCATAGATGACCCCAGTTTGGTCAACACGGATTGCTACGGTGACGGGTTTTTCATCATCATCGAAGCGTCCGACCTGGAAGAGGACATGAAGAGTCTTATCACCGGCGCCGAGAATATTCAGAAATGGCTTGAGGAACAGTACGCAGAATACGAGGCCAAGGGGGTATTCGAAAGCTGATAACAGGATAGGACAAACCCAAAAAAGGAGGAATTATTATGGCAAGAGTATGCTTGCTGTTAACGGAAGGGCCATGGCAGACAGAAAACTATGAGATCTTTGCCCGCCTGGCGGAAGCCGCCCTGGACAAAGGGCATGAGGTCGAAGGATTCTGGTACATCGATGGCGTCTACAACGCCATAAAGCACCAGAAATTCCCGGAGGATGTGGAGCTTCCTGTCGAGAAGATGAAAAGACTGATCGAAAAAGGGGCGAAGATTAAGGCATGCGGAATTTGCGTTAATGCCAGGGGCCTTGAAGGCGGGAAAGAATATATCGAAGGCGTACCCGTGGGCGGTTTGCCCGATTTGGCGGACATGATCAGTGACTCAGACACGTTCGTTACGTTGTAGTCGTTCATCAAGAATTCTAAAACATAGGGGGAATTTCCAATGGGAGAAAAGAAAGTCCTAGTCAATATATGCAGGTCCCCCTTCGGTACCGTTTTCTATACCGAAGGGCTGCGCGCAGGTGTTGGCGTGAGTGCCGGCATTGATGAAAACATCCCTACCATTCTTTTTCAGTCGGACGGCGTGTTTTATTGTCTGAAAGGGGCGGACAGGACAGACGCATTGGCCTATTTCGCGTCCTATAAGGACATGGGAACAGATCTCTTTGCAGTCAAGGAAGACTTGGACGCAAGGAGTATCGACGAGTCCGAACTGGCCGACGATATCAAAGTGATTTCACGGGATGAAGCATTTAAACTTCTGCAGGAAAATGACGTCAACATGGATTTCTAGGAGGTAGAACTATGCTTTATTTATTAGGTGACACAATAATAGGGCCCGTGGGTCTTCAATATGCCCAGATGGATAGCGATGCCATCGTTGTCCTGATCAAAGACGGCGTATTCTTGGATACACAACCCATCCAAGACAAGAAGGTCTATGCCATCGATATTGATGTGGAGAGAAGGGGCGTGGGTGAACGCCTTTCGGGAAAGGCTGAAGTAATCGGCTACGACCAACTCGTTGATCTGATCCTCGATAACAAGGTCGCCAATTTCGTCTAGTGCTCAATTACTTTAGATTTATCGCATGAACGTCAGATTGCTGGACCTAAATGATGTCTCTTATCTCCATTCACAAACCATCTATCATGCGGTGGCCTACTGCACGACTGAAGAGTCACCGGGAACAATCATATTCCTAACACCTGGCGAACCTTACGTCTCCGTTGGATATCACCAGGTTATGGAAAAAGAAATTGAAACGGAATACTGCCGTGAAAAAGGTATTCCGACCATCAGAAGGGAGGTGGGAGGAGGCGCTGTCTATTTGGATAAGGACCAATTGTTCTTTCAGTGCGTGTTCCCTAGTGACATGGCGCCGAGGAAGGTCGACAGGCTCTATGAGCATTTTCTGCAGCCCGCTGTTGAGGCCTACTGCAGCCTCGGAATTGATGCCTATTACCGACCGGTCAATGACATCCAGGTGGAGGAACGGAAGATTTGCGGTACCGGCGCCGGAAGTATAGGGGATGCTTCAGTTGTCGTGGGTAACATCATGTTTGACTTCAATTACGAAGCGATGGCCCGTGTACTGAGGGTCCCATCGAAGCCCTATCGCGACAAGGTCTTTGAAAGTATGACGCTTTACGTGACGAGTTTGCATAAGGAACTGGGCACCCTTCCCGATCGCGAAGAGGTCAAAGAGACCTTGATAAAAAAATTCGAAGACAGGCTAGGGATCTCACTCATCAGGGGTGAACTCACGGATGGCGAGCAGCGCACGCTTGCAGACATCGACCAAAAATTCACTGACCCAAATTGGGTTAATCAGGAGGTAGGCAAGTTCGACAATTGGGTCAAGATAACGACCGATGTCAGGGTGATGGAAACCGCCTATGATTCACCGGAAGGCCGGATTGGCGTTATTCTCCGACTGAAGAACGACATCATCGATGACTTGTCCATCTCCGGCAACTTTACGTCTGAGTTTCAGTCTGAACTCGACCAGCTTCATGGCAACCTCACAGGCAAACCACGAAACGAAGAACTATTGCTAACCGCAATTGAAGCCTTTTTCAACGATAGAGGCCTTCGGTCTCCGGGCCTAAGCCCCGAAGACATTGTGAAGGCCATTTGTGCGGATGCAAAAAGATAGGGAGGTGTAGTCTATGTCAGATAAGGAAACGCTGGGCATTCTAGTGCCGACAACGAAAAACCTCGATCACCTTATCGGGGTTGCCCGAGCCGCTAAAAAGGCCGGCAAAAATCTCTGTATTTTCCTCACACACGAAGGCGTATTGCTAACGCAGGATCCCAAGTATCAGGAACTTGCCGATATCGTCGGTCCGGATGAGGCCGACCTGATATCGTTATGCAACGTACGGTGGGAAGAGCTTGGTTTGAAGGGCCAAGCGGTGCCTGCTGCCATGGGTGAAAAGGATCTTGCGACCCAATCCAGGCATTGTGCACTCATTGGGAAATGCGACCGCT
>CAYWMP010000178.1:0-12204 GCA_964459445.1 uncultured Desulfobacteraceae bacterium
CTCTGGTCACAACTTTTTTTGTGCCCAGGGCGTTGGTAATGGCTTCAAATAACTCTGCCCGTTTGACGGGCTTTACAAGATAGGAACCTATGCCCAGTTCTCTACACCGGGCAATGTCCTGGCTTCGCCGATCGGATGTGAGCATCATGATGGTCATCCCTGAAACATCCAATTGATCTTTGATATGTTCCATTACCTCGAAACCATTCATGTCGGGCATGATGGAGTCAAGCAACAGGAGTTTGAAAGGATCACCCGATTCGGCCGTGCGCCTAATTTCTTCAAATGCTATCTTACCGTTTTCCGCCTCGCTTACTAAAGCTCCCCATCTATTGAGCGTCTCCCTCAAAATAGTCCGATTGGTGGCGTTGTCATCCACCACCAGAACCTTCAAATCTTTCAGATCTACCGGGACTTGCTCAATGACTTCTTTGGGTACCACTTGAGCAGGAAACTTTGCCGTGAAATAAAAGGTGCTTCCCTTGCCTACTTCACTCTCCGCCCCTATGCCTCCTCCCATGAGTCCTACAAGACGCTTGGAAATAGACAAACCGAGGCCGGTGCCGCCATGTTTGCGGGTAGTCGACGAATCCGCTTGCTTGAAACTATCAAAAATGCCATCAATTTTGTCCGGCGGAATGCCAATCCCTGTGTCAGCTACGGAAAAGAGCAATTCTATGTCTCCAGAATCGGAGTCCGCAGACTCAAGGCTCTTCTTCGTTACTTCCAGTGTGACCTCGCCCTGTTCCGTGAACTTCACGGCATTACCGATCAGGTTCATAATGATTTGACGCAATCGGACCGGGTCTCCGATCAATGCGGCGGGGATCTCGGGTGTGATGTTGCATGCCAGCTCGAGACCTCTTTCATGGGCTTTGAACGCAAGTACATCACAGGTCGTTTCGGCGAGTTCGGTTAGATCAAACCCCACCGCTTCAAGCTCCAGATGTCCGGCCTCAATTTTGGAGATGTCCAGGATGTCGTTAATGATGCTCAGAAGATTTTCCCCTGCTGAGCTGAAAACCTGAACATAGTGCTGTTGTTCCGGGGTCAAAGAGGTCTCCTGCAGCAGATCGGCCATGCCGATGATGGCATTCATGGGAGTTCTTATCTCGTGGCTCATGCTTGCGAGGAAATCACTCTTTGCTTTATTGGCATCCTCGGCTGCTTCCTTTGCCTCCTTCAGTGCCGAAGCCATTCTTTGCCTTTCGGTGACGTCTCTCAGAATGACGACGCTTCCTTCGGGTTGGCCTTCTTGATCGAAGTAGGTGGAGGAGCTCACTTGAATATCAATCTTACGTCCTTCTTTGGTCAGGCGCTTGGTTTCAAATGACTGGATTATCTCGCCTTGAAGCATGCGCTTTACAGCGTCTATGGTTTCCGCCATGTTTTCTTCGGGCACGAAGTTGGTACGTTTCCCCAAACTCTCTTCCAAGGTCCACCCGAAGACCGTCGTGAAAGCCGGATTTAAGTAAGTGACTTTGCCTTCCATGTCATAAATGACAACGGGGTCGGGCGCAGCTTCCATCACTGATTTCAATCTCTCCTCGCTCTCTCGAAGAGCTTCTTCCGCCTGATTGCGTTCGGTGATATCCATCCAGGATGCAACGCTTTTTTTGGTACCCGGAATCAGGGCCACTTTGTTCCATATGTTTTTTGTGGCCCCATACTTGTCCAACAGATGGAACACATATTCGGTTGGTATGTCTGATCCTTTTTGCCGTCTCTTTTCGTGGTATTGCTTCATTCTCTCAACGTCTTCTGGCGCCACAAAATCCGCCCAGGTCATTTTTCCTTCAATTTCCTCCTTTCTGTATCCTGTTAGTTTCTCAAATTCCGCATTGACCAAGGACAAGGTCCTGTCCTCCTCAACGATGGATGTAGCCGTTCCAGTGTTCTCAATGACTGCACGATACCTTTCTTCGCTTTCCCGCAATGCCTTTTCCGCCTGTTTGCGTTCAGTAATGTCCGCTAGGGAGGCAACGCTTTTTTGAGTACCGGGTATCAAGGCAACTTTGACCCATATGTCTTTTATTTCACCGAACCTGTCCACCAGGCGAAATTCATATTCGGCAGGCACGTCTTCTCCCTCTGTCCTTCTTTTCACATGGTATTCATTCAGTCGATCGAGGTCTTCCTTGTGGATGAAGTCTCTCCAACTCATTTTGCCTTCAATTTCATCCTTAGTAAAACCAGTGATTTTTTCGGTTCCCGAGTTAACCATGGACAGAGTTGCGTCCCCTTCGATAATCCAAGTAGCGGTACCGGTGTTTTCGAAAACTGTGCGATATCTTTCCTCACTTTCACGTAAATCCTGCTCTGCCTGTTTGCGTTCAGTAATATCTTCTACAATCGTGATGTGATGGTTTGGTTCTTCACCGACGCCCCACATGGGAGAAACGGAAAGATTCACCCATACTATGGAACCATCCTTTCGGATATAGCGTTTCTCCTGCGAAAACTCACGGATTTCATCTTTCTGAAGACTCTGCATCTTATCCAGGTCTTTTTGCAGATCGTCCGGATGTGTAATGGCCATGAACGTGGTTGTTTTAAGTTCATCATGCGTGTAACCCACAATATTGCAGTACTTTTCATTCACCTGTTGAAATCGGCCGGTCTTTGTTTCGGTCTGGGCCACGCCGACAGCGGCCTGTTCGAATATGACGCGAAACCTTCTTTCGCTCTCCTTAAGCGCTTCTTCAGCGCGCTTCTTTTCTGAAATGTCATTTCCTACAGAAAGGACCTCGGCAATGTTCCCATCAGCGCCACGGATGGCTGTATTGGTCCATGAGACCCACACGCGTTCCCCATCGCGCCTCACATTTTCATTTTCATTTCTGCTATATTTTTCAGGGCTCAGACCAATATTCCGTATCAATGTCTTGAGATCGTGCCCCACTGTGTCCGTCTCAGGCACGATGGTCCCGATAACGTTTTGTCCAAGGATCTCATCCGCTTTGTATCCGAAAAAGGCTTCAGCATATTCGTTGAAGAAGGTCAGGTTCCCTTCCGTGTCGAACCGCAGGATGATGCTGCTGGCATTTTGGACCAGTTCGCGATACTTCAACTCGCTCTCCCTGAGGGCTTCATGGGCTCTTTCAGATTCCTCGATCTTTGTTGTGAGATCTAGATTTAGCCTTTCAGTGCGCTCCTTGTCTTTTGTTATAACACCAATGAGTTCGCGATTTTGAAATTGGAATTTGAGGGATGATGCAGCGACATTACTCACGCGACGCGCGTTACTGATTATGATAATCGTGAAAAGCATGCCCGCTATAGCAATTGTCAAATGTGTAGCCTCTCCGATGGTGAGTAATTTTGCGATCATAGGGATCAGGGTAGGGACCGTAAAAGCCATGATGACTTTAAATACGTTTGAGTAGGAACCAAGACCTCCGGCGACCATACCCACCAGCACAATAATAAGAATGACCTGATGGGTTAATGACTTCTCAGGAAAAAGCCAGAATGCAGTAGCTCCCCAAAACAACCCGTTGAAAAACTGACCCAAAGTGAAGAGATTAACCCATTGTGCGCTGCTGAATAAATCCGTTGATTTCAGCTTGAAAAGCAATATCAACAGGTAGCGCAAAACCATTAGTAGCATGAGAAGCGAAAACCAAGTGAGCAATATGGTGCGAGGAATTACATCTCGCAAAGCGATAACGAGAAAAGCTGAAAACAAGATAGTGGCCAACATGATCAAGCGGCCCTGTCCATAGAGGAATTTGGCCTGCTCGCCGTCGATCCACTGCTTCTCTTGTGAGCTAATCGGTGCAATATTTACTTGATCTTGTTTTTCTTTGTTTCCTCTCATCTCAAACGCTCCAAAAATGATTTAGTTTGCCCTATCAGTGGATTCATAAACTGTGGTGAAACTGGCGGTTAAGTCGTTAAAAGTGTCCATCGACAATATGGATTGAGTCTTTTTCTGTGAGTGATCATAAAAGCAATTCTATATTAACGCTCTCAAAGCTTCCAAGAGCCTTGCTTTTTTTATGGGTTTGGTGAGATGGGCATCGCATCCCGCATCAAGACTCTTCTGTTCTTCCTCCTTGGTGGCATAGGCGGTCAGGGCAACAATAGGGATCCCTATTACATCTTTTTCATTTTCCCATTTCCGGATTTCCCGGGTTGCCGTATATCCATCCATCACCGGCATCTGCATATCCATTAATACGAGATCATATTTCCCCGACATGAACTTCTCAACAGCAATCCGGCCGTTTTCAGCAAAGTCCAATTTGCAGGGCGTCTTCTTAAGAAAGGATTTGAACAATAGGACATTATCTTCGTTATCTTCAACGAGAAGAATGTGTATCGGCGGCAGCGGCTCCGGGACAGCGGGCTTTTTATTTGCCGCTTCTTTGGTCACCACTTTTTTTGTGCCCAGGGCGTTGGTGATGGCTTCATATAACTCCGCCCGTTTGACGGGCTTTACAAGGTAGGACGCTATACCCAGTTCTTTGCACCGAGCAATGTCCTGGCTGCGTCGATCGGATGTGAGCATCATGATGGTCATCCCTGAAACATCCAATTGCTCTTTGATATGTTGCATTACCTGGAAGCCGTTCATGTCGGGCATGATGGAGTCCAGCAACAGGAGTTTGAAAGGATCACCCGATTCAGCAGTGCGCTTAATCACTTCAAATGCTATCTTACCGTTTTCCGCCTCGCTCACTTCCGCTCCCCATCTATTTAGCATCTCCCTCAAAATAGTACGATTGGTGGCGTTGTCATCCACCACCAGGACCTTCAAATCTTTCAGATCCACAGGGACTTGTTCGATGACTTCATTGGGTGCTGCTTGGGTCGGAAACTTTGCCGTGAAATAAAAGGTGCTTCCTTTACCTATTTCACTCTTCGCCCCTATGCGTCCGCCCATGAGTCCTACAAGACGCTTGGAAATGGACAAACCGAGGCCTGTACCGCCATGTTTGCGGGTAGTCGACGAATCCGCTTGCTTGAAACTATCAAAAATGCCATCAATTTTGTTCGGCGGAATGCCAATCCCGGTGTCAGACACAGAAAAGAGCAATTCTATGTCTCCAGATTCGGGGTCTGCAGTCTCGAGACTCTTTTTCTTTACTTCCAGTGTGACCTCGCCCTGTTCCGTGAACTTCACGGCATTACCGATCAAATTCATAATGATTTGACGCAATCGGACCGGGTCTCCGATCAATGGGGCGGGTACCTCGGGTGTGATATTGCATGCCAGCTCGAGTCCTCTTTCATGGGCCTTGAATGCAAGGACGTCACAGGTCGTTTCGGCGAGTTCGGTTAGATCAAACCCCACCGCTTCAAGCTCCAGATGTCCGGCCTCAATTTTGGAGATGTCCAGGATGTCGTTAATGATGCTCAGAAGATTTTCCCCTGCTGAGCTGAAAACCTGAACATAGTGCTGTTGTTCCGGGGTCAAAGAGGTCTCCTGCAGCAGATCGGCCATGCCGATGATGGCATTCATAGGGGTCCTGATCTCGTGGCTCATGCTTGCGAGGAAATCACTCTTTGCTTTATTGGCATCCTCCGCTGCTTCCTTGGCTTTCTGCAATTCTGCATATATCTGTTTAAGCTCGCTGATGTCTCGATGGATCACAATGAATGGGCCTAATCCCTCTAACTCACTGTCCTTGAACGTGGCCGCTTTTATTTGAACGTCTAAAAGTTTCCTGTCTTTTGTAAAGCGTTGGGCCTCAAATAGGACACTTTCCCCATTGAGCGTGCGCTGCACCATCTCCCGGGTTCTTTCAACTTCGTGGGACGGAACAAAATCAAGACTTTTTCCAAGCACCTCCTCGCGGGACCACCCGTAGGTTTGTTCAAAAGCTCGGTTGATATAGGTCGCTTTACCATCTTGGTCATATACGGTTACTGCATCCGGGGAGAGCTCCATCAGAAGTCGAAAGCGTTCAAGGGCCTTTTCAGCTTTCTTGCGCTCTGTAATATCTCTAATGATTCCTTGAAATTCCTGGGTCATGCCATCATTCGCCTTACGAACACTCACATTAAGGAGACAGTCAATCCGCGCGCCATTTTTCTTTCGAAGCACGCCTTCGAAGTCTCTAACATAACCCTTCGTTTCGATACGCTTCAGAAAATCGATCAAATCATTTGGGTCGTCATACAACTCCTGGGCGTTTAAGGCCTTAATCTCTTCGGCGGAGTATCCGAAATGATCCAACATGGACTGGTTGGCGTCAATAAACTTGCCCTTTGGCGTGGTGATGTAAATCGCATCTATGGAGTCTTCAAATAGGGATCGATATCTTTCCTCACTCTCCTTTAGCGCCGATGCCATTCTTTCGCTCTCGGTGATGTCTCTCAATATGACCACACTCCCCGAAGGCTTGCCATCTCGGTCCAAAATGGTAGAAGTGCTGATCTGAATGTCCAAAAGCGTGTGGTCTTTGGTCATGCGCCTTGTTTTGAATGACCATCTTGTTTCACCTGCGAGCATACGCTCGACGGCGTCTATGGTCTCAGGCAAGTTTTCTTCGGGAACAAAGTCCATTTGATGGCCCAAACTCTCTTCCATAGTCCACCCGAATACACTCGTGAAAGCTGGATTCAAGTAGGTCACCTCCCCCTCCATATCATAAACGACGACCGGGTCGGGGGCGGCTTCCATCACTGTTCGATATCTCTCTTCACTCTCTCTGAGAGCTTCTTCAGCTTGTTTGAGGGAAGTGATATCAAGCCAGGAAGCAACGCTTCTTTTGGTGCCTGGAATCAGGGCCACCTTATTCCAAATGCTTTTAAAAGCACCGTGCTTGTTCACCAAGTGGAACTCATATTCGGTTGGTGCATCTGATCCCTGTTGTCGTCTCTTTTGGTGGTACTGCTTCATTCTTTCAACATCTTCAGGCGCCACAAAATCCGCCCAGGTCATTTTGCCTTCTATTTCCTCCTTAGAATACCCCGTGAGTCTCTCAAACTCCGCATTGACCAAGGACAGGGTCCTGTCCTCCTCGACGATGGACGTTGCCGTTCCAGTGTTCTCAATAACCACACGGTATCTTTCTTCACTTTTCCTTAATGCCTCTTCTGCTTGCTTCCGTTCAGTAATATCCATCAACGATGCTACACTTCTCTTGGTGCCGGGAATTAAGGCCACCTTGACCCATATATCCTTTGTTTTCCCATACGTATCAACAAGGCGAAATTCATAATCTGAAGGAGCGTCTACTCCCTCCGTCCTTCTTCTCACATGGTAATCTTCAAGTCTGTCGAGTTCTTCTTTGTGGACAATCTCTTTCCAACTCATCTTGCCTTCAACTTCCTCCTTGGAATAGCCGGTGAGTTTCTCAGTTTCTGAATTAACCATTGAAAGTGTCGTATCCTCATCGATGATCCATGTGGCTGTACCAGTATTTTCAAAGACCGTTTGAAGATCTTCTTTGCTCTCTTGGAGAGCCTCTTGTGCACTTTCATATTCAGTAATTTTCTCCTTGAGATTTCGGTTTAGCTCTTCAGCGCGGTCTTTCTCGTTTGTTAAGTCATTAATGAGGTTTCGGTTTTGAAATTGAAACTTCAAGGAAGAAAAAGCGATAGAAGCAATTCGCCTCGCCGTTACGGTCATGACAATTAGAAAGAGGCATGCCATGATACCCATGGTTATGTAAATGTCGCCGCCTTGAGCAAATAATTGGAGGGTAATAGGAATCCAAGCGGGGAAGGAAAAGAATAAAAAGACCCTGAGGAGTCCCGAATAGGACCCAACTGCTCCTGCCACAAGACCCGCTACCACAATGAGAAGGACCATCTGGTGTGCAATGGAATCCTCTGCAAACAGCCAAACGCCTGCGGATCCCCAGATGATCCCGTTGAAGAGCTGGCCAATTGCAAACATGTTTCCCCAGGGCTTGGTTTGGATGGAATCGTCAGAGGCCTGCCTATACTTGAAAATCAATCCGAACCGGAGAAGCATGACCGTCATATTCAGAGAGAACCAAACCAGCAGCGTTGATTGGGGGATGACCTTCCATAAAGCAAAGATCAGGAGCAAGGAAAAAAGGACAACGGACAACATGTTTACGGGAGCGTGGGCATATAGGGCTTTGGCCTGCTCAGCGCGGATCCATTGCTTTTCTTTTGAGGCATCCAGTTCATTTAAGTTTTGAAGTAATGTATCTTTGTTGTTTTCCATCCTTAAAGCTCCTGGAAAGAGAATTTGATGGGTTAGAGATCATAAAAGGCTATGATTGGGAAAGCATGTTGAATGTCAAAAGCGAATTTAAAACATCTTTGGAGCATGGGACAATCCCTAATCCTGATGAGGTTGAAATAATGTGATCCAAGCTGCCGTTTGTGGGAAGGTTGATTTATAAGGGGTTGATATGCTTTCTTTTTTGGTTGGGCAGTATAGGTGAAAAGCTTCTTTGGTGTCAAGGTGGAGAGAATAACTCAAGATTGTACCTGAATTTTGCATGAGCTACCTACTGCGGCACGGAAATCCTTGCTGCAACGCTTGTTTCGTCATTTTGGTCCTCACCATATCGGTAAATATGCCTGCGGTCCAAAATGGCTGCAACGTCGCGTTTCGCTAAGGATTTCCGCACCTCGCTACGGTACCTCATGCAAAATTCAGGTAGTAAGCAATCAGCGAGGAAAGGGCAAGGAGAAAGAGTTCTCACTTGCCCCCAAATACCGTTTTGGTATCGCTGCTTAGTTACGTCACGATCTTAACTACCCGGTTTCCTACAGGGCGGGACACAATTCTCCCTGGCGAGATGGTCGTGGATTTGCCTGGAGTTGAATCGGATCATATTCTTTGAAAGCGCTTTCACTTCAAAACCGTCTCTCGCCAACAAATCCAAATTCGCACGCATGTAGCCCAACATTTGTGCCGGAGCCGCAACCACAACACGTCGGGCTCGACTGTCTTGAACAACTTGCTTGGTCTTCTCTCCGACAACCCGAGCGAATTGACGGCCGAGCTCGCTTTCGTGTTGGGCCCGATGGTCGTCATAGCCGTGGGCGCGGCCCCCGCGAGGTGAACGACCGCGTCCTGTTTTTGAATCTGCATAGATGTCTTTGTCCGGAGTATTTTTCTGCGGATTGTTAATTCTGCCGCGGTCCATCAGATTCGGGCCGGATTCCATTTCCGGGAATTCGACGGGTTCTAATGTGAAAAAACGCGCTTGGGCCTCACTGGCAACAACGACACAATAATCAGCCATCCTAACCTCCCTTTAGTTTAACGTCTCGGAAATACAGGAGTTTGGTTAGATTGAAGTGCTTTCTCAAGGCGGTTTGCCCCTTTGGCCTCCATGGGATGGTGGAATGGTGAACTGGTGGAATAATGGGTCTGAAAGAAGAAAGAATCAAATCTCTAAAAAATGCTATTAGCTGTTCCAGCGACTCTTGTTAAATCAATACTGATGATAACAGGTCCTAAACCCCAAGACAATCAATTTGAATTCTTGCCTGTCTCAGGCTGTTGTATTTCGAATTTTGCCAATGCCGGAGCAGCAAATCATGCCCTATGGGTTCAGAGCAAAGCCGGCCCGCTCTAGACCCGGATTATTATTGATTCTCCCCGTCCGATTGCTCTTTGAGCTTTGATTGATACATAAGGTATTCCATATCGGACATCTCTCTTTTGCCCGTGATTTCGAATACTTCCATTTCTCCCTCATTCTTCCCAAGCATTTTAACGCCCAAAGATTCGGCATGAACAAAGGGCTCAACCTTTTCAAAAGTTGATTTGGAAATAAGGATGGAATTGGGTTTTTCCCGGGTGAGTTCCTGAAGACGGAAGGTATCGTTGACCACATCGCCGATGGCCGTATAATCCATCTTCTTCTCAAAACCCACATTTCCGACAATGGCTTCTCCCGTGTTGATGCTCACCCCGACCTTCAAGGGAATCCCGCAGCGCTTCTGCGCATAAGTGTTTACCTTTTCCATATTCTGGGCCATATGAATCGCTGCAAGAGTGGCATCAAGGGCGGGATTGCGTGTCGTTACAGGGGCGCCGAAAATGGCCAGGAGTCCGTCCCCGAGATATTTATCGAGGATCCCCTTGTTCTTTAAAACCAGGGTGCCCATGGTCATGAAAAAGTAATTAAGTACCCCCACGACGTCTTCCGCCTTGACCTGTTTGGCCATGTGAGAGTATCCTCTGATATCGGCATTGAGCAAGGTCACAAGCCTCTTTTCGCCAAGGGTGATCAGGTCTCTCTCCCCGCGGCTCAGGATCTCGTGAGATACTTCCTCTGGCACGTATTTCCGGAAAATGTTGCGGATAAGCCGTTCCCTTTTGGCTATGTTAATGGAATCGGAATAGAGTCGGGAGTTTTCAAGAGCAATGGCGGCAGAGGAGGCCACTGCTTTGAGCATCCGCAGATCCTCATCAGTAAAAGTACCGGCCACCTTATTAATGAGTTCGATAACGCCGATTGTCCGGCCGCTTACGATCATGGGCACACAGACCAGATTGCGCGTCTTGAACCCGGTCTTATCATCCATACCTGAAAAAAAATGTGGATCATCCTTGACATCTTTGACAAGCATGGGTTCGCCCGTTGCGGCCACCCAACCCGCGATGCCTTGGCCGAGTTTTATTCGGAAGCTTTTGACACTCTCCCCGGCCTTTCCCAGGGCTACCTTGAAGACCAGCTCGTCTCCCTCAACCAGGAGGAGAGAGCCTGCCTCCACATTCATCAGCCCGGAGATCATCTCCACCGTGTAGGTAAGCACCTTCTGCATGTTAAAGGTAGAGGAGGTGAGGGCCTTCCCGACCCGATTTAACAATTCGAGCTCCCCTGACTTGGCTTGGGCTCTCGTAAGCAATCTCGCCTGCGCTATGGCCAGGGACATCTCTTCAGAGATCATCTTCAAAATACGGCCGTGCTTTTTGTGAAATGCTCCCTTTTCGGCGTGGGCCAGGCAGATGGCGCCAATGGGAGTGCCCTTGAATGTCATGGCCGAGAGCAGACAGGAGGTCAGTCCAAGTTTTTCGAGGATGACGCGCTCGATATGTTTAGGCCCCTGCGCAATATCCTCCAGGGAGAGGACCTCTCTTGATCGCATGGCCGTATGGAATAGTGATCGGTTTGGAGGCAAGGTCAGGCCGATCGGGATTTTGGGTGTTGTCTTCCGGAAGGTATGGGCCAACTTCAGATCTCCGCTGTTTTCATCTATGAGGGCCAGGCCAATCCAGTGATGGGCGATGACGTCGTTAAGCTTATCTGCAATGGCCATGAGCATTTCCTTTTCGTTGAGTCCTGAATTTATCATCTTGATAATGGCCAGGACGGTCCTGAGGTCCTCTTCGCGTTCCCTTTCTCGCAAGCCCAGCTCGTTAACCTTGAGGGCCGTGCCCACCACATTAAAGAAGGGTTTTAAAAAACCGAGGATTTCTTTACGCCAAGGTTCATCCCCTGATTTGCCTAACACGGCAACGCCGATAAAGCCTCTGGATCTATTAAAGGGAATAGCCGCTAAGTGCCGAATATCCTCTGAAAACAGATCGTCCCAGCGTGAATCCTCCGATCGGGAGAGCAGCAGGGCGTCGTCGGTTTCCACGGCTTTCCTGACGGGATGTTCTGCTAAAGGAGAAGCCCTGCCCGGCTCAAACAATATGCCCGTACCGACATTAGATCGACAGGTCAAGAGGGTGGTTGGGCCGCGTTTTTCGAGCGTGAAAATGGCGCCGCCGGTGGCCTGGGTTACCTGCACTGATCTCTCTAGGGCGCGGGACAATAGTGTCTTTTTGTCCACCAGCGCTGATGCGAGATGATTGAGGTCCCCGAGAGCCTCGATTTCATTCATCCTGAGGTTTAGGGAATCCCCGGTCTGTCTTAACTGTTGACTGAGGACTTTGAATGAATCAGCAATCTCCTCCAGTTCATCCCGCGCGGAGGCGTCATGGTCCAGCCGGTCGGTGACTTCTTCGGTCATTGCATTCGCTACCTTCCCGATGCCTTGCATGATCTGGCGCACAATGGCAAATCCCAGGAATGAAAACACGAGGAAGGCCAAAAGATAATAAGCCGCGTCGTTTCGGTTGAGGAGATCATATCGGATGGCGAAATATAAAAATCCGATCACCGGAACCAGAAAGAAAAACCCGAATGAGATCTTGAGTCTGTAGATGATACTGTTGGCGTTAAGGGAAAGAAACTTGGCGAGCTTTTTGTTATTCATGGTCTCCTCGTGGGTTGTTCGTCACGGGTTAATTATTGTTGGCCTAACTTC
>CAYWMP010000179.1:0-12174 GCA_964459445.1 uncultured Desulfobacteraceae bacterium
GACTGAAAACTCATGTGCCTGTGTCTAACTCGATTAGAACAAATTTACCGTGGGCATTCAGCCCAGTCTTATTGACAAGATCTTTGACCCTTTTTTCACCAACAAGTCCACCGGAATGGGCACAGGCCTGGGCCTTTCGGTGAGTTACGGGATTATCAAAGACCATGAGGGAGAGATTTCGGTGGAGAGCAAACCACAGCATGGGGCCGTATTCAATATTCGATTGCCCATCCAAGCCGCCGGCAGCGATGAGGGCCGCTCACATATTTTCAAGGAATTGAACCATGAAAGATAAAGAAAGGCTTTTGATCGTAGACGATGAACCCGACATGCTTTCCCTCTTGAAAAGGACGATTTCAAGGGAGCTGGATTGGGAAATCATGACCACCACTTCGGCAAAAAAGGCCCTGGACCTTATGGAACAAACACCTGCTGATCTTGCGCTCTTGGATATCAAGATGCCGGGGATGGACGGCATTGAAATGCTGACCCGCATCAAGGAAAAAAATCCGAGCCCGGCGGTGGTGATGATGACCGCATACGGCGTCATCGAGCTAGCTGTCGAATCAATCAAGAAGGGCGCCTACGATTTCATCACGAAACCCTTCGACGACACCCGACTGATACTTACTTTGAGAAAGGCTAGGGAATATCACTATCTTTTTAACGAAAACCGGGCGCTTCAAAGGTTGGTGGAAAGGCCGGGGATTTTTCAGCATATGGTGGGTGAGGCGCCAAAAATGAAGAAGGTTTTTGAGGCCATTCAAACGGTAAGCAAAACGGATGCGACGGTTCTCATAACGGGCGAGTCAGGCACAGGGAAAGAACTGGCGGCAAGGGCGATTCACCGGTTTTCGCTCAGAAACAAAAAGCCTTTTGTGACGGTCAATTGTCCGACCCTTCCAGAGAATATCCTTGAAACGGAGCTTTTCGGTTATAGCAAAGGGGCCTTTACGGATGCCAAGCAGGACAAGAAAGGGCTTTTCCAGGAGGCAGACGGTGGAACCATCTTCCTTGATGAAATAGGTGAACTCCCCATCAACCTCCAGACAAAACTCCTCCGGGTACTCCAGGAAAAAGAGATCAAACCGCTGGGTCAGAGCAGGAGTATCAAGGTCGACGTGCGCGTTGTGGCGTCCACAAATCGAAACCTGAAAGCACAGATGAGTCAGGGTGATTTCAGGGAAGACCTCTATTACCGGCTCAAGGTGGTCTCCATTGAGATTCCGCCCCTTCGCGAAAGGCCTGAGGATATCCCCCTGCTTGTGGAGCGCTTCCTGAAGAAGTACGGTAAAAAGTTCGGCAGGGAGGGACTTGCATTGGCCCCCGGATTCATAGACGGCCTGTGCAGAAACCCATGGCACGGGAATGTGCGAGAGCTTGAGAACGCCATGAAAAGGGCCATCATCATGGCAAAAGGCCTTGCGATCACCCTATCGGATCTGGACTGGGACGTTGAGGATGAATGCCTGGTCAGCGGCGATGTGAAACATCTCCCCTACAGGGAGGCGAAGGAACAAGTGCTCACCAGTTTCAATAGGGAGTATCTAACAAGCGTTCTCAGCGACCATCAAGGCAATGTCACTCACGCAGCAAAGACCTGCGGACTGGAAAGACAGGCGCTCCAGCAAATACTCAGGCGGTACAGCATAAAAGCTCAGGATTTTCGTAAACCTGCCCATTGAGGTCTTCTTTTTGAGGTGCAAAAAGATTATTGCATCTCCATCTTTGCCCAATCCAAAGCCTAAATCCCAATCTCTTCGATTGCCATACAAGGGCCGGGTGCAAATCTTTTGTTGCACTCTCACGAACAATCTTTGGTCTTTTGAAAGGACACAAAGATATTACTTAACAATTTTAGAGAGTTACTTCGCCCTATCTGTTAGGCACATATCTTGCGATATGGGCCGCCGTGAATAGAGAGGTTAAAGGACACCCCAAACGCCGATGGCTTTGCTCTTGCTCATAGATGAAGACGAAGATTCGAAGGTCTTACAAGAGAGGGTTCTTGTCCGCCATGGGCATGAGGTTGCGACTTTCACAAAAGGTCAAGAGGCCGTCAATTGGCTCAAGAACAATACCCCGGATCTCGCACTCATCAGTGGGGGCAAACACGGTGAGAAGGCAGGAGAACTGATAGCCCTGCTACAGGGTAACGGGGTAGAACCTTGCCGAATCGTGCTGAGTGCAAATGAAGCGTCCCTGGGAACCTTGAAGAAAGCCTTTAAGGGCAGTGTGGCTAAGATCATGCCCAAGACGGCGGAATTGGAAAAGCTGGAGTCGCTGGTCAGATCAGGCCTATCCGGCTAACGGGTGGGACTTTTCAAGCTCGCAGACTTGGTCATTGACCGAGGGGCTCCGGAGCCGATCTTCAAAAGAGCGCATGCAAAAGGGGTTCAGAGAAAAAGCGTGTTCGAGCTTGCACCGGATCAGATGAGGCACCTCGTGAGTTCTACCGGAAAAAGCCCAAGTCTCCTGAACAAGGCAGCCTATTCCATCCTCTACGGGGTGCTTGGCAACCTCGTCATCTTTCTGTTCCTTACGACCTTCTTGCGTCTCCACGAAATAGCCAGGTTTATTCCTTGGATAATCGCATTTAACGCCATTTCAACGGGATATTCCCTCCTTGAAAAAACCAGGGATCGACTCAGGCACAAACAGAAGTCGGCCATCGGCGCCGGCATCTTGAACGTCCTAATCAGCTACCTGGTTCTGAACTTCATATACGTCTACTTTGTGGGCGAGTTCATTTTTGGTGGCTCGGATCTCGCTCACTTCCTGGTTATCGGTGTTATTTGCAGTGAATTGGGGGCGTTGTTGGCTATCAAGTATTTTAAGCTATGAATTTGTTTGTTGCAGACTTCTGAAGAAAGGAGGTATTTCACTAAATCACAAAACCCTTAAAAAGGGACTTTCAAAAAAAACAAGGAGGCAAAAATGAGGAAGATATGGCCGTTAATGGGTGTGATCACTTTTCTATGTGCAATCATTTTTACGGTCCCCGGTGGTAGCTTCGCAGCAGCTAAGATTTCCGCAACAGATTACAAGGCTGGCGATAGGGTTACGATCGAGGGGACTATTGAACCGGGCAAAGATCTCTACATTGCCGTCGCCACTCAAGCAGGCTTTGCGCCAAAAGACACGGATGGCGTCCATGAGACAAAAAGACTGAAGAAAGAGGCCAAAAAAAGAGGCTTCAACAAAGACACACAGATCCCTGTTCTCTATTATATGTTGACGACCAATCCGGATAAATTTGGCAAGGTGACCGATAAGAGATTCGGTGGACCGTCTTTCATCAAGGGCATTTATAAAACCACTATGTTCAAGCTGTCGAAGTTCGACAAGCTGGATGCCGAAGCCAAGGGGGTTTTGGGGCCTATAAAAACCAAAGAAGAGTGGAATTTTTATAGATTCGCCCACGAAAGTGTCTATGGCATCAATACCATCACGAAAGAGAGAACCCAAAAAGGTAAGGTGGTTATCTTTGCACGGAGTGTTATGGGAGACCACGGCAAGGACGGAAACTACTGGGACAAGGGGACTTCGATCCAGTTGGATAAGGCCACAGGCAAGTTCACGGCCTCCTTCAAGACCTACCGTCACACGCCACCCAACACCAAGTTTGACGTCTATGTAAACGGCGGGAAAGCCGGGGAATATAATATCCAGGGCAAAGGCTTTTGGTTGAAGTTGGGCGGGCGTTATATGAATCCTATCTGGATTATTATCGGCGCTATACTCGTCGGCACCTACTTCTCCATGATCGGCGCCGCCGGCGGTATGTTGATGGCGGCCTTCCAGGTCATGATTGTGCAGACGGCCGGGGTTGTCGGGCTCAATGCCGCCAATGTGCTGCGCCCCTCGAACATGGCGTTGACTCTCTTTTCTCCCCTGGGGTCATTCTACCGGTATGCCATTGTAGAGAGGCGTGTGGCATGGCCCGTGGGGATCTCCTTTGGGGTGGGGATCTTCATCGGCTCCATATGGCTTGGGAAATATGCGACCCAGTTTCTGCCCATGAAGACCTATAAAGAGTGGTTGGCGATTTTGGTTGTGCTCATGGGGATAAGAACCCTCCAGGAATTGAGCCCCAAGGTCATGGAAAAGCGGAAAAACATCAAGGCCATGGTGAAAAAGTTTAACGAAGAGGTTGCCAAGGCCAAGGCCGAAGGCCGCTCTGCAGAAATGGGCAAAATTGAGCCTGTCAAAGCCGGCTTAACCGATTATCGGTTCAAATTCTGGGGTGAAGAGTTCACGATTAATCCCTTGCTTTTTGGGCTTTTGGGGCTTGGAATCGGAATCGTCTCCAGGAGTTTCGGAATCGGCGGAGGCTTTTTGCTGGTTCCCGCCATGACCACTTTGGGCGCTCTTCCCATGTATGTGGCTGTGCCGATTTCGCTTATCGGCACTTCCTTCAGCAGCATCGGCGCCTTCCTGGGCTACTTAATGAACGGGTATCTCCCTGATCTGTGGCTGATGATAAGCATTATCATCGGCGGTTTTGGAGGGGGCATGTTAGGCAGCCGCGCTCAGAAACTCTTCAGTGAAAAAACGCTGAAGATTGTGCTGGCCATAACCCTGTTCTTCCTGTTCTTCCGGTTCTTCAAGATTGAAATCTGGATATAACAGGATATATAATTGGAAAAGAATTAATCTCTAAAGAGGCGGGAGGGGCTCGGCCCCTCCCCCTCTAAAAAACAAAGATAGATTTGGCTGAACATGGATGACTTTCTAGACGTTCTATGGCTCAAGATAGTGGCCCTGGTTCACCATGTGAGAGCTCTTCTTGAAATCCTATTCAGCCCCCTCAATGCCCTCGGGCCCGCCTTTGCCATCTCAACCATCGCCTTTCTCGCGGTCGCCTTGTCCAAGTATTTAACAAAGACCTTCAAGACCAAGAGGTACCTGGAGTTGCAAAAGGAGTTTGAGTATTGGCACAATTTGCGTCAGGAGGCCCTAAAATGCGAAGACCCTGAAAAAGCAAAACTGCTTGCCAAGAATATTGATCAGGCCAAACTCAATAAGGCCTACTACGACTACTTTTTTGAGGGATTCTTGATCGGTCTCATGACCAAATTTCTGCCGCTTATGGTATTTATGGCCTATGTGAATGAGGTCTACAAGCCCAATAATATGATAAAGCTCTTTGGAAGAGAATATGTGTTCAAATTTACGAGCTTCAACGGAGAGGCCATTTTTGTAGGAGCCGTTTTTTGGTATGTGGTGTCAATCGTACTCGCTTACGTGGTATGGTCTATTGTCAAGAAAATATGGTCAAAATACGCTTTCCCTTCATCCAACGAAACTTCGCTGCCTTAGACATTGCATTGCAGGATAAGTCGTTCCACCCCTATACCGGACTAAAAGAAGGCCTTTTGGACAAGTTTGAAGGTGAATCCCAGCAGGACCAATCCGAAGATCCGGCGAACCGACGGCGCTTTCAGCTTTTCCGCCATAACCCGCGACCCTAATTGCCCGCCAAGGAAGGAGAAGACGGCTGCGGCAAGGATAAAAGGCCAATCCGTATCCGCAAGGGATATGTGGGCAATAAAGCCGCTAAAGGATGAAAACACCACGACAAAGATAGAGGTCGCGGCCGCGGTTTTGGTCGGCACTCTCAGGAGGTAGATTAACAGGGGCACGATAAACACGCCACCCCCAATCCCCAGCATTCCCGCCATGACGCCGATTACCACACCGATGCCGCCGCCTCCGATGATTCGGCGAGCCGAACTGATTGCTCCGCCCTCCTCTTCGCGTTTCCCGGAAAAGAGCATCCGAAGGGCCGCCAGAAAGATGACAAGGGCCATGGCGGCGGTGAAGGCGCGCAGATTAATTCGTGTGGTGAGCATGGCTCCGGCGGGCGCTGCAAGGCCGGAGGTGATGAGCAGAGGCAGACCCAGCTTTACGTCCACCATCTTTTTTCGGAAGTATATGATCGCGGCAGAGACGGCGGCAATGCCGTTCAGGAAGAGGGAGGCGGAGACGGCGGTGCTAACCGGGTATTTTAACAGAACGAACAAAGGGGAAAAGATCAACCCCCCGCCGAGTCCCACCATGGTCAGGACGAAGGAAGATAGAAAAATGATACCAAATAGAAAGGTCAGAGGCATGAACCCTATTCTTTTTCCATGATATCGACGCAGGGATGCCTAGGCTCCTTACCATGGCACGCCTCGATCTGTTCCGGGCTGCACTCCTCCGGTTTCCCCTCAAGCCTCTCGGGGAATTGGCATTCACCTGTATCCTTATCGTTGCACATAATGACTCACCTCCTTAATCTGCATTAAAGGGATTGTTCTTGAATGAAAGGTATCATACTGCATTTTTTCCCGACAGCCAAGGGTAACGGTTTCGTAAAAAATCATTATTAAAAGGCCGGTACGGGTGTCTCGATACCGATGACATGGGCTATCATCAGGTAAACGATTCCTGTTTTCACTTGCCCCTTGGAGTAGAAGCTTTAATCTATTATAAAAACAGGAGGACAACAATCCCTATATCCCTTTGGAGGAAGTGCCTCCCATGCTGTTAACAAAGTCGTTCATATACTGGGCCCGTCAGGTGTTTTCATCCGGGCATCTAGTTCAGGATAAATATGAGGCGTTCAGATCGCTGCTTGGCCAAGACAAGCGGGCCCATGAACTGATGGCAGAGCTGGAAGAGATCTATCACAATCAGCTCAGGGTGGATTTTACGAGAATCGAGAACCTCTACCACGAATTGTCCCGGTGCGTTTCGGGGATGGCAAAAGATCTCAATGAAATGCGCCCCTCTCGATATCATGAATTGAAGTCCTATTTCAAAAAGCTGGATTCTTACGCAAGGTTCATCTTTGAGTCACCGGCAATCGATACCAGTCCCCCATTTACCTTCCCACTGAACAAGATCCCGCCGGAGGGTCTCCCGCAGGTTGGGGCAAAGGCCTTCAGGATGGCCCGGTTGAAACGGGAGCTCGAGCTGCCCATCCCTCGAGGATATGTGCTTACAAAAAATGCCTTTCACCGTTTTGTCGCCTTCAATAACTTGAGAGAAAAAATCGACAAAAGGCTTTCAGATCTGGATATCCAATCCACCCGATCTTTGAATTCCACATCTCACGACATCATGGAGAGGGTGCTGGAGGCGCAGATGCCGCCAGAGGTTGAAGCGGTCCTGCGCGACGCTTTTGATGCCATTCAGGAGACCGCAGGCGATGGGTTGCGGGTGGCCATACGAAGCAGTGCCGTGGGGGAGGACACACAGGCAACCTTTGCGGGACAGTACAAAAGTATCCTAAATGTAGGCAGGGAAGGCGTAGCGGATGCCTACCGGGAAATCCTGGCGAGTAAATATGCCCCGGAGGCACTCTACTACAGGATCAGTTACGGTCTATCGGACCGGGAAACCCCGATGGCGGTTTTGATGCTGGAGATGATCGATGCCACGGCAAGCGGCATTGTGTATACTACAGACCTCGATGGCGAAGACCCGGAAATCATGAACATCCACTCTATCTGGGGGCTCGGAGAACTGCTGGTCGGCGGTAGGGGATCCCCGGATGTCATCTCGGTTGTCAAAGAGCAAAAACCGCAGATCCATTCCAAAAGGGTGGGAATGAAAACTAATGAATCTGTTCTTGATGAGAACGGTTTTACAAAAACGATCCCTGTTGATGCTGAAAGGCGCCATTCCTTTTCTCTTGATGACGCCTCCGCCCAGACTCTGGCCGAATATGCACTGAGAATCGAGGCCCATTACGGTGAGCCGCAGGATATTGAATGGTGTATGGCCCAGGACCATCGCCTCTATGTCCTTCAATCGAGGCCCCTCAGATCAGAGGAATGGGAAGTCGAGAAACCGGAATGTGACTTCAAAGACATAATGAACGCAGTGCTGATCACGGGCGGAGACCGGGCCTGTGGTGGAATCGGGGCTGGAAAGGCTTACATTGTGAGGAGCGAATCTGACCTTGACCGACTCCCGGTAGACGCTGTGTTGGTTGCCAGGGATGCGCTGCCTCAATACGTAAAGGTCATGGACCGGCTCAGCGCGGTGGTGACCGATGTGGGCAGCACCGCCGGTCATTTCTCTTCTGTGGCGCGTGAGTTCGGCGTACCCACCCTGGTTAACACCGGGAATGCAACGGAAAAACTGCCAATGGGCCGGGAGATGACAGTATATGCGGACGCCAATGTGGTCTACGACGGCATAGTCGAGGCCATGCTGGATAGCCCCTGTGCCCAAAGGGATCTTTTGAGGGACAGTCCCTTTGCCCGTAAGCTGCAATACCTCATGCGTTTTGTTTCGCATCTCGAGCTCGTCGATCCCAGGGAGAAATCCTTCGTGGCTGAAAAGGTCCGATCACTGCATGACATCATCCGTTTCTGCCATGAGAAGGCCCTCCTGGAGATGTTTCACATTGGAGACAAGCGAATCAGAAAGATAGGCGGGTCGAAGAAGCTCCTCTCAAAAATACCGATGCTCTTCTACGTGCTGGATGTGGGCGGTGGTTTGCGGGAGGATCTGGCAGAGGAAAAGGCCGTAAGAATGGAGGATATCACCAGCTCTCCTATGCAGGCGGTTCTGCGTGGGTTGACCCACCCGGATATTCGCTGGGGCGATTTCACACATTTTGACTGGGCTGAGTTCGACAAGATGATCATGAGCGGAGGGATCATCAGCCCGGAATCGGCCGTTTTTGCAAGCTACGCCATTCTCGCCAGGGATTATCTCAACCTGAACTTGCGCTTTGGATACCATTTTGTCATCCTGGATGTGCTCTGTGGAGACAATCCGGCAGACAACTATGTGTTGTTTCGATTTGCCGGAGGCGGGGCCGATATCGATCAGAGATCTCTTCGGGCGGATTTTTTGAAGGGCGTGCTTGAAAGACTCGGGTTTGAGGTCGACAAGAAATGGGATCTCGTAGACGGTCGTCTTCAGGGCGAGGGCAAAGAGCAATTGGAGCAATTGCTCGATTGGGTGGGTCGGCTCTTGGGCGCCACAAGGCTTATGGACATGTACCTCAAAGACAACGCCATGGTCGCGGATTTTGTGGAGGATTTCATGAATGGACGATATCATTTTGCCTCGGTGGAATAGGAGGCTATTTGTCACTAGTCATTGGTCAATTGCCGAGCGGTTGATGCACATATTTCTTTTCTTGAACCGCCCACGAATGACAATTGACGAGTGACCCCAGTGAAATGGTCCCTCGACGTATCGAGGGAATTTCACGGGGCAAGCAAATGACGAAAGACCCATGACCACTTCAGAATACCAGCTAACATGGATAACAAATAGCCTGGCTGTCGGTCATGCGCCCATGTCCTATGCAGACCTGGATGCGATCATGGCGCAAGGCATCGATGCCATTGTGAATCTATGCGGTGAATTCTGCGATCTGCATGAGATAGAGGAAAAGACCGGCTTCGAAGTCTATTATCTCCCCATACCGGATGAATGTGCGCCCGACATGGATGAGATGGAAAAGGCCCTTGCCTGGCTGGATGAAGCTATCTATCTCGGCAAAAAGATACTGGTGCACTGCCGATTCGGAGTAGGGCGCACAGGGACCTTTGTGACGGCATATTTGCTCAGGAAAGGCCTCGGCCTAAAAGTCGCCTCAAAAAAAATAGGGCAAACGCGGTCAGCACCGACATCATACAGTCAGTGGAAGCTCATCAAGAAATACGGCAAAAGATCAGGGGTATTGAGAATAAGAGAACCATCACTCGAAAGCAAAAGCGTGGTAGATCTGAGAGACTTTTTTTCAAGATATGAGGGGTTGGTACAAAGGCTTGAGGAGGATATCAAAGAGATCCCTAAAGATCATGGCCATATCGTGCCATGCGGGCTTGAATCATCGTCATGTTGCTTTCAATATTTTGACATACAGTTAATCGAGGTGATTTATGTTCATAACAAAATGAACAGGACCCTTGGGAGTGATGTAAGATCAGAGGTAATACACAAGGCTATGGAGGCGAGTAAAAGGATCAGAGGCCAAAAAGCAGGATCGACGGGAAAAGAGAGCGTGCCTGAAGGGTCCAATTGGCGTTCTTGCCAAGACAACACAAAAGAGAACATCTTGTGCCCCCTAAATAGAGATCTCCAATGCTGCTTATATGAATACAGACCTATTCGCTGCAGATTGCATGGCATACCCAAAGGTTTCATCGACCTTGACCGGATAAATGCAGCCATACTCGACATCTCTCGAGAAGCCTTTCATGCTTTCTCGGGGTCTCATCTTGGGGAAAAAGCTCTATCATTTTCCTTGCCTGATGGCGTTTCCGGCCGGTTCGTTCAGGAATACTTCTACTATCTCGCATCTCTTAGTTGCGAGCTGAAATACTAATCACTTAACACCTTTTCCACTTTTTCTTCCAATTCTTCTATATCAACAGGTTTAACACAGTATTCGCCTGCCCCCAGTACCAATGATTCTTGGGCGGTCTCCAGTGTAGGATAACCCGTCAACATGATGGCACGCATTGAAGGCCGTATTTTCTTCAATTCCTGAAGAACCTCTATGCCGCTAATCTTTTTCAACTTGATATCCAGAATGGCGAGATCTACTGCTGTTGACCGAGCAAAATCCAGCGCTTCTTCTTCCTCGGTGAAGGTAAAGATTTCGTGTCCCTTCTTTTGCAGTACTCGCTGTATCATCATCACGGCATCTAGAACGTCGTCCAAAACCAATATCTTAGCCATCAGTGAATCTTCTCTCCTCTCTAATAATTGCCCTGTGCCATAAATACCAAGGGGAGCACTTAAAAAGTTGTGATGGGCTGAGGGATGGCCAGGGTGCGGATGCCCCTGATGAAACCAATACAGACAAGTGTGCTCCCCATAAACGGGATATTTTATCATAGTAAGGTTATTTTATCATGCTGAGCATTTCCTTGATATCGGTTGTGGGTTTTAGGCAGGCTGTGGCGACGCATACATAGGCCGTCGCTTTGCCGTTTATGCTTGCATGCTCCCTGACGAAACCGGCCACATCAAGGATGCCCGGAGATTTTTCACCCGAAGGTCGAAAGAGGGTCACCTTGTTAGGGAAATAGTCACCTGTGAGGGCCTTGAGCATCTCGCTGGTGTCCTTTGCTCCCGGCTTTCCAACAACAACCACTTCGTAGGCCGGTCCCAGGGCAAAGTCGGCGGCAACCAGGAACTGCGTGTATCCGGATGGAAACTGATGTATTTGTCCGGAAAATGCCAGGATGGTTTCTGAAGCCTTTTTTTCTAACTCGGGGTCAGCCGTGAATCTTGCAAGCCGCAGGAGATTGTAGGCGGCCACGGCATTACCTGAAGGGACAGCGCCGTCATAGACTTCCTTTTTCCGCACGATGAGGACTTCGCCATCGTCAGGCGTAAAAAAGAATCCGCCCCTATCCTTGTCCCAGAAGTGTTTTAGCAATTCGTCGTTGAGGTCTAAAGCGGTTCTCAAATAATGGGCCTCAAAGGTTGCCTGGTAGAGTTCGATCAGTCCCCAAATCAAAAAGGCATAGTCATCCACCAGGCCTTCTATTTTGGCCTCGCCTTCCCTGAAGCGGTGAAGAAGCCGGCCGTCTTCTTTGCGAAGATGTTTCATGATAAATTCGACCGCCCTTTTGGCTGCTTCGGCATACTCGGGTTCTCCGAGGACTCGGGCGCCCCTGGCAAAGGCGGCGATCATCAAGCCGTTCCAATCGGTGAGTACCTTGTCATCCTTATAGGGATGGATACGCTTTTCACGGACTTCGAAGAGTTTTTTTCGGGCTTCAATGATTTGTGTCTCAAGGACGGATGGCGATATCTCGACTTCAGAGGCGATTTCAGAAAGGGACTTACCCATATAGAGGATATTGGTGCCGGTTTCATGACCCGTGGCCTCCTCCTTGAAATTGCCCCCCGATGCCACGTTAAAGACTCGAATGAAGAGGGCGGATGCATCTTTGCCAAGGATCTCCTGAATCTCCTTCTCCTCCCAGACATAGAATTTCCCCTCTTCGCCTTCGCTGTCCGCATCCTCGGCGGAATAAAATCCGCCCTCCGAGCCCGTCATGTCGCGCAGTACATAGGTGAAAATCTCTCGAGCCGTGTTCCCATAAATTTCGTTTCCCGTAACCTGAAAGGCTTCTATATAGGCCAGGGCCAACATGGCCTGATCATAAAGCATTTTCTCAAAATGGGGGACGAGCCATT
>CAYWMP010000180.1:0-12141 GCA_964459445.1 uncultured Desulfobacteraceae bacterium
GCTGCGTTACCCTCATCCCTCGTCACTGCGGCGTACTTTTATGTACGCCTCATTTCTCGGGATTTCAGAAGCCTTGCATCTGAGCATTTTCAGGCAGTCTCAAGAAACACGGCTGTCGGAAAGTCTCCTAAAGGGTTTTCACTTTTATTTATAACTACTCGTGTTGTCAGGATCAGCAATCAACTTTGAACCTGTGTCTCTATTCAGGATATATCATTTTGGATTCCCAGACAAAATCCTTTTGCCCTTTGGTATTAAGAATCCCGGAATATCCTATTCTCCAAATTCTTAATGCTCGCTAGTCCATAGAAATTCCCTTTACTCATCTTTTTTTAATGACTCAATCATCATATATCTGGAGCCATATGCTAAATTGATGGTCCTTTTGAGTTACCCGTCTTCGCCTTCGGCTTCGACGCGGTTATCCGCCGCAATATAGGGGCGACATCGCGGCGTAGCATAAAGTTTTTTGCGCATTTTTCCGCATGCAAATCCTTGCTCTTATGCGAAGGCGGATAAAGCAAAAGAAATATTTCACATTTATCGTTGCCAATCAGATTTCAATGGATTATATGTAAATCTTCAAGAATCACCGGTGGATACGCCTGAAAGCGATACCATCACAGCCAAATTTTATACGTTCTGAAAAGGTCTCGAACAACTGTTCAGGCAGAGAATCTGAATCAGGAGAGTAATTGTCGACTGTATACATTTATCATGTTAAGATGGATACCCTGTTCCAAAAACGTTAAAAATGCTGATCAAGGCATGAGCATAAAAAGAAGGAGGAAGACCAATGGAATTCGGCCTGAGTGAAGAATTGCAGATGTTGCGGGAAATGGCTCGCGACTTTGCTTCAGAAAAAATTGCGCCATTCGCTGATGAATGGGATGAAAAGCACTATTTCCCCTACGAAGAAGTCCTCAAACCCATGGGAGAATTAGGATTTTTCGGAACTGTCATTCCTGAGGAGTATGGCGGCAACGAGATGGGATGGCTGGCCGCTATGATTTTGACTGAGGAAATCGCCCGAGCGTCCAGCTCCCTGCGGGTGCAGGTCAATATGCTGGCTTTGGGTTGTGCCTATACCATCTGCACCTATGGATCGGATGAGTTGAAAAAGAAATATGTTCCCAATTTGGCGAGTGCCGATTATGTAGGGGGTTTCGCGATTACGGAGCCCAATGCGGGATCCGATGTGATGGCCCTGAAGTCAACTGCCGAAGATAAAGGTGATCACTGGCGCCTTAATGGTACAAAGACCTGGATTTCCAATGCGACTATCGCCGACGTGCTTATTTATTATGCTTATACGGATCGAGATGCCGGTGGAAAAGGGTTGAGTGCCTTTGTGATCGAACCCAAAAACTTCAACGGCATTACCACAACTGACCTTGATAAATTGGGTTCCAGATCATCGCCTACCGGTGAAGTCATCCTGGAAGATACCAAAGTCCCAAAGGAGAACATCTTAGGCAAGCCAGGAGATGGAGCGAAAATCGTGTTCGGGTCCCTCAATCAGACCCGCTTATCCGCAGCAGCAGGGGGCATCGGCGTGGCCCAGGCTTGCCTGGATGCCGTGACTGCCTATTGCAAGGAGAGAGAGCAGTTCGGCAAACCCATTGGCCAGTTTCAAATGAACCAGGACCTCGTTGCCCAGATGGCTGCGGAAATCGAAGCCGCCCGTCTTTTAGTCTACAAAGCCGCTTGGCAAAAGGATCAGGGGCAGCTTGGAAACACCCTGGAAGTGGCCCATGCTAAATATCTTGCAGGGGAAATCGCGGTAAAGAGTTCCCAAATTGCCATGAAGATATTGGGCGCCTACGGGTATTCCACGGAATACCCTGTGGCCAGGTATTACAGGGACGCGCCCACATACCAGCTTGTTGAGGGATCTACCAATATCTGCAAATGGATCATCGCCCTTGACCAATTAGATATCAGGAAAGCAAATAGATAGCCCTTCAAAGCTTTATAAAATAGAGCTAGGACTGAAAACCTTAGTCGCAAAGAAATGATACAGCGGGACGAGGGCATGATGGCGTCCCCTTTGGCGACGAAGCGACTTTAATAAATGTGGAGGAGTAAATGAGACCCTATTTTGAAAAAATGGCACCCATTGGCAAAGCCCTGACGGATAAACAAAAGCAGGACGGCACTGACAATGTCTCTCAAATCAAAGAGGTTGAAAACCTTGTGGAAGAAGCCCTCGAGGCCGTAAAGAACGCCGGTATCCCAGCCGAAGTCATCAAGAAACGGGGGCAAATGACTATCTGGGAAAGAATCGAATACCTCATCGACCCCGGCACGTGGCACCCGCTGCATACCCTCTACAATCCCCAATTCAATGAGGAAGGAACAACAGGCGTAATCGACGGCCTGGCAAAGATCAACGGCAAGTGGGCCGTGGTCATCGGTTTCGACAACAAGGTTATGGCAGGTGCCTGGATTGCAGGACAGGCAGACAACCAGCTCAGGGTGACCGACCTTGCTAAAAGATTACATGTGCCGTTGCTGTGGATCGTAAACTGTAGCGGTGTGAAACTGACAGAACAACAAGAGGTTTACGCCAACCGAAGGGGGAATGGCGCCACATTTTTCAGGCATGCCGAGTTGGAGAAATTGGGCGTCCCGATCCTGGCTGGCATCTACGGCACCAATCCTGCCGGCGGCGGCTATCAGGGCATCAGCCCAACGATACTCTTGGCCCGCAAGGATGCCAATATCGCCGTGGGCGGCGGAGGCATCGTAAGCGGCATGAGTCCAAAAGGGTATTTTGATGAGGACGGCGCCGAGCAGCTCATTGAGGCCACCCGGCATTTTAAGCAGGTGCCCCCGGGAAGCGTACCGATCCATCACGATGAAACCGGCTTTTTCAAAGAGGTTTATGAAAATGAAGAAGGTGTTCTTGACGCCCTCAAAAAGTACATGGACATGGTTCCCGCCTATGATCCCCATTTCTTCAGGGTTGATGAACCCAAAGAACCCAAATTTCCCGGTGAAGATCTTGATTACCTCGTAGCCTTTAATCAGAAAAGGAGCTACAGCTTTGAAGAGGTGCTGGCCCGAATCTTCGATAACAGCGAGCATATGGAATTCAGGCCCGACTATGGCCCTGAGGTCTATACGGGTTTGGCCAAGATTGATGGTTTGCCGGTGGGGTTTATAGGGAATCGCCAGGGATTCTTGGGTAAGGATTACCCTGAATATGCACCCTACCCCGGAATCGGCGGAAAGCTCTACCGCCAGGGCCTTATCAAGATGAATGAGTTTGTTACCCTGTGCGGAAGGGACAGGGTGCCCATTGTATGGTTCCAGGATACCAGTGGGATTGATGTCGGAGATATCGCTGAAAAGGCGGAACTGCTCGGACTGGGACAATCCCTGATTTATTCAATAGAGCAAACAGACGTGCCCCAGATTTGTATTGTCCTTAGAAAAGGCACTGCGGCTGCACATTATATTATGGGAGGCCCTACGGCAAACAACCACAATGCTTTCACCCTGGGGACACCGACGACCGAAATCTACGTGATGCACGGCGAGACCGCAGCCGCAGCTTCCTTTGCCCGGCGATTGGTCAAGGAAAAGGATGCGGATCGCCCCCTTGAGCCCGTCATTGACAAGATGAACGCCCTGGCTCAGCAATACAACGACCAGTCGAGACCGGTCTACTGTGCAAATCGAGGGTTTGTGGATGAAATTGTCTCCTTCGCAGGCATGCGAAAGTACATCGCGGCATTTGCGGGTTGTGCTTATCAGAACCCCGCCTCTATTTGCCCCCAAAACCATATGATGCTCCCCCGGATCATCAAAGGCTAGGAATTCCACCCTCTTGGCTTTCGGGATGCAACAGTAAATTTCCCTGTTTTATCATGACCCGAGCCATGGCACATAAGTTACTTAAATGCATGGAATCGTTGTGGGGCAGGCCACTTTAAAGGGCTTGCCCCTTTTCATTTGAAAAGGGGGTATTTTAAATTAAAATCAATCCTTGACATAACCTACAGCATGACTTACAGTAATCTGCAATAGGCCGTTCGATGCACCATTTACGGCATCCACATCTTTTTGAATCAATAATCTTTTGTATTATCAACGGTTTTATCGCTATCAAGCAAAACCCTATCATACTATGGTTTAGGCGTCTGGTAGTAGTTCGGGGCTTGTCTAGTACTATGGACTTAGCCCTTTTTCGTTCATTTCTTAACCAAAAATACGACCAAAAACCATACTCTCTGCCTATTGCTTCCGCCCTTGATTAGCAGTTATAACTTTCCCCATACATCATCATGAGGGCACGCCCTATGCCTCGGCATTTGGAGTGAAAACCAGAGGGAAAGACGAGAGGAGATTTCGGATTTAAAAGCTTGACATTGGATTTGCAGTGCAATAGAAAATCGGACTTTCTTCTCGATCTTCGCTATTCCCAAACCTCAAAACGAGCAAATTTAAGCGCATTCAACACCCAAATAGAAAATGGGGTTTTGAAGTCGCATTTGCTGGAAGTAGTAAAGAGCATGAGTATGAAAATCACGATGGACAGATCACGAATGACATCATTACCTATTTTTCAAATGCATTGGCTGCTGATTTTCGGCCTGATTCAATGCATGATTACGGCCACGCTTTTGAAGACTCGCACATACACAACCTCGGATTCAATAGTCGCTACCTATCAGAGGGATTCAAAGGAGACTTCCAAAGCGCCATTCAACCTGGCTTATGATTTTGATCTTTTATATAACGCCTCGCTGCACGATGCCTACATGCCCCCAGTGGCTGATATTACACCGGATGCACTTGAAGGAGAAAAAAGCAAAAAAGAAGCCAACTTCCTTGCTTACCAAATCAAGAAAAATGAACCCCTGTATATCCCCATCATTGTCAGGGCCGCCAATCGCCACAATGTGGATCCCGCCATGGTTAAAGCGATCATTATGGCTGAATCCGGTTTCAATCCAAAGGCCATATCCAGGGTTGGCGCAAGGGGGCTTATGCAACTCATGCCGGCAACAGCCAGGTCATTGGGCGTGAAGAATATTTTCAATCCCGAGGAAAACATCAATGCAGGTGTGAAGTATTTCAAGGCCCTGCTGAATCGTTTCGATGGGAAAGCAAAATTGGCCCTGGCGGCCTACAATGCAGGAAGCAAAAAGGTTAGAAAATACAGAGGCGTGCCGCCCTTCAAGGCGACCCGACGATATATCAAGAAGGTCATGGAATACCACCAGTTCTATACGAACGGCCCGGTTGGAACCGTGTAATCCCGCCTGAAGCTTCTCCCCTATACCTTAAAAGCAATATTCAAGGGGCCAGCATCACCTGGTCTCCGAAGCGTTCCTGTAATCCGGACGCAAGGGTTTCAACGGCATCTTGATCAGGGCACTCTACCATCAACTCACCGCCCTCCCCTACGACCAACTTTCCGTGCGCTTCAACTGTCTCCACCACCTCCGAGGGTTCCAAAGTCCACCATCCGCGCGTACGCATCAGCAATTCTCTTCCCTTCAGTCGTCTCGGCGTGACCAGATCGATGGTGCGAAACCATGCATCCCAACCGATTTCAGCAGGCGATAAGGACATACCGGGCAAGGGCTTTGGGGGCCGCAAAGAAGCGGTTTTCATTATCATGAATAGCGAACTATTCGCCGGTTCCAATATATCCGGCACCGGGGCTCCTGCATCGCTCACTTTTTACCTCCTTTTTCCCGATGAGCCGATGCAACTTCAAGCCCCTTGGTCTCTTTTTTCACCAACCCAAGTGCATCTCGAAGATTTTCCAGGATGCGGGCAGACACATCAGGGTGCCCCTTCAGGAAGTCTTTGACGTTCTCCCTGCCCTGGCCAATCCGTTCCTCGTCAAAGGAATACCAGGCCCCGCTCTTGTCGATGACTTCCGTTTGGACAGCCATATCAAGGAGATCACCAACCGTAGATATCCCCTCGCCGTATATGATATCAAATTCCGCCTCCTTGAAAGGTGGCGCCACTTTATTCTTCACCACCTTCACGCGGGTCCGACTCCCAATAACCTCCTGGCCGTCTTTGATGTTTCCAATCTTTCGGATGTCAAGTCTGACCGAGGAGTAGAACTTAAGGGCCTTCCCTCCGGGTGTGGTCTCGGGGTTTCCGAACATAACTCCGATTTTCATACGAATCTGATTGATGAAGATGACGGCCGTCATCGATTTGCCGATACTGGCGGTCAATTTCCTCAATGCCTGTGACATAAGTCTGGCCTGCAGCCCCATGCGGACATCTCCCATATCGCCTTCAAGCTCTGCCCTCGGCACCAGCGCTGCCACCGAATCAATAACCACCACATCCATGGCGCCACTGCGGACCAATACCTCGGTAATCTCCAGGGCCTGTTCACCAGTATCTGGTTGAGAAACCAGCAGGTCATCGCAGTTTACGCCAAGCTTTTTGGCATACATGACATCCAGGGCGTGCTCGGCATCGATGAAGGCTGCAAGACCATCCCGCTTCTGTGCTTCGGCCATGATGTGAAGGGCCAGGGTGGTCTTGCCCCCGGACTCCGGTCCAAAAATTTCAGTGACCCGTCCTCGCGGTATGCCTCCCACTCCCAGGGCATGGTCCAGAGCGAGCGAGCCGGTTGAGATAATAGGCACGTCCGCAATCACCTGGCCACCCAATTGCATGATGGAACCCTTGCCGAACTGGCGCTCTATCTGAGCTATCGCCTGTTGGATAGCCCCCTGCTTGTCCGTCGATATACTATTCACGGATATCCTCATTCATCGATTGCAACAATTCAGGGACACGGAAAATTCCAGCCTTGGGTGAGTTCAAGCCTGCTTAATCTTTTATGGGCAGGCTTGCTGAATTGCCTCCTTTAGCAAGCGTGTTAATGCCTCGTCTTCGTATGTTATCCTCTTCGCAATCTTTTTCAATCGCGCTGATAGGCGCTTGTAGCCCCATATGCAACGGCGCTTGGTTTCCTGCCGGCCTTCACGTTGATAGTATAAGGGCATGTTGACATGGAAATAAGAGATGCCATCGGCGTTCTTAAGGAGGTCGGCGCAGGGGTCACCCCCGGTCTCGTGCCGGCAGACCAGCAAGTACACCTCGCCGGCCATCTCCTGCGGCACTCCACAATCTTCCATTATCTTCCTGAGAATTCTCGCACTGTTTCGTGCATGGGCAGACTTGAAGGTGTCATAGTCAGGGAAATCGGCCCGCTTTACTTTGCGTGTCTCAAGGGCACGCTCGATATCATGGCCGAGCGCGGCAATCTGAAGGGTCTTATCTGAATCCGGTTTGAGCCTCAGTAGCCAGTCGAGAGTATTTTCGGCATGCAGAGGGTCTTCCGGCACTTTGGAGCCAGCAATGACTGCTCTGATCCTTTGTTTCGTGCACTCTATGCTATTCATCGTCACGGCAGATAATCACGCGGCGTATGGTTTCAATGTTCATTACGGCCGCAATCACAACCAGTGTTAAATAAATCTGATTGAATATGGCACCGAGGAATATGAGAAAGACTCGGACGTCGCGCCCCATGCGGAAGCCCTTGCCGTGATCGATACGGCTGCGCATAAGACGGTCATATTTGTCTGCCGTATAGCTCAACATAAAGGAACCTATGATTGCCATAAATCCAATGAATAGAATTAAAGGCCCCGAGTTTGCTGAATATGCGTGCCATGTGAGCCCGAATAACAGAAAGGCGTCCGCGTAACGGTCCAACACCGCATCGAACCAGCCACCGTAATCGCTGCCCTGGAACTTGAGCCGTGCCACTTCGCCGTCGCAGCCGTCAATGACAGAGGCAAACTGTGCCAGCAGACCGCCCAGCAACAGACCGGGATAATTGCCAAGCGCGAACAGGCTTGCGGCCAGCAGGGAGCACAGGAACGAAAACAGGGATATCTGGTTGGGCGTGACCGGGTGCTTCACCAGCCGGCGGGAGATCCTCGCTGACAAGGGCCGGTTGAGGTGGCGCGATACCGGCCCATCGTTTGACTTGCCTCTCAAACGATAAAAGAGAACCTTCTCCGCCCGCTTAAGGGCAGCAGGATCGTCCACATCGAGCCAGAAACGACCGTTTGTATGAAACGCCCTGCCCCGGTCCTCGTCGGCCAGGATCCTCAAGGCCCCTGACAGGGTGGTATCACCGGAATCTTTTGTGCAGCGCTCCAGTGCATCGAAGATGACCGTAGTACACAGGAAGATGCCGGTGTCAAAACCATTAAATTCTGTCAACCCTTTGCCGATGTTTCGTATCTTCCCGTCTTCCGTCTTTACCCGGGTGACATCTCCCATGTCGACAAGGGAATTCCGGGTATCCCCATCCACGGCAAGGATGATCTCCCCATCAGCCGGGGGATGCGCCATCATCTCGCGGGCAATGGATGGATCAAAGAGATGGTCCGCCATCAGCAGAAGGAAGGGCTCATGCAGGTATTCCCGCGCCTTGAGCACCGAGAGACCGTTTTCCTTTTCCCAATCCTCATTGCTGAGAGAGGTGATAGGAATACCGAGACGGGTGGCAAGACGGCCCAGAAAGCCCCGAACGCGTTCCCCCTGATATCCGGTGACCACATAAAAATCATCTGCTCCCGCCTCCAGGGCAGAGCGAATGGCCCGCTCGATTAGCGGCACACCAAGCACCGGTATAAGGGGCTTACTATCACCCCACTTGCGTAATCTGCTTCCTCGCCCCGCCGCGATGATCAAACACTTCATACTACCGTTCTCCATAAGTGCCGTTGATGAAGGCTTCAGTCATGCGATGGGCCTCGTCATCCGTATACTGGCGTGGGGGGTGTTTGCAGAAATAGGCCGATGGCGCGTAAAGAATCCCACCCTCCTTGCGGGTCAGGGCCAGTTTGGCACAACGGATGGCGTCGATAACGACACCGGCGGAATTAGGGGAGTCCTCCACGGAAAGGCGCAGCTCCAGATTCATGGGGATATCGCCGAATAACTTTCCCTCCATGCGGATAAAGCATACCTTGTTGTCTTTTTGCCATGCGACCCAGTCACTGGGTCCGATGTGGATATTCTCTTCATCTAATCGCTCATCGCCCAGTTGAGATTGTACAGATTCCGTTTTGGACTTTTTCTTGGATTTCAGACGGCTGTGGTCAAGCATGTTCAAAAAATCGGTGTTACCCCCCGTGTTCAGCTGGTAGGTTCGCTCCAGTTTTGCCCCCCTATTCCTGAAAAGATTCGTAAGAACCCTGTGTACGATGGTGGCCCCGAGCTGTGATTTGATGTCATCCCCGATAAGGGGCAGGCCCCTCTCCTCGAAGCGGGCTGCACAGGTTGGGTCGCTGGCAATGAAAACCGGAATGTTGTTAATGAAGCCGATGCCCGCCTCCAAGGCGCAGTCGACGTAAAACCGGGTAGCCTCCTCGGAACCCACCGGCAGGTAGTTTACGAGTATTTCGGCGCCAGACTCCTTTAATACTCTGGCTACATCCTCTCTGGATGGCTCAGGCTCGTTGCCGGGCACAAAGGTGTATCTTTCATCGTAATCTTTCATGTGTTCAGCCAAGCCGTCCATAATCCGTCCCATGCGCACCTTGACCCCATTGGACGAGATACGGTTGCAGAAGACAGTCGTACAATTTGGGGCCGCAAAGATGGCCTCGGCCAGATCTTTGCCCACTTTCCGTTTGTCGATATCAAAGGCCGCCACCACAACGATATCCTGGGGCTTGTAACCCCCCAGATCGTAGTGCATCAGCCCGATGTGTTCCTCGTCTTCTTCTGGACGGTAGTGTTCAATGCCCTGAATAAGCGAACTGGCGCAGTTTCCGATGCCAACAACAGCGATCTTGATCTTGCTCATTAATCAACCTCCTTTATAGTGTTTTAAGCCTCCCCAATAAACTTGGGTTTAGTAAACCTAAAGGTTATAAGTTTAGTTTAATGTTTTAGTATCCTCTTTATGGTGTAGAAGGCAATGTTTACCAGGGAGGAAACCGTTATAGCTTCAAAAGGTTGCAGCCGGAAGATTGAACCTAATAATAAAAATAGACGACTCGATGCAGAAACAATGTGTCAGGTATTCCTTGAAGTCACAAGGCATAATACTCCCCTTTCAAGATGTCTTAACCTCCATTTCTTCAGGAATGGATTTTTCCCCACCGGCCATTATTTCATCTAAATCTTTGCTATCCAGGGTCTCTTTCTCTAAAAGGCCATTGGCCATTTTATGAATTGTATCCAAATTTTCTTTGATGAGCTGAGAGGCCTTTTTATAGGCACCCGTGACGATATCCCTGACCTCCTCATCGATCTTTTGGGCTGTCAGCTCGCTGTAATCCCTGTGCTGGGAAATCTCCCTGCCTAAGAATATCTGCTCCTCTTTTTTGCCAAAGGTCAAAGGACCCAGATTCTGACTCATACCGTAATCACAGACCATCTTTCTTGCCAGCTCAGATGCCTTTTCAATATCGTTCCCCGCCCCGGTTGTCCTCATATTGAGCACAATCTCTTCTGCAGCCCTGCCGCCCATCAATATACAAATATTATTCTTCAAATAGTCTTTTGGGTATGTGTGTTTTTCGTCTATGGGTAGCTGCTGGGTCAAGCCAAGAGAACGGCCCCGGGGAATAATCGTCACTTTATGGACGGGATCCGTATTGGGAAGAAGCCTGGCCACAAGAGTATGCCCGGCCTCATGGTATGCCGTAGTCCTTTTTTCTTCATCACTAATGATCATACTCCTTCGCTCAGTCCCCATCATGACCTTGTCTTTGGCATCTTCAAAATCGATCATCTCGACCCTGTCTTTTTCACGCCTTGCAGCCTTTAATGCAGCTTCATTCACCATATTTTCCAGGTCTGCACCTGTAAATCCCGGGGTTCCCCTGGCAAGGACAGAAATGTCCGCATCACCTGCCAAAACCGTTTTTTTCACATGGACTTTTAGAATCCCTTCCCGGCCCTTTATATCCGGAACAGGAACAACCACCTGTCTGTCAAATCGCCCGGGTCTCAACAGAGCGGGATCCAGGACGTCCGGCCTGTTTGTGGCAGAGATAAGGATGACACCCTCGTTGGATTCAAAGCCGTCCATCTCTACAAGAAGCTGGTTGAGGGTCTGCTCTCTTTCATCGTGCCCTCCACCCAGACCGGCTCCCCTATGGCGCCCAACCGCGTCTATCTCATCCATAAATATAATGCAGGGGGCATTTTTTTTACCCTGTACAAATAGGTCTCTGACCCTCGAGGCACCAACTCCTACAAACATCTCCACAAAATCCGACCCGCTTATGCTGAAAAAGGGAACACCTGCTTCACCGGCTATAGCCCTTGCCAGTAGTGTTTTACCGGTCCCAGGAGCGCCTACAAGGAGAACACCTTTGGGTATTCTGCCCCCCAGGCGGGTGAATTTTTTGGGATCACTGAGAAACTCGATAATCTCCTGCAGTTCCTCCTTGGCCTCATCAATCCCAGCCACATCATCAAAGGTCGCCTTTTCCCGTGCATCACTCATGAGTCTTGCCTTGCTTTTCCCGAAGGATAGGGCCTTCCCTCCACCCACCTGCATCTGGCGCATGAAAAAAATCCAGACACCTATCAGCAACAGCATGGGAAACCAGGAAAGAAACATTTGGAACCAGGACGAATCCTCTTCAGGCCTAGCAGATATTCTAACCCCTTTGCTTCTCAGTAATTTAATGAGTTCAGGATCTTTTGGGGAGAATGTCATAAAAGGTCCTTGCGCGGAAATGCCCGATATGTGCCCCCCCTGAATGGTGACCTGGATGACATTTTGGTTCTCCACCATGCTTAAGAAATCACTGTAACTGACAGAGACGCTGCTTCCAGGCTGTTTAACTCTCTGAAAAAGCATGATCATCATAAGGCCGATCACAAGAAAAACAGCGATGTTTTTATAGTTCAGCTTCAATTTAATGTATCTTTCATTGAATTAGTATACTTTTAATTTATTCAAACTATCAGGGAGTAAGGGAAATGGCGAACATAGGCTGCCTGATGCCTTGCCTAACAACCATGACTAAAATGAATAGGAGGACACAAGGCCATTTCTGTTACTTTCCTCCTCTCACTTGCTCTTTTCCCCTCAGGGTTCTCCTTCATTCAGCGTGTCTAACTGATTGTAAACAAAGAAGATATCAAAAACGAGAATTAATGACA
>CAYWMP010000181.1:0-12044 GCA_964459445.1 uncultured Desulfobacteraceae bacterium
TCTCAACCTGGCAATTTGGGCATTTCATCTTTGACGCCCTCCGGTGAATATGAGGGGGATTATGAGAAATGAAAAATTGGAATTGTCATTCGCTGAGGCTGAGTATAGGGGGAGTATTTCTTCATGTCAAATAGGGAGCATCACATTTATATTGTTCGAACTACTCGGCCTAAAAGCAATTGAATGAGGGTGTTTTGGGGGTGAAATTAGGGGAAATTTGCAGATATTCAAACCTTAATAGAGGTTCATAAAGTAGAAGTTATGATGCTGGAAAAGGTTATCCGGATACCAACTTCTCGGTTTTTTTCTCAAACTCCTCCCTGGGAAATAGGAGAATAAAGGCGATAAATACAAGAAGAGTGAAGACTGCAGACATGGCGAACATCCAGTTCCCCTTACCTGTCATGATAAGTGCCGCCAGTGTCAGCGTGGCAAGACCGTTGTCTACGATAGCGTATTTGATAATAGCCACATTCCTAACGGGATCCTTATAGGCGAACCAGTAAAGTAGTCCCAGAGCCGTCACCACAGCGCCGAAGAGTCGCAAGTAGGCCGTATCTTTTGGCATGGCAAGCCCAAGCAACTCAAACAAAGCGGATGGCCCTATAAGCGTTGGTAGTCCCCAAAGAAATAGGCAGGCCGCAACCTTTATTAAAAGAACTGTTCTTAGCCAAGTCAGCTTAGTATGTTCTTTCATAGCACACCCTTTTCCATTTTAATTATTTTTGATTGTTATGTGTTCCAAAATTAACACTCAAGAAATAGACTGTTAATACTTTTAATGGGAATCATATTAGCTTGCCAAAGCTCGTGGTCACCGGCCTAGCCTCGCTCGAACTATCACTTTCAAATACCAGTCATAGAATTTTCAAGCCCTTCCTTTTTTGGCATTCATATCAGCAACATTCAGTCTCAGGGTTAATTCTTTGCATACAATATAGAGGTATTTTCTATCCATGGAATAGCTATTCTTATGCCAAAGACGCCAGCGCTTCTTTAGCTTGTTTCAAATATGTTTCAGTCTCGCATTCTTGGAAAATATTAATGGCTTCCGAGATGAATTCCCGGGCTTGATCTTTTCTCTTCTTAGCACCGTGCAAAAGACCTAGGTCGAGATAAGCCGGGCCTAGTACGTTTTTGGCCCCAATCTCTTTTGCAACTTCAATCGCTTTATTAAAATGTTCTTCAGCTTTTTTGCCTGCAAATGGGACGTTCCTAGCCAAAAACCCTATATTTTTGGCCATGATCGAGAAAGCGGGTGTAGGTCCTGTCGCAATCTGTGAATACACTTTCCCAAGAACATACTCAGATTGCGCATACCACGTTCTCCGTTGATTTCTAATCAGGGTCTGTCGCGCCTCTTCTAACATCCTTAGCCCTTGCTTCATCTGGCCTTTCGCAATCAAAGCGGGGGCTAGAAATAAACAGGCCAGCTCTGAGAGCTGCCCTATAGCGCGTTTTTCACAGAAATCTAAGAGCGATTGCAAAACGTCTTCCGCCTCCTGAAACTGACCGCCAAAAAGAAAAGCCATACCTAGGCTACCTTTTGGAAAGGAAGCATAGAAAGGGTCCAACGCAACTTCAAGTGCCTTTTCACAGCTTTTTTGGTATGAGTTCATATCTCCGGTCAGTGAGTAAGCCCAACCATTCACCCAATGCCCAAAGACCTTGCTTCTGCTATTCGAGTTTCTTTCGCCATAGTCCAAAAGAAGTTTTGCGGCCTTAAAAACCCTTTTCGCATCCCCCTTCATCATGTTGATGTAGCTAAGTCCTCCAAGAGATTTGAAAAAGAGGTACTGATCCGAAGGGAACGTCTCAGCTATCTTCTGGGCCCTCTCACCAAAGCCAATACCTTCAGCAAAAAGGCCTAAATCTCCACATGCCCATGTAAGCCAAGTGCATGCATAGCCCACTACTTTTTGGTTGCCAGAATTCTCGCCTAGTTCTAGTGCATTGCACAGGCATTCATAGGAATCTTTTGCTTTGCCGGACATCCAAAGGGCAATGCCGAACCAGTCATAGAACATCCCGAGTCTAGCCTTATCGTCCAGGGACTCTGCCACATCTTTTTGAGAGTTCAAAAGATTGATGAATTCCTTAAAATCTCCGAGGTAGTAATAGGCATAACCCCAGCTATTTAAAATGTCGATAAGTGCAACCTTTTCGGCTTTAGATTTGTCGGTTTTAGATGCAAGGATATCAAAGGCCGCTTTGAAGTATTGATGGGCTTCTTCCACTGCGTATCTTGCCAGACTCTTTTCACCCGACTTTACAAGGTAATCGACAGCCTTAATCTCAGATTGACCCTGAGCAAAATGAAAGGCCAAGGTCTCATAGAACTCCGAAAGTCTATCCTGAAAGAGACTTTCCATCACAAGCGCGATTTGTTCATGGATGGCCTGTCGCTCTTTTTTCAGAAGACCGTTATAAACGACCTCCTGGGTAAGGGGATGCTTGAACATATACTCCAGATCCGGCTCAATGGTCCTGGTTCTAATCAGGTCAAGTCGCTCCAACGAACTTAGACCCCGATCAATGCGGTCTTCCAGCTCCGTTATCCTTTTGAGAATCTCATAAAAAAATGCTCTCCCGATGACCGAAGCCTCTTGGAGAATGCGCTTTGCCTCTTTCTCCAGCCGGTCAAGCCTCCCTGAAATAACACCATGGATCGTGGGGGATATTTCAGATTCACTGATAGATCTTCCGATTATCCAATTGCCATTGTCTCGGATCAGCATCTCAGCTTCGATCAATGAATTGACCAGTTCTTCCAGGTAAAAAGGATTCCCCTCTGCTTTGTCCTGGACAAATTGCTTCAGATCAGAGGGAATAGTCTCGGTTTCCAGTAAAGATTCCAGCATAACTTGTGCCTCTGAAGATGAAAGATCCTGCAGTCGGATCTCCTGGTAGATTCTGCCGATTCCACCCAACTGGTGACTCGAGAAAAGACTAAACGTTGGCCTGTAAACACAAAGGGCAATGGCAGGTTGCCGAATTTCTAGAAGGGTATTGCGCAGAAGCTCAGCAAAAGAAGGATCGGCCCAGTGAAGGTCCTCCAGAAAGAAAACCGTTGGCGCCCTCTGGGCCAGGGCTGAAAGTATGGTCCGGATTGCCTCTTGAAGACGGGATCTCCAGAACTCGGGGCTCACATCGTCAATATCCGGATAACTCAGCGAGTAAAGACCACCCACATAAGGGGCAAGATTCACCTTCTCCCCGACAAGATTTTCAATCCCGGACTCGACTTTTTCCCTCACGTTTTCAGTGGTGTCGCCTTCTTCAATCTGTAATATCCTGTTCAGCAGATCAATCATTGGGGAATAGGGTATGTTTTGAGAATAAGCATAAGCATGGCCTTCCAGCCATTGAATCTCATCAAGGTCCAAAGTTTCCTTGAAATCCTCCACAAGTCTGCTTTTACCCGTTCCTGCGGCGCCGCAAATAGAGAATATGGTCCCTTTCCCCTCTTGGAGATTTTCAAGAGCCCTCTTGAGTTTGTCCATCTCCACTTTTCTTCCAATTAAATCAGCTTTCAACCCCGACAGGCGGTGTATCGTAACCGGTCTCTCCTTTGGGGATAAAACTCTATGAACCTGGATCGGTTCCATCTTGCCTTTGACCGTGGTTGGCTCCAGACCTTCAAATGTAAAATGACCCTCGGCCTGTCGATAAGTATCCGAGCCCACCAGTATTTCGCCCTCATTGGCCAGGCTGCTGAGCCGGGAGGCAAGATTAATGGTGTCGCCTGCCACGCCATGAGTGCCTTTTTCCATGTCCACTTTGCCGGTCACAACGAGACCGGTATTGATGCCGGTGTGCATGGAAATGGGTTGCCCAATCCTCTTTTCTATATCGGGGCTTAATGCCCCGACCAGTTCATGTATTTCTCGGGCAACCCTGATGGCCCTTATCGGGTCATCCTCATGCACCTTTGGTACACCGAATAAGGCCATGACGGCATCCCCCACAAACTTTTCAACAAAGCCGTCATACTTGGCTATTATCTCGGAAATCTTGGCGAAGGTTCGGCTGGTGATCTCCTTGACTTCCTCTGGGTCAAGCCTCTCCGACATGGCAGTGTATCCTGAGAGGTCGGAAAAAAGTACCGTCACGTGTTTACGTTCTCCTTCGGTTTCCGGTACTATTGTTTCTGCTTCCGAAACTTCGCCTAAGCTTTGCCCGCATTCATTGCAAAATCTGCTGCCAAGCGGATTCACTTTTCCGCATTCCGAGCAGGCAAGTTCTAGTTTACAGCCGCACCCGTTGCAGAACTTGGCGTCCTCCAGATTTTCAAATTGGCACTCCGGACATTTCATTTTTCATTCTACCCTTTGGATGGATCAAAGTAATGTGGTTGTTCAGTTATATTATTGGGCATTTCAATTCATTGAAACTTTCCCTTCAATTCTTTTGCCTGTTTCAACCACCAGGTCATATTCATTTCTGTGAACAGGTCTATAGCTTTGTTGAGGTAGTCCGTCGCTCGCTCCATATCGCCCTTGTCGCATAGCATCTCGGCGTAACGGAAACAGCCTATAGCCTGGTCGGGGCTGGCGTTCCGCTTCTCGGCCAAGCTCAGACTTTCTCCCATGTGCGCATCAACCTTGTTCCAATCAGGGGGGTTTTTCTTAGCGGCCACTATTGCAAGAGCGCGATTAGTGACGACCTCCCCCCATAGCTGGCCAATTTTCGCCAAATCAATGGATTTGCCGGCACAATACTCTGCCTCTTCTCTCTGGCCTGTCAGTGCGAGAGCTTCGGCCCGCCATCCGAAAGCTAAGCCAAGAGCAAAGCCGGAACCGGTTGATTCAATTCTTTCTATGCCAGCGCGGATCATGTCAATCCCCTTTTGCCGCCTTCCCTCATGAAATGATGCATAACCCATTATCCAATTTCCCAGTCCTTCTGAAACAGGATTTTCGATTTGTTTTGATATACTTACAGCTTGTTTACCATGCTCTAAGGCCTCATTCCAGGCGCCGCGAATAGTGTCTATCGCCGCTAAGTATACACAAGTCAATGCTTCTCGCGTCTTATTGCCCAAGTCTATTGATATCTCCAGGGCTCTATTGGCAGTGGTAACCGCATTTTTGAAATCCCCTACAAAACCAAGAATCAGCCCGAGTAACCCTTTTGAATAGGCAACCTCTTCCAGGTTCCCCACGCCCTCTAACATAGAAATACCTTTTTCCAAATAGTCGATGCCCTTGGTCCATTCTGATGTGAACAAGCATGCGCGACCAATAACGTTATATGGAAGCGCCAACATTTCCTCATCCCTAAGTTCACCGGCCATTTCGATACATCGTTTAAAATAGGGAAGCGATTGCACAATTTCCCCGAGGCTGTAGTTCATCCGCCCTATCCAGTAAGTGATTTTGGCCAAGCGAGTTTCGTCCATTGAATCTTGGGCGAATTTCAAAGAGGTTTCGAGGATCTGCAAGTGCTCTTCGGATGACACGTAATGAGAGACTTCAGCCCATTTCAAACTCAAGTCGATGTAGGATCTTTTAGTTTCCGTGGACTTCTCTAGGGATGTTAGGGCATCAATAGCAGCCCGATAGTGTTTCCTTGCCTCCCCCAAAGAGAAATATTTGGTGGCCTTGTCTCCGGCCAACTCCAGATAATGAATGGCTCTTTCGGGGTAGGCGCTTTTCCCGTAATGGTGCGCCAGGGCCTCATAATGCTCTTCTAAACGGTCCGCATAGAACTCTTCTATGACCTGACCCACTAGCCCATGGAGTTCCTTGCGCCGTTGAAGCAGCAATGACTCATAGACCACCACCTGCGTGAGTACGTGCTTGAATATGTACTCGGCCTCAGGCAAAACACGGATTTGCTGGATCAGCTCCAAGGTTTTGAGGTCCTCTAATGGCTTAGAAAGCTGTTCCGGTGTGGGCGTGATTGCCTCCAGAATGCGCCTGGCAAACTCCCGCCCGATCACCGAGGCCAGCCGCAGGATTTCCTGTGCCTTCCCATCCAGCCGATCAAAACGGGAACCAATCACCGCCTGCACCGTATCAGGCAGTTGTAAGTCATCTAATGACTGGGTGAGAGCAGGCTGCTGGTTCTTGAGCAGTACTACTCCCTGTTCGACGAGGGAATTGGCGACTTCCTCGATGAATAAGGGATTACCCCCCGTCCGCTCGTGGATCATGTCTCCCAGGCCCTCCGGAAGCTCATCCGCACGAAAGATCGATTTAACTATGTCTTCGGTGTTTGAATGACCCAGAGGTTTAAGTACCAGTGGGGTATGGATCTCCAGACTGCCCCACCTGGCTTCATATTCGGGACGGAAGAGAACAACCAACAATAGGGGATACGATGGAATCATGCTTACCAGGTGTTCTACTGCTAAATCAGAGGCTTCGTCCGCCCAATGCCAGCCTTCCAGTATGAACACCATCGGCTTGCGTCGTGTGTTCAAGGTGAGTATCGCTACCAGGGCTTCCTGAAAGGCTCTTCTCAACTCCTCGCCTTTCAGGTCTTGGGGTATGGAATATTCATCACTTGGAATGGACAGAAGATGCAGGTAAAGCGGAATGTACGGCTCCAGGGCTGGATCAATGGCCCGAATGTTTGCCACCGCCTTTTCCAATAGCTGGGTTGGGCTGTCGTCTTCCCGTAAATTCAATCCCCGCCGTAGGGCATTGACCATGGGCAGATAGGGGGTATTAGTGCCATAAGCGTGGCAGCGGCCTTCAAGCATCATGACTCGCTCTTGTTCCAGGCTGTGTCTGAACTCGAAGATAAGACGGCTCTTACCTATCCCTGCTTCCCCACTGATGGTAATGAATTGACCATGTCCGGCCATGGTCTTTTCCAGGCACCTATGGAGTGTGTTCAGCTCCTGCACTCGGCCAGAGTAAGGTGTGAATCCTCGCTGCTCAGCGGCCTCGAAGCGGGATCGTACTTTGGTTTCACCTACAACCCGGTAAGGAGTAATCGGTTTGGCCTTGCCTTTGACCTCTGTGGGTTCCAGGCGTTCGAAATGAAAATACCCCTTTGCCTGACGATAAGTATCTTGACTAACCAAGATTTCTCCGGTCTTGGCAAGACTTTGTAGTCGTGAGGAGACATTAATAGTCTCCCCTGCCACCCCATGTGTTCCCTTAATCATGTCTACTTCACCGGTCACTACGAGGCCGGTATTGATTCCGGTGTGCATCGAAATGGGTTGTCCAATCTTCTCTACCAGGTCGGGGCTCATGGTTTCGACCAAGTCGTGTATTTCCATTGCAGCACGGATAGCTCGAACCGGATCATCTTCATGGGCCTTGGGTGCACCGAAAAGCGCCATGACCGCATCGCCCACAAACTTCTCAACAAATCCCTCGTGCTTGCCTATTACTTGAGAAATTTCACCAAAGATCCGACTGGTGATTTCTTTTACTTCTTCGGGATCTAGTTTTTCAGACATTGCTGTGTAGCCGGAAAGGTCTGAAAAGAGGACTGTTACATGTTTACGCTCTCCCTCGTCTTTTGGAACTTTCGTTTCTCTTTCGGAACCTTCCTCTATCCTTTGCCCGCACTGCTCACAAAAGAAGCTGTCTTTGTCATAAGGATGACCGCAAGATGGGCAAACGAGTTCTAATTTAGTACCGCATTTTTTACAGAACTTGGCCTCTTCCTTATTATCAAATTGGCACTCTGGGCATTTCATGGCCTATGCGCTCCTAGCTCTTAAATAAAAGCCGGTAAAGGTATGTGAACAGAATTGATAAGGCTCCTAATGGATGAAGTTCGGTCTGCCAGGAGAAAGGTAGGCACATTTTGAAGGGATTCTCCATTTCAAGCCCTCCCTTGCACATTTCTAATGGAGCTATAAAATATGGATATTCTCACATAAGAAATCCGAACCCCATTTACCAATATCTATGCATCGATCATATCCAAATCATCAAGGTCACGCTTCAGCCCCATTTCTTCAAACATTGCCCGCGCCTTTTCCAGATATTCCTCCACTTTAATACCATTCAGCTCTTTGTATTCACTTTTTTCTTCAAGAAATCCTTTGCCGATCTCCATATATGTCCTTGCAAGATCAGGGCGTGCACCAAGCCGCTCACCCTCCTCTATTGCTCTTCTCCACCATTTAACAGCCTTGGTTTGTTTGTCGATTAGCCAGTAATAAAGCCCCATCAGTCTAAAGTTCTTAGTCCTATAAGGTGCATATTTGTGCGAAATCCGCATCGCCGCTTTGCCAGCCTTATAAGCACGCTTTCGAAGATGCTCCACCTCAGAGGAATTCCCGGAACGGATTGTATATTTCAGTTGCTCAACATCAATGAAAAAACGTGCTACCATATAAGGAGAAACAACGCTTCCGGGCGGAGCAATAAACGCCTGTTTTTTAAAGAGTTCAGATGCTTGCAATATCGAGTCATGCGCTCCCTCCGCATCCCCTGCCAGCTGCTGGGCTTCCGCTTTGAAAGCCGTATACTTTAATTCGTGAATTTCGGTACCTTTCTCGCGAGTATACTGCAGCCCTTGTTCAGCCTCCGCTAGCGCTTCATGCGCGTTTCGCTCCTTGAGTAGATAATCTACTTTCAGGCTTCGACCTTGAATAATGGCTAAAGCGTAGTCATAGACCTCTCCGATTTCGTACAATTTACCTGCTACCTTCATGAGAAGTCTGAACTCCCCCTGTTCCCCTTTCACATGGCCATACCACCACAAGTAATTTGATGCGTGGTGGAAATCACCAATTCTCAGTGATGAATTTAATAGATCCTCATCCAGGTCTGTGATTTTTCCCCAGCTGCCCTGGCAGTGGTGGATAACATTTTTGTAGCAAGCATACTTCATGCGGCTCCCAATATCCTCTGCCACTCTGTAGCGTTGCGAGACTTCCAATATCCTGTTGCTCAGTCTAAAGGACAGGCCGGTTAAGGAAAACACAACGGCCGAACCTGCCCAGTAAACCGATCCTTTTAGTATTTTGGATTTATCGAATTTTGTGATGCGCCGGAGTAGTTCCAACACAACCAAGAGCTGCTTGGTATTATCAACGTATGTGAGCGCTGTTCCCAAGCTAGAATGCAATTCCCATAATTCGTTGTCCTGATCCGATGGCGTCTTCCTTGAATCGGGCAACCTCCAATAAATCATCTTCATTATTACCAGCAGATCCCAGATGAGTCTTAAAATGACAGCGGGCCTTCTTTTCGGAAACGGCGCCCCCCATCGTTCCAACACGATGTCAAAATATTTTATTGCATCCGGCCATTGCGCCTTATTGTAAAATGCCAAGGCAATGTTCTTCTCGAAAGTTGCGAGATTTGCCGGGTCAGCATCACGGCCATATTTGGTAAGGTAGAGCTTTAATGCTTCCTGAAAGTAATGCAGTGCTTCGCTCGAAGCGGAGGACCGAAGCGCCTCGTCCCCAGCCTTCACCATGTATTCCTCCGCCTTCTCCAACTCGTCGGCCTTGCTGTAGTGAAAGGCCAACATCCCATAGAATTCATGAAGTCGTTCTCGGAAAATCTTCTCTATTGATTGGGCTACCTTCAGATGAAGCCCTTTGCGCTGCTGGATGAGGGTGGACTCGTAAGCGGCTTCTTGAGCTAACGCATGTTTGAATAGGTATTCCAACTCCTCCATCCTCATGCGATCCCGGATAAACTGAGAGTCCTTGAGATATGCGAGTCGCTTGTCAACTCCTTCAATGGAAGCTGCTACCTCCTTTAGAATCTTATCAAAGAAGCTTCTGCCTATTACTGAGGCGACCTTAATGAGGTCCCGCGTTTGCTCTTCCAGCCGGTCTATTCTGGCCATGAGCACGTCGTTAATAGTTGATGGAATCACCACATGATCAATCTTCTCGGTGACCTCAAAGGCTCCATTTGTTCGTACTATGGCTCCTTCATCGATCAGTGACCGTACAATCTCCTCTATAAAGAACGGATTGCCACCGGCCCGGTCTACAATTCTCTGCTTTACCGCGTGTCGAAGCCCCTTGACCTGTAACATGTTATTGACTAGAGCCTCTCCCATTTGCCTGTCGAGCGGTTTTATCGCAATCTCAGCCAAATCGACCTCAGGCAGCCACTTGGACAAGGTCTCAACTTTTCTGTCATCATTCTGCCAGTATCCCGGACGAAAAACATTGATGAATACAACGCGGTGGGTCTGGGCCAGGCGAAAGACCGATTCAAGAAGCTCCAGCGAAGTCGTGTCAGCCCAGTGAAGATCTTCCATGACGATCACAATGGGAATGAGCTTCGCAGACCTGATCAGAAGTTCCCGCACATTCTTCAAGATGAGTTTTTCCAGGGCCTCGCCTTCTATGCCCCTAATCCTCTCTAAGTGCTTGCCTGAAAGCTTCAGCCCCATCATGGTCGCTACAAAGGGAAACACCTCGTCTACCTCATCTCCACATACGCGGCGAATGGCAGATTCCAGCTTGTTCGAAACCTCAGCCTGTGAGTCTTCCTCTCTTATCTTGGACCAATGTTTTATAAGATCAATAATTGGATGGAAGCTCAGATTATTCCCGATTGAGATTGAGCGGCCTTCCAGGAAACTGACCCTACTGATTACGTCACGTTGTCTTAGTTCCGCCAGCAGTCTGGATTTTCCTATCCCTGGCTCTCCAAAAACATTGATCACTGAGCCCCGACCTTTGACGGCCTTAAGGATATGAAATTCCAGCTCTGCAAGCTCCTGATCGCGGCCAACCATTTCCGATGAGACTTGCATCTCCTCGCTGACACGAGCCGTTGCAGCCCCTTCGGAAAGCACCTTGTAGATCGGGATATGCTCGGATTTGCCTTTTACTTTTGTTGGCTTCAAGGGTTGGAAAGTGAAATGACTCTGAGATGCCCTGTATGTGTCCGGCCCGACAAAGATCTCACCAGATGAGGCCAGATCGCTCAGTCTTGCTGCAACATTGATCGCATCGCCAGTGACACCGTGGGTTCCTTTTTCTGGGTCCACATCCGCGGTAACGGCAAGACCGGTGTTTACGCCACTGTGCATGGACAGATTCTTGCCAACCTTTGGTTTATAACGAGGGCTCAAGGAATCGACGAAACCGTGAATCTCCCTTGCCGCACGAATCGCACGGATCGGATCATCCTCATGGGCTTTGGGAACACCGAACAGAGCAAGGACACCGTCACCAGCAAACCGCTCTATGAAGCCTTCGTATTTGCTGACCACTTCTCTTATCCCGTCAAAGATGCTGTTCGTGATCTCCTTGACTTCCTCCGGATCGAGCTTCTCGGTCATGGCTGTATATCCGGAGAGATCCGAGAAAAGCGCGGTCACCCTTTTTCGCTCGCCGTTGACTCCCGGTACTGCGGTTTCAATTTCAGCCTCAGGAGCCAATTGACTACCGCATTCAGGGCAGAACTTAGCTCCGTCAGGGAGTTCGGTCTGGCATTCAGGGCATTTCATTCTTTCTACCTACGATAAGTTTCTTAAAGGGAAAACTTAAGCAAAGACCAGAAAATGATTTGTTCAGGCTCCTAATAGAACAACCACGTTCCATCAGGAGATAGGTAGGCACATTTTGATGGGTTTCTCCATGTGAAGCCCTCCCTTATGGATTTAGAGGGTTAGAGTAACAAGGGGATCCCCGCATCTTGTGACAGGGCCTTGTACTCTGGAGGACAGGTGCAATTGCCAAAATCTCCAAGGCTTTGCAGTCAATATCAAAGGGGAGCATTACCGGTTTGTTAATGAACCAAGGGGATGTAAGGGTGAAAAAATCAGGGGGAGATGAAAAAAGTGCTGGACATTTGCTTTGACCCCCTTTATGGTAGGCTGAAAATCCTATCTTTAGGGAGGTGGTCATATGGAACGACCTTTACCGGAGAGGTTCTGCGGGCGAACTTTTAACGCGAACGAACTTGCTGAAATAAAGGAGATTATCAGTGCTTGCAATGGAATCAGCCGCACCGAACTGGCCAATACTGTCTGTGAGTTGTTCGATTGGAAAAGGCCCAGTGGGAGGCTGAAGAGCGTTGAATGCCGGCAATTTCTCGAATATCTGGAATTGAAAGGAGCCATTGACCTACCTGACCGTAAAGAGGGCCGTC
>CAYWMP010000182.1:0-11920 GCA_964459445.1 uncultured Desulfobacteraceae bacterium
TAGAGATCGACTGCGGGAGCTTTATAAAAAGTGTCTATGAAGGAGACTTCAGGGGTGCCGTAAAGGTCGTGAAAGAGAGGAACCTCCTCCCTGCTATCACGGGAAGGGTCTGTCCCCAATCGGAACAATGCGAAGCACCCTGCCTTGTGGGGAAGAAGGGGACACCACTCGCGATCGGCAATCTGGAGAGGTATGTCGCCGATTGGGAAAGAGAGAACGGTGAGGTCCTGCCTGACATAGCGCCGCCTACGGGAAGAAGCGTCGGGGTTATAGGATCCGGACCATCAGGACTGACGGTGGCGGCCGATTTAATTCAGCTCGGACATGCCGTGACCATCTACGAAGCCTTTCATGAGCCGGGAGGCGTCTTGCTTTACGGGATTCCCGAATTTCGACTCCCCAAAGACATCGTTGCGGAACAGATCGGATCTCTGGAGAAATTGGGGGTGGAGATAAAGCTCAACCATGTGATCGGAAAGACCCTGACCGTAGATGAATTGCTCAAGGTCCACGACTGCGTATTTATCGGCGTGGGCGCCGGGGCCCCCGTTTTTATGGGATTGCCCGGAGAGAGCTTGATTGGCGTGTACTCGGCCAATGAATACTTGACAAGGTCCAATTTGATGCGCGCCTACAGTTTCCCGGCTTGGGATACCCCATTGATTCCGGGGAACAAAGTCGCAGTCATCGGCGGCGGTAACGTGGCCATGGATTCAGCGAGAACAGCAAAGAGACTCGGGGCTGAGGTATATTTGGTCTATCGACGGTCGCGAGAGGAAATGCCCGCGAGGGTTGAGGAGGTCCATCATGCAGAACAAGAGGGCATCAAGATGGATTTTCTAAAAGCTCCCACCCGCATCCTGGGGGAAGACTCGGGCACGGTCACCGGTATGGAGGTGTTGAATATGGAACTCGGGGAACCTGACGATTCGGGTAGAAGACGTCCGGTTCCGATAGAAGGGTCGGAGCACGTCATGGAAGTCGATACGGTCATCATAGCGATTGGAACCCAGCCCAATCCGATCATCTTTTCAACCACTCCAGGGTTGGATACGAACAAGTGGGGCTATCTGGTTATGGAAAAGGAGACCATGGCCACGACGAGAGAGGGCGTTTATGCAGGGGGTGATATTGCCGGGTTTGGGGCAACCGTCATAAGCGCCATGGGTGAAGGGAGGATTGCAGCCCGCGCGATGCACGACTACATCATGTCAAAGAAGCCAGTTAACGGTAAATAACCAAAGAAGAGGGTAGGGGCCTTCTCGCCACAGGCCCGGATCGGCCAAAATCGGACGTTTTTGTATTGCCCCTAAAGAGCGGGAGTGAATTATGGCCAAGGCCAAGAAGAAGAAAACAATCGGCATTCTAACCGGAGGAGGTGATGTGCCCGGTTTGAATCCGGCGATCCGAGCCGTCACAGTGCGGGCCATCCGAGAAGGGTATCAGGTTATCGGGATCAAAAGAGGATGGGCCGGCTCTACGGAAGTCGTGCGCTCAAAGAAGGCGGATAACAGCAGACACTTTCAAGTCCTGAGCGAAGAGATCGTGAATAAGGCGGGTCGAACAGGCGGCACCTTTCTCCATACATCCCGCACGCGCCCCAGTCACGTCCCTAAGGACCAGGTACCGGAACATCTGAGGGATAAGTTTAAAGACGAGATAAATGACTTGACTCCGGAAGTCGTCAAGAATTTGGAGTTCATGGGAATAGACTATTTGATTCCGATCGGCGGCGACGATACCTTGAGCTACGGGGTAAAGCTCTCGGGCAAAGGTATTCCGGTCGTGGCTATTCCAAAGACAATGGACAACGACGTGCCGGGCACGGATTATTGTATCGGATTCAGCACCTGTGTGAGCCGCACCATCCAAATGACCAATCTCATGCGTACATCGGCCGGGTCCCATGAGCGAATTCTGGTTGTCGAGGTCTTCGGACGGTATGCCGGTTATACGGCATTGCTTCCGACCATGGCCGGCGCGGCCAATCGTTGTGTGATACCGGAATACAAATTCAATATGGATAAATTAACGGAACTTCTGGTCGCGGATCGCCGGAAAAACCCAAGCCATTATTCGGTTGTTCTGGTTTCAGAAGGGGCGATGTTCGAGGGCGGAGAGATGGTCTTCCAGGACCGAACGGCCGACGCCTACGGTCATGCCAAGTTGGGCGGTATCGGCGATCTGGTATCAAATGAATTGAAACAGCGATCAGCCAAATTCAATAATGGGAAGCCTATCAACACCATCCCTCAGAGGCTGAGCTATCTGGTCCGGGGAGGAGATCCCGATGCCATCGACTCCATTGTCCCGATGGCTTACGGCAATCTGGCCCTTGATCTCATCCTGGGCGGCATCCATGGTCGGCTGGTCGCCTTAAAGAACGGCCGGTATGACAATCTTCCTATCGAAGTAGTGGTGGCATCCAAAAAGGTCGTGAATGTAAAAAAACACTATGACAAACAACGGTTGCGCCCACTCTACAAGAGTTTTGAAATGAAACCTCTTTTTATCATGACCAGCGAGGGGGATTAAGATTTGCCTAAGGGATTAGGCCTTTCGCTGTGGCAATCTTTCTTACGATTTCAGCAAAAGCCTTAGGATCTCGACCTTTCCGGCCTGCTCCCAATCCATCCACATCAGGGGATGTCAGCAAGGCATCAACATGCTCCGGTGTCACACCACCGCCGTAAATAATCCGTACTTCGCTGGATGTTTCCGCTCCATAACTCTCCCTTATCCAATATCTGATGAATCTGCAGCTCGAACTGATGTAGTCAGGTAAGGCCGGCTCTTCGGCACCAATGGTCCATTCCGGTTCATAGACAATAGCGCATTGAGCCAAATACTTTGGATCGCTGCCCAAAAGCATCAAAGGCAACCGTACCTCCAGCACCTCCCTGGCACGGCCGCGATCCTCATCACCTTCTCCAATCAGGAGAATGGATCGCAGCCCCTCCTCAGCGCCTGCGAGCATCTTTTTGTTGAAGTCCCTATCGGTTTCGCCGGTGCGCCTTCTAATCTCCCAGTGTCCCAGTATCACCCATGTGCAGCCCGCTTCCACCAGAAGGGGCGCGGAAATTTCCCCCGTATGCGTATTACCCGGCGCCGCACTCATATTTTGCGCGCCAACCTGAATGGGGGTGTGTCTTTCAACGCTTGTGAAAGGGCGTGTATGGCTGTGAAGGGTGGGCAAAGGACAATATCGAGAAGTGATGGGAGCTCTCCAGCAGCCTTTTGAAAAAACCTTGAGTAACCTAAGGTTTCGGAGACTGTCATGGCCATTTTCCAGTTGGCCAGGGCAAAGGGCTTTCTTCTATGTGTGCCTTTCATCACCGTATAATAACGCCTCGGAGCTGAGTCAATCGTTGAGAGGGTTCGGAAGGGAGGGTTCCTCAACGGTCTCATGCGTTATCGAGAAAGTAGTCAATCCATTCCGGCTTAAATCCGAATTCATTGAAACGCCCGTTAATCTCCTCTTTGGAGGTACCCTGTTTAGTCCATCTATCGGTTAGAACGGTAATCATATCGGCGACGTCATAGGGGAATATAACCCAGGTTGCAGTCTCTGTCCCGAAAAAGTCCGGTGTGATCACTGAATGTGGTTTTGTTATGAGTGTGGCCGTGGTGACTTCCTTAACATGTGCCTTCTCAAGCAAATGGCCGTAGGTAAACTTGAGAGAAGATCCCGTGTCGGCCACATCATCAAACAATAACACCCGCTCACCTTCCACGGATACGGGCAATTCTTGGTATATCCGTGGCTCGTCATATCTTTCATTGATACCGGAGTAGAATTTGACACCGATGCTTGCTACTTCTTCTATGTTAAGAAAATCGACAAGGCATCGCGTCATGGGCCATCCGCCACGCGCGAGGGTTATGACCCGGTCGAAGGCCTTGTCCGTAGCACGGATTTGCTTGGCAATATCAAAAGTGAGTTGCTGCAAATCCAATAGTGTCGGCGCCACATATTCTGTGGTGTCTCCGGAAAACGAAAACATCTTTAGATTCATGATTCCTCCAATCTCCTTTTATTTTTCTATTAGCCAAATTTGAGACCTGGCTAATAGAAAAATGAAATCAAGATGATACCAGGCGTCATTGACACGGGTAAGGAATCTTTCTATTATCTCGCATCTCAATACTTCCAAACCCGCCGAATTTCTAACACTGGGGAGGTGTAAAATGCAATACCTTGAAAAAATATGTAGTTACCCCGAGATAGCCTATTACGAACTAAAGGATGATAGCCAGGACCCCATTGAGAAATACGTGTTTTCTACTCCCCAGACGCGAAAGGTCTGCAATGTGCCGGAAGTCGTTGGCGTCGAATACACAACTTTGATGGAGCAGGCAATGGTTTCTGCCCTCAAACATCTGCCCGGCAAAGACGTCTTCCTTAAGGTTCCTCAGGAACAATTTTGCGTATTTACTTTTCTTAGGGGTGGATTGAATTTCAGCCTAAGAGAGGCGATCTATCAAGCCTATGGATTTAACCGCCATGGCTCCTCTTTTATGACATCCCAGCGATATATGGTGGACGGCACCTGGTATATCAAGGAAAATCAATACAGGAAATTTGAAGTGCCTGACAACGCCACGATGCTTATTGGAGATGTTGTCGCCACAGGGACCACCATAGAAGAGGGCTTCAACGTCTTCCTGGATTATCTGAGGGCTAAACGGAATAGATTGGAGAATCTAATTTTCTTTACGATCGGGTGTCATCACGCAGAAAGGGTCTTTGGCGAAGTGGATAGAAGATTGCGACAAATGAACCCGTCCTACGGTCGGACTATCATTGTCTACCTTGAAGGAAAGTTCGGGGTTGCAGAGGATAATACCGATCTTAAAATCAAGATTCCCGGCACAGACCTTATCAGGATTAACGGGTTAATTACCCCCGAATTCACCCTGTCACAGTATGAAGATGAAGCTTATCCTATCGAACGATGCACGATTTACGACGCAGGCTCCAGATCTTTTGACATCCCGGAATACATGGATGATGTCATCGACTATTGGGACCAGACAAAGAGACTGGCAGAGAGAGGCTTTACGCTTTACGAAGCCTTGAAAGAGAGATGGCCGGAAACAGGGTGGGAGAATTACGATGATTTTTTAAAGCAAGCAAATGAGGAATGGCTAGGCGTGGATGAATTAGTGCTCAGGACCATATACAGTGCGTGCAGGAATAGGTGGAATGGTGAGTTCATGGAAAAGGCCAAGACAAAGGAAGCGCTCACAGAGCTTTGCGATAGGAGGCTTTCCCAACTAAAAAACTGAAACAACAGCCTGCCATCGGACAACCATTAGGAGTAGTGTTTTTCAATAAACGATTGGATCTTGATCTTTGCATCGTCCATATCTCGATAGTTTTGGCATTCTACCGGGCTTTTGACGAATTTTGAACCCTGCTTGCCGCGAACATAGGCGGAAACCCTTTCCTCTAATCCTTCCTTGTATAGCAGCAATACCGGTTTATTCAGATGGATCATGTCGGATATTTCTCCACCTACACCGAGACTGGGATTGCTGATCTCAAAGATACCTAGATCGGAATTCCTGAGCCATTCATAATCTCTGTCGTGGATAAAGGTGTGATCCATCTTGGCTTCTCGCTCAAGAACATCAGGTTGGGTCTGGTGGTCTGTGGCGACTCTGTATCCGAGACTGACGATGAGTTTTGGAAATTCAGTCAGTTCATCCCGGCTTATATTGTTATACCCGCCGAGCATGGAGCATCCGAAATACACGGTTGTCTTATCTGTTTCTTTTCTGCGGCCGGAAGATTTTTCTCTGTCTTGAATCATCTCATCTATGCGGTTTTTCTCAAAACCGAGAATATGCTTGCAGGTTTCGAGCAGCGGCAGGGAGATCTTTTGTGGTTCGTTCAAATAGATGGTTTTTATCTCCTCTTCACTGAGCCATCGTTCGTCAATCTGTTCCTCATTCAAAACCACCGGTTCCATATTCGCCCGGTAATGTGCCCTGTAAACCTCAAACCGCTCCTTTTCTTTTCTCCCGGGATAGTTCTCTTCAAACCAGAAAGTCCCTAGATAATCGAGTTGCTGAACTGTTACTCCTGTTTCCTCGGCAAGCTCGCGTTTGGCTGATGCAAGGTATGATTCACCGGATAACACATGGCCTGCAGCAGAATGATAAAGCCTCCCAGCATCAACCTTGATGTCCGAGGCCGTTGGTATCAGATACTTGCCGTCTTCTCGTTGCAGCAACACCGCGGCCACCCGATGCCTCAACCCCTGCTCATGGACAACATCCTTGGTGTCCTGCCCAATGATGTGGTCGTTTTCATCAATAATGTCCAACAACTCATCCGGCATCAAGGCACCTTTCATTCAAGACTCGGTTAGGAATACTTGCTCTACAGCTTCTCTTATTTGTTTCTTGGAAAAAGGTGAAGTTTCTACCATTTCAGCCGCATCCTTTAGAATGGCTTCAAGATTCCCCATTTGCCTGTATCTTTTGAATCTATCTTCCCTTTCAATCCCCAGGGATTCGGCAACAAGACTCACATAGTTCAGGATATTCAAGTTGTGTTCGGCTTCTTCAGTGACAAAGATGTGGTGACAATAATGGCAAACATCTATCAGGGCATCGGTCTTTGTTTGCGAGGCTTCATTCAATCGATCTGCCCGAATGGTCTTGAAGCCATTTGGGAAGAAATCAGCGGCGCCGCCGCCGCAACAGATGGTATTCTCGCCATGTCGCGGCATTTCCTTTAGACTAACGCCCGGAATTCCATTCAGAACATCTCGAGCGCCTGTGGGATCAAGCCCGGTGAAGGCAGATTTACAGGCCTCATGGAGTGTCACACTCTTTTCGATCCTTTCTAATGGCAGCTTGTTCAGGTTTTGGGCGAGAAACTGGGGAAAAGACATGCACTTGAAGGGCAAGGGGCTCACCCTGGTGTGGGTTTTCTCGAATCGGCAAAGGCAGGTAGGACACCAGAAAATCACTACCTGGGGATGGTAGAAAGATAGGGTATGGATCAATTCACTCGATGCGTCATCCGCTTTCTCAAGGGCCCCTGAATAGATATGGATGTTCCCGCAACAAAAATCCAATCCAGGTAGAAATGCGTAATCTTGTGTAATGCGTTCAATGATGTCCAGGGCATTCAGCAATTTGTCCGGCTGAAAATAGACATTGCAGCCTGCAAAGAAAACGACCTTCTTTCTTTCCTTTTTCGACCGAGCATAGATCCTGTTGCCTTCTTCCGGCGTACTCAGGATGCTGGCAATGATTCTATGAAAAGACGCATTATCCTTCGGATCGCCATAGGGTTGTTCGGTTAGGTTATTTCTGCGGTATTCCCACTTGATAATTTCATTGACCAACATGGGATTGAGGCCTTTAGGACAGCAATTATCAACGCACTTGAAACACTCCATACAGGAAAAGCCTCTCGTGAAGACTGTTTCGTGAGGTTCCCCGTTTTCCAGATAGGATCGCATCTCCTCCTGTATCTCCTTTGAAGGGGTGTCCTTCAGCGGCGTGTGGCAGATAACCGGACATTCCTTGGCACACGTCCCACAGACCACACACTCCTCGAAAGTACGCAGCTTTTCCTGCTCATAGTATTTTATAAGTTCCATCTTTGAAATAGCTGATCCAAATTACTCGCCTCCCAGGACTTCCAATGCCTTATCTGCCACAGAATGAGTCAACAAGCACCGAAGGGCGGATACGACGTCTTCCGGTTCATTGTTCTTTTGCATTCTGTCAATTATCAGGCGAATCGCGGATTTTCGCTCCTCTCGATTCATGGAAAGCACGGTTTTCAGCCTGTCCCGAAGTTCTTGATTCTCGCGGGCAAGTTGGATGAGTCGGAGGAACGTCTCATTGTCTGCAACAAACAGCGATTTTTCCATATCTTTAACTCCTCTTTATGCCAATTCTCTCGCACAAAGCCTGGGTTTAGATATTTTTCGTTTCTTCCATTATGCGAAACCATTATCCTTGACGCCGGCTCTCGCCATGCTCCATACCACGAGGTGATGAAAAGGACGTATCAGATTGAAATAAAGAGGCCCGGTCCAATGTTTGTATTGAACGACGGTGATGATATGAAATCGTTTCAGACCCTCTCCTAAAGGTTCTACGGCTACACCAAAATAGGCTCTCAAATGTTTGTCATCAGGCGTTTCCGAGACCCAGTAGACTTCATCTCTCGCCGATTTCACAATAAAGAAGGAGGCGTTTTCCCCGGGTGTTAAAGGCACTTCGGCTTCAGAAAGATTGGGTAATTCATCCGGCTCCTCGATTTTGGTCAATCCAAGCATCTTCACGATTATTTCGCGAACTCGGTAGAGCCTCACAATCCACCATGGGTAGTAGGAAAGCATCGATGCTATAAATCCGCGCATACTCGTCCGTCCCTCAACTGTTTTCACATCAATGAAATCAGCATTCACGAGAAAGGGCTTAATCTCTTGTAGGTCATCTATATAACCCATAGATTGGCTTTCGATTCCCAAAAAAAAGAATTGTTTAGGTGTGAGTAAGGCAGGGTATTATCATTAGATATTGAAGCACATCAACTCAACCTTTTTCTTCTTCAATTGATGCAGAAACAAAGATTGAGTCAAATTACCTGCTCGGGTTGATCTTGATGCTGAAGAAATTAAAACGCAGATGCCTCAAAAACACGCAGATTTTTTCCAGCCACCCAAATTCGCATCCAAATCCACGGATTTCCATTTTGGGTGTCCCTGTTTCCTCAACCATTCGATATTTTCGGCGATTATCTTCGCAAGCTTTCCCACAAGCCGACAGTCTTTACCTTCTTTACTTTTATAGTTGTACGTCACAAGAGCCGCTTTTACCGCCACGGTATTTATATCTTTTGTCTGCCAGGAGTAGGTTCTCCTTGGAATGATTGAAGAACCATAGAATTCAAGTATGGCTTTGTTCCTGACCGGTATGAAATGGAAGTCCCCCGGATTGCTGAATTCCTTGAATAACTTTACTGGATATCCCGCTACATAAATCATCGCATCAACCCTGCCCTGCGTCAAAGCGCGAAGCGCGTCTTGATATCCGATTTCTACTCTTTTGCTAGGTTCAATTCCTGCAGTGGTTAACATGAGATTTGAAGTTAGAAGGGTTCCGCTCCCGGGGGTGCCAACTGCGACACTTTTGCCCTGCAAATCTGCAAAACGGCTTATCGACTTCTTGGCCAATATGTGAATCTCTTCATTATAAAGTGGATAGATCAAACGCGTTATTTCTACCGCAGCGCCAAAAATTTTATCCGACGGCTCTTGCAGAGATTTTATTGTGATAAAGGCCATTACATCGTGCTGAACAATAGCCAGCTGGACCTCGTCATCCGTCAATATACCGATGAGATTTTCGACAGAACCTTTCGATGTGATGACATCTAGGTCAAGACCATATCCCTTTGACAAAAGGCTTAGGTCTCGCCCAAATTGATAATATGTTCCCTTTGTCGAACCTGTTTTCAGTCCCAACTCTGCCCCTTGAATTGGTGAAGAAAACAAGAAGCTAGCGCCGAGGAAAATCACCAGGACAAGCCAAGAGGCATTAGTAAAAAAGCCCTTAGAAAGCGTTTTGATCCGAAAACCTATAGATTTGAAAATGCAATGCCTTTTGTCCATGGTCCCTCCTATCCTCTATTATAGGGTCTGGAATCGATTGCTCTGGTCAAAGATCATATGTGCAAAACATTACCATGTGAAGTGGAAAGATAACAACTGGGCAATGCCGTCTTCACCACCCTTTCAAATATAGCACCCCAGAATGATAAGCACGGCAGAGGTCGTGAATATAAAAGGGCACAGTTTGAAGGGTAGGAAGTTGACCTTGAATCCCGTGCGTAGAGAAACCCATGCCAGAGCAATGAGCATCACGAAGGAAATGCGATACACCGTTTTTGAAATCACGCTGGTGCGGTCCAGGTAGGTCACGGAGGCCACAACCACGCCAATAAAGATAAGGGCCAAACCCTCGATTATCCACTCCATTGTGATGATGTTTTTGTTATCAGCGGATATGTCCCCGAACCCTTCGACCACATTCTTCGTTGGAAAGAGATGCGCGATTCCCCAGCCAAAGAGTAAAAAGGAACCGATGTAGAGCAGAACGTAACCGGCCATGATACCTCCTTTCTATTACAAGTACTTTTGACAGGATAACCTGCCTTCGCCGAAGCTATGGCAAGGCAGGCAGGATTGATTTGACTTTATTATACCGATGATAACTTGGTAGTATCCATAACTGAATCTGCGGGGCTTCCTATCCACTCCGCCCGGGTCCGCTTTAACCCATTGAGCCAAGGAGTTTAATATCGTGGGTCTGATTGTTTAGTATGATTGGGGAATTGGTTCTCAGGAAAAATGAAATCTTTCATTTTTCCCGAAGATCCATTCCCATTATCAATCCCTTTTTAGGGATTTCTGCCTGCACTGCAGGCAGACTAAACAATCAAGTTTGAATCACCCCTGCGTCTCAGAGAGCTCTGTGAGAAAGACCCAGGTTCGGCATACTGCTGACGAATAATTATCAGGTCTATCCCGTAATCCTGTCTAATTTTCACTTCCGGTTAACTCTTTCTCTTGAGTCTTTTCTGTACGGCCTCGCTTTCCAGCTCGCGGATAGCATTGGAGGCGATCCAACGGGCGGGCTTGGCATCGATCTTCTGGATTTCTTTGGCTGTTTTTATTGCGGCCTTATTGAGATTCGGATTTTTTTTGCCGATATTCCTGAGCGCCCAGTTCACGGCCTTTTTCACAAAATTACGATCATCCGTCGCCCCGCGTTTGATGACCGGGAATAGCTTAATAAATTTCTCGTCTTTTGCCTCTTTGTCGTGCCAGGCCAGGCAAGCGATGAGGGCATATGCGGTTCGCTTCACGAATTCCTCTTCACGTTCAGACCAATCATAAATTTTTTTCATGACCATGGGGGATTTTTCAAAGAGATTCATGCAGACCTGATCGCACACATCCCAGGAATCAAATCCCTTTACCCAGCTCTCCATCTGTTTCTCGGTGAGCCTCTCGGATTCACCGATCATCCCCGCCACTATCTTGGCTTCAGGTATTCCGGTCTTCCATAGTTCAAGGGCGAGTTTGTGGTCCTTTCCGATCTCTTTGGCAAGTGTGCGCATGTCGGGAACCGATACGCCCAGTCTCTTATCAGCAGTCATCCCGAATTTGGCCATCCCTTCTACATTTTCAAGCTTGGCCTTGGCCTTTAGTTTTTTCATTGCTTGTTGCACAGAAGTCATCTTCGTCCTCGCTTAGCTCATCGGTTGCCTAACAATTGTTTTCCACTTGGCGGGATCAGCTCTTCTGATATCGCTTAGATAGATTTCGTGATGTTTACCGGAAAGCTTATGACCGCTTTCTTCAATGAAGGCGTGGACCTTTTCAACCGTAGGTCCTTCTTCGGAAAAGGGCCCTATGTGCATGATTTGTGCGGCCTTACCCTCGTGAAATGCTTCAAATCGAATGTTTGGTAGAGCGGATAAGTCCTTTTTCTTTTTGACTTGTTCGACCCCCTCTTGAAATAGCTCGGTTGTTACATACTCAGGTTGCATCATCATAGCAGTCCATTTCCAATCATCTTTGTGATCTATACTGAACTGTGACATATCTTCAACCCACCATAAACCTTCCAAGGGCATAACACCATAATCAATGGCTAAAGCCCCCTTCTTAATGATGAACTTGAGTGCATAAGATAGACTAAACAGGGCCTCAACGGCATTCTTGTAAGCCTGAGATGTGTTCGGATCGCCTTCACCGTCGAACATGAGGAAGTTCATTCCCGGGACATCAACGATGTCCACTTTTTTTGGGGAGGGCTTGTATAAAGGGAGCATTACCGGTTTGTTAATACATTGATGTCAAGTATGAGATAGTTTGGC
>CAYWMP010000183.1:0-11914 GCA_964459445.1 uncultured Desulfobacteraceae bacterium
TTTTTTACCGGCATTTTTAACCTCCTTGCTGAACAACTCAGTGTCTCCCTAACTTACAACCCGGAGAGAGTGAGAGTAATATGACATCGCTTTCGATTACCGGAAATTAAGCACGATGGGATAGCTTGTCAAACCGCCACACTTGCGATTTGATTGTGTGTTCGATGGCTTATGGGGCCTTGAGGTTTGAGGGGGAGGTGCGGGTTTTTGGACCCATTTGCAATCGATAATGCTAAATTGAAAAGAGGGTGCTTTTCGCAAACACGCCCATTTATTGACCTGTTCACATGCTGGGTGATATAAGCGGCACACTGATAGGCACTTTAACGAAGCTCCGCCTCAAACCGACTGTTGGAGAAGTAGTTAACTCAGTCGTTAGGCGAAGCGATGCTGGTTGCTAGATACTTGATACTGGATAAGACAAAAATGAACTGTTTCTTAATACATCCAGGATCCAGGAACAAGCATCTAGTATCTGTTCGCAAATTACACCATTAGAAATAGATACTTGATATTTATCCGCCAGAAGTAAGGCGGATAAACATTGAGATCACGGCTTATATCTGATGGATAAGAATAAAAAGAACGCCATAAAAGGCTACCTCTATGTGGTCATAGCTGCCATTCTCTGGGCCTCATCCGGTACGGCAGGTAAGGCCCTCTTTGAAGGGGGTATGACTCCCTTTGAATTAACCCAGGTACGAATTACCCTTTCCACCGTATTGATCGCAGTTGGACTGGCAGTTTTTAACAGAAGACTTCTTCGCATTCGCGTCAAAGATTTGGGTTATTTCCTTTTGCTTGGCTGCCTGTGCATGGGTACGATGCAGGCCGCATACTATTATGCCATCAGCAAAATACAGGTAGCTGCGGCTATCCTTCTCCAGTACCTGGCACCGATTCTTGTGGCCGCCTTTGCCATGTGTTTCTGGAAGGAACGCGTCACAATACCCAAACTCCTTTCTCTGGTTCTTGCTTTTGGCGGTTGTTATCTGGTCGTCGGGGGCTACAATCTTCAACTCCTCCAAATGAATAGGATGGGTGTCCTGGCAGGACTTGCGGCAGCGGTCGGCTTTTCAAGCTATACCTTGCTGGGTGAACGCGGCATGCATCGGTATGAGCCCTGGACGGTGCTTTTCTATGCCTTGGCCTTTGCCACACTTGTCTGGCATGTTTTCTACCCGCCCTTTCAATACATACGGGCAGGATTCGATCTGACCCAGTGGCTATGGATTCTATATATAGTTTTGGTGACTTCCGTACTGGGTTTCGGATTATACTTTGTGGGGGTCAATTATATCCGCTCCACCCGTACCGTCATTACGGCAACGCTCGAACCGATTGCAGCCGGGTTCATGGCCTTTTTCTTTTTGGGAGAAACATTGGAATTCCTGCAAATCCTGGGAGGATGCCTGGTGATCGGAGCGATCGTCCTGCTGCAAATCCAGCAGGAGCATGACGAAATGGCCCCTGCAACGATCAGGGGACGAAGGGGATGATTGCGCTTAGACTTGTCAGGCTGCAGCTTATTTGATATTGATCGGTGGCTATACTATAGTTACAATATAGTTAGATTTTGCGGAAACCGCATAGAAGTAACAGTCTTAAACGTGAAGTTTAAAAGCCTTAGACAAGATAAACATGATTGACGGGATGATTTGGTTTGGCCACGGAATCCAAGACATTATTATGGGTGGCAGGCTAATTTAAGGGAACGTCAAAAAGCACTTAGTGGAGCACTTGATGACAATAAAAAGTTGACTTATTATTGTCATCAAGCTCTCCACACCGGTCCCGATATGGCTATATCGGGACATCGCTTTGCGCGATGTTTTTTGACGATTCCCATATTCATTCCTAAAATGGCTTGTTGATCCTGTTATCCTGTCAGATATTCTGTCCCTGTGAACTATCAATATAGGCGGGATTTACATGAATTCGGACTTCTTTGTCACAAGGAGGTAAGATGGCTGACAAGGCAATTGGCGCCGCATTAGTCGTAGGAGGCGGGATCGCCGGTATGCAGGCGGCCCTGGATCTTGCCGACTCCGGCTACCGAGTTCATCTGGTCGAGAAGTCTTCCGCCATTGGCGGTGTCATGAGCGAACTTGACAAGACTTTTCCCACCAATGATTGTGCCATGTGAATCATCTCACCCAAACTGGTCGAGGTCGGCCGGCATCCAAATATCAACCTCATCCCCTGTGCGCAGATAGAGAATGTGGAAGGCTCAAAGGGCCATTTCACCGTCACAATACGGAAAACTCCCCGCTATATCGACATCGGCAAATGCACGGCCTGCGGCGACTGCGCCGATGTTTGCCCCATCTCCCTTTCAAACGAATACGAACAGGGCCTGATTCCCAGAAAGGCCGCTTACAAAAAATACGCTCAGGCCATACCCGGGGCCTTTGCCATCTCAAAGAAGGGAACCTCGCCTTGCAAAGTCGAATGCCCAGCCCACATCAGTGTGCAGGGTTATGTGGCCCTGGTCGCAGAGGGCAAATACCGGGAAGCACTCAAGCTCATAAAGCGAGAAAATCCCTTGCCCGCAATCTGTGGTAGGGTCTGCCATCACCCATGCGAAACCATCTGCACCCGCGGTCAGATCGATGAACCCGTTGCCATTGATTTCATCAAACGATTTGTTGCGGATTTGGATCTGAGTTCAAAAGAACGATACATGCCGGACATCACCGAGAAGAAAGATGAAAAGGTGGCCATCGTGGGATCGGGTCCCGCGGGTCTCTCCTGTGCCTATTATGTCGCCCTGAAAGGCTATCAGGTGACGATTTACGAGAAATCCTCCCTCCCCGGGGGCATGCTTTCCCTGGGAATACCCGAATACCGGCTCCCGAAAGACGTGATCCTGGCCGAAATTCAGGTCATCAGGGACATGGGGGTTGATATCAAGACGGGCGTGGACATTGGAAAAGACTTCACCATTGCCCAACTCCGCGAGAGCGGACATCGGGCCATTTTCCTCGGGATCGGGGCTCAGGAGTGTAAGACCATGGGCATCGAGGGGGAGGATCTAGAGGGCGTTCATTCGGGTATCGACTTCCTGAGGGATGCGAATCTCGGATTGGATGTTGACCTCGGGCGACGCATTGCCGTGGTCGGAGGCGGCAATGTGGCCATGGACGCCGTGCGCACGGCCCGAAGGCTAGGCGCCGAGGGGGCATTCATCATCTACCGTCGCAGCCTGGATGAGATGCCAGCCAATGAAGAGGAAATCGAGGAATGTGAGGAAGAGGGGATCGAGATCCATACCCTGACGAACCCCACACGCATTGTGGGTGAAAAGGGCAGGGTAAAGGCCGTTGAGTGCATCAAGATGGCTCTGGGAGAACCTGATGAGAGCGGCAGACGCCGTCCTGTGCCCATTGAAGGATCGGAGTTTAAAATTCCTATCGACGGCGTGATTCAGGCCATTGGCCAGGAATCGGATTGGTCGTGCCTGGGGCCGGAATGTGCCTGTACCTTGTCGGATTGGGGCACCATGAATGTGGACCCCTTTACTTTACAGACCCATGATCCGGACATTTTTGCGGGAGGGGATGCGGTCACCGGACCCAAAACGGTTATCGAGGCCATTGAGGCAGGCAAGCAGGGGGCCGTTTCCATAGATCGTTTTATACGGGGCGCTGATCTCCGTGAGGGACGGGAAAAGGTATGGGATCCGGTGACGGATATCCCCAGGGATGGCTATGACCGGGTGCCGCGGGAGAGAATGCCGCGAACCGAACCCCAGGAAAGGCTGGAGAATTTCAGGGAAGTCCAACTGGGCTTTAGGGAAGAACAGGCCGTAGCAGAGGCCAAACGGTGCCTGGACTGCGGCCTTTGCTCGGAATGCTACCAGTGTATTGAGGCTTGCGGCGCCGGCGCCGTGACTTTTGAGACCCACGGGGAAAAAACCGAACTCTTTCAACTCGATGTGGGCGCCGTTGTTTTGGCTCCCGGGTTCCATCCCTTTGACCCCTCACCCTTTAAGGCCTACAGCTACTCGAAGCACGCTAATGTGGTCACGTCCATGGAATTTGAAAGAATCCTCTCCGCCTCGGGACCGACCATGGGCCACCTCCTGCGGCCATCCGATGAAAAGGAGCCCAAAAAGATCGCCTGGCTTCAATGTGTGGGGTCGCGGGATTTTCATCAGTGCGATCATGGGTACTGTTCTTCGGTCTGCTGTATGTATGCCATTAAAGAAGCGGTGATCGCAAAGGAACATGCGGGCAGTGATCTGGAATGCGCCGTATTCTTCATGGACATGCGAACCCACGGTAAGGATTTTGAGAGATACTATAACGACGCGAAGGAAAAACACGGGGTTCGCTTCATCCGCTCCAGAGTTCCCAGTGTTGAGGCTATAGAGGGACGGGAAGAACTCCTCGTCTCCTATGTGGGCGAGGATCAAAAGGTCCTAAAGGAAGCCTTTGACATGGTCGTCTTGTCAATAGGGTTGGAAACCGCCCCCGATGCGATCGAGCTCGCGCGAAAGTTGGACATCAACCTCACGGAGGGCAAGTTCGGCCGGACGGAGACCTTTCAACCCGTTGCCACATCTAAAGAGGGTATTTATGTGTGCGGCGCTTTTCAGGGTCCCAAAGACATCCCGCAGTCGGTTATCGAGGCCGGCGCTGCGGCCTCTAAAGCAGGCGCCCTTATGTGTAAAGCGAGACATTCCCTGACAGAGGCGATTGTTGTACCCCCAGAGAGGGATACGCAGGGTGAACGACCTCGGATCGGTGTTTTTGTCTGTCAATGCGGCATCAACATCGGGGGTGTGGTTGACGTACCGGCGGTCAGGGACTATGCGGCCACGCTGCCCTATGTGACCTATGTCAGCGATAATCTTTACACATGCTCCCAGGATACCCAGGACACCATGACCCAGGTCATCCAAGAAAATGGCCTGAACCGCATCGTGGTTGCCGCCTGCACGCCCAAAACCCACGAACCCCTCTTTCAAGAGACCCTGGCCAATGCCGGGTTGAACAAGTATCTCTTTGAGATGACCAATATCCGCAACCAGGATTCCTGGGTGCACAGGGACAACCCTCAGCTTGCCACCGAGAAGGCCAAGGACCTCATTCGAATGACCGTTGCCAAGGTGGCTTTGATGACACCCTTGAAGGAGGCGGAACTCGGAATCAATCAAAAGGCGTTGGTGATTGGCGGGGGTATCGCAGGCTTGACCGCCGCGAAGAGCCTGTCGGATCAGGGGTATCCAGTCTGGCTTGTCGAGCGATCCTCCGCGCTTGGAGGTCAGGCTCTTGATCTCTTCAAGACCTGGAAGGGCGAAGATATTCAGGAAGAGCTGGGTGTTCTGGTCCGATCGGTCGAATCGGATCCAAAAATAGATGTTCGGCTCCAAACCGAGTTAAACAGTGTGGAGGGTTTTGTAGGCAACTTCGAAACGATCTTGTCGTCCAAGGGCAGGGAAGAAACCGTGGAGCATGGGGTGGCGGTGATTGCCACAGGGGCTGAGGAACTGAAACCCCGTGAATATCTCTACGGTGAGGACAGCCGGGTGGTCACCCATCTGGAATTGGATCAGAAGTTCAAGGACCAAGATCCCACTTTGAAGGAAATCAAGACGGCGGTATTCATCCAGTGTGTAGGCTCCAGAGAGCCGGAAAGACCTTACTGTTCAAAGGTTTGCTGCACCCATGCCATTGAAAGCGCACTTCATCTAAGGTCACTCAATCCGGACTCGAACATCTATGTCCTCTATAGAGACATACGGACTTACGGCGAGAGGGAGTACCTCTATCGAAAGGCACGACTTGCCGGTATCCTGTTTATTCCCTTTACTCTGGATCGGAAGCCCGTGGTATCATTACAACCGGACGGTTTGGGGATTGAGGTCTTGGATCCTTTTCTCAATGATACGGTGGAATTAAGGGCGGATCTTCTGGCTTTGGCCTCTGCCATAATTCCCTATAGGGATGAAAAATTGGCGCAATTCTTCAAAGTGCCTTTGAACGATGATGGGTTCTTTGTGGAGGCCCACGCCAAATTAGGGCCGTCCGAATTTGCTACGGATGGTGTTTTTCTTTGCGGCATGGCCCACTATCCGAAATCGATCGACGAATCCATTGCCCAGGCGCTGGCAGCCTCATCCCGCGCAGTCACGCTTCTGGCCAAAGATAGGATTCAAGTGAGCGGCATCGTGGCCCAGGCTGAACCGGCATTTTGCAGCAGTTGCGGTGTCTGTATATCCGTTTGTCCCTATTCAGCGCCCGCCATGATTGAGGATGGACCGAATCAAGGGAAGGCGGAGGTCAACCAGATCCTTTGCAAAGGATGCGGACTTTGTGTCGCCTCTTGCAGATCTGGGGCGCTCAACCTCAACGGATTCGGGGAAGATCAAATCATGGCCATGATCAATGAGATGTAATAATGCCAACTGCGGCAGGGATACTCTCACAGAGGACGCAGAGGCACCGAGACAAAAAAAACTCTTAAAACATAAAAGGACGCAGATTTACCGGATACCCAGGATCGCATTAAGATTTAAAGGTGAGACCCTGACGGGAAAGAGTGAATGGACTCAATCTTTCCCGTCAGGGCGCCCCTGAGGTCTCGATTAATCGAGACCCCCAGATTTGGGGGTCTTAATGCTTTACTAATAAAGAGATATGTGAATTGTTTGGAGTATTTCTCTGTGTCCTCGCGCCGTCGCCATAGCGGCTTTGGCGCGTCGGCGACCGTGACTCCGTGGTGAAAGAAACGAGGCCAAGCGATGGCGAAAATCAATCTTGAAAAGAATGACCCGGATTTTAGGCGTGAAATCACCAAGCAGCCAGGCGGCGAAAAGGTTATGGCGTGCTTTACCTGCCGCACCTGCACGGCCAGTTGTCCCATCACCGGGGTTAACGACAGATTCAACCCTCTTCGAATCATTCGTATGGCCCTATATGGTCTCAAAAAGGAAGTGCTGGAAAGTGATTTTGTCTGGCTGTGCTCAAGCTGCTATGCTTGCCAGGAAAGATGCCCTCAAGGCGTGAGCATCACGGAGTTTATGATATTGCTCAAAAACCTGGCCATCAAAGAAGGGCATGCACCTCCCGGGATCAAGGCGCAATGGGATCTCGTGACAAAGCAAGGTCGAATCTATCCCTTGGATGATTTCGATAATAAAAAACGCAAAAAGGCCGGGTTGCCTGAACTGCCGACGGAATGCGATGTGATCAAGGCCCTCTTCCCGGAAGAGTAGCATCTCTCACAGAGTTCACGGAGGCGCGGAGAACTTGAAAGCAAAAGAATAAGGGGACGCGGATTAACAGGGTTACCATGATAGCCGAAATCAATAGATGAAGTCTCTAAATGCTGAAATAAGCACTTAGGAATCCCGCTTGTGCGGGAATCAATCCTGTTTTGCAGGATTGATTGCTGGATAAAGATCAATCGTGAAATCAATAAAGACTTTTTTTGATTTCACGAATGTCTTTACCCAAGTTTTAAGTGCTCTAAGTCTTTTCGAACTCCAAGTCCTCCGTGAACTCGAGCGATCGAAGTGAGCGGGCGAGATACATAGAATGGATTACGTAAGCTGAGGTTACATATGAAATATGCACTGTTTCTAGGATGCACCATACCGGCACGATCCAGGAATTATGAGCTTTCGGCAAGAAAAGTGGCCAATGAACTGGGCCTCGAGTTCTGCGACGTGCCTAACTTCATCTGTTGCGGATTTCCAATAAAGAGTTCTGATATCAAGGCATCAACAGTACTGTGTGCCTACAATCTGGCGCTTGCCGAAAAAGAGGGCTTGGATCTCTGTACATTGTGCAGTTCCTGTACCTCTGCCTTGACGGAAGTCGCGCACCATCTGGCCGAGGATAAAGAAGCAAGGGATGAAGTCAACGCTGCACTATCCAAGGCGGGCCTTAAATACAAGGATGGAGTCAAGGTAAGGCATTTTGCCCGCGTGCTCTTTGAGGAGATCGGGCCGGATGAAATAAAGAAACACATTGAGAAAAAACTCGACAATCTCACTATCGCCAACCACTATGGCTGCCACTATCTCAAACCGTCGGAGATCTATGACGGATTTGACGACCCGGAAGATCCCAAAACCATCGATGCGCTGGTTTCCATCACCGGGGCAAAGGTGGTTGACTACAGCGGAAAAATGAAATGCTGCGGCGGCCCCGTATTGCCGGTTGATGAAAAGACGGCCCTCGGCCTGGCCAAGGAGAAACTCGACTGTGTGGCGGATGCAGGCGCAGACGCCATGTGCCTTGTCTGTCCCTTTTGCTCTGTCATGTATGACAGCAATCAAAAGGGCATCGAGGCCGAGTTTGAAAAGCAATACAACATTCCCGTTCTCTATCTGCCGCAGTTGTTGGGCATTGCCATGGGTTTTGAACGCAAGGAATTGGGCCTCAATATGAACGTTGTCAAGACCAAGGCCCTCCTGTCCGACTATTTCGAGAAAAAGTAATTCCTTTTGAATTTTCAGGAGCTAGCAGCCTTAAAAATGAGCAAAAGGGCATCAGAATTATGAAACAGGTCAATCTTGGATCACAAGGCCTTCGTGTGCCTGCAATCGGTTTGGGCTGCATGGGAATGTCGGATTTTTACGGCTCCTCTTCAGAAGCTCAAAATCTTTGCGTTCTCGATCGGGCAGCAGACATTGGGTGCACGTTCTGGGATACGTCAGACATGTATGGCCCGTTTACGAATGAAATCTTGTTGTCAAAGGCACTCAAGGGGCGCCGCGACCAAATCACCTTGGCAACTAAATTTGGCGTTTCCCGCGGCGAAGACGGCAGCTGGCAAGGTATTAAAGGAAGTGCGGATTATGTAAAGGCTTGTTGCGATGCCTCACTGAAGCGCCTCAGGACAGATTACATCGATCTCTACTATCAGCATCGTGTGGACCCCGATACACCGATCGAGGAAACAGTCGGTGCTATGGCTGAGCTCGTGAAGGCGGGGAAAGTACGCTATATCGGCCTGTCTGAGGCAGACCCGGAAACCATCGCCCGCGCCCACGAGGTTCATCCCGTCAGTGCACTCCAGACCGAGTATTCCTTGTGGTCGCGGGACGTTGAGGCCGACATTCTGCCAACAATTCAACGACTTAATATCGGATTTGTGGCTTACAGTCCCCTTGGCCGAGGATTTTTATCCGGGGCAATCCGGTCACGAAGCGATCTGGAACCCGGTGACTGGAGGTTGGACAATCCGCGATTTACCGAGGAAGCAATCGCCAGGAACAGCCGGTTGGCCGATTTTGTAGCTGAAGTCGCGGAAGAGATTGAAGCCACAGCAGCTCAAGTCGCATTGGCATGGGTTCTGTCGCGCGATGTCCCCCTCACCGCAATACCAGGGACACGGAGAACTGAACGCCTGGAGGAAAACTGGGCGTCACAAGATATAACTTTACGAACGGAACACTTGGAGCGTCTGGAGTCTCTTATCAATCAGGGTGTAGTAGGCGATCGGTACTAATCCTGTGCAGAAAAGTGCACCACTCCCCGCTGGAAATCAACAAGATTGACATCCTTTGATCAAGCACTCCAGGCAATATCTGGCTAGGAGGAACGAAGTGAAGATTGGTATCGGCGTTTCCTTTAATTCCAACGCACGCGAAGCTGCGCTCGAGGCTGTCGGTCAGGCTCGTCAGTCAGTCTCCGAGCCTACTTTGGCCGTTGTGTTCGGCTCGATTCATCTGCAACAAGACCAAGTCTATGCCGGTTTGCTCGAGGCAGGGCTCGATCCATCGATCTTGTTTGGCGGCTCATCGTACGCAGAGATTTCCCCAGCTGGTGTCACCTATAAATCCCTTGCCGTTTTGCTCCTGGAATTGCCTGAAGCGACGATCAGGACAGTATCGGTGCCGATGCAAGACGACCCGCAAACGATGAGCAGAGTCTTGCTGGATGCTCTCGATGACTGGCAGCCGGATGTAAATTGCCTCAATATCGGGCTATTGCTGAGTGGGATTAGCGCCGGACGAGAAAATGAGACGCTGGCGACCTTGCGACAACGCATCAGCCAACTGGCTATTTTCGGCGGCATGTCATGCGGTAACTATGATTTGGGGATGAACCATCCAGAATTTTGGACCAACTACCAGTACTGTGGTGGAGCCCTTCAACAGTACGTTCGGTTTGCGGCGATGCAACTCCCACGAAATCGCTACACGGCTGCGTTTGGTTACGGCCATGGTTGGGAACCGCTTGGGCCCACCCATCTGGTGACTCGCAGCGAAGCGTCCACCGTGTATGAAGTGGACGGGATGCCGATCGTCGAGTTCTATCGGCAATTCCTCGGTCGGGACACAGACGACCAGTTTTTCGAGCTGCTGGTGCAACGATACGGTCTCGCCCTTCAGCTGGAAGAAACGGCAGGTCCACGCATGACAGTCAAAACCCCTGTCAATATCGATCGCAAAGCCGGCTGTATGACGTTTTACCCGGCGGATAACCTACAGGGGCGTCATGTAAACTTGATCCAGGCGAATCGAAAGAGCCTTATCGCTGGTGCTCGTCGTGCCGCCGAGTTATGCCTTACTGGTTTGGAAGGCAAACAACCTTCGCTGGTGCTCGCTGTGTCTTGTTCCCAGCGCGGTGCGATTCTGCACAGCCGTAGCGATGCAGAAATCGAGGCGGTGCGCAAGGTTATGGGACCGAAGGTTCCGATTGTAGGCTGGTACTCTGGTGGCGAAATCATGCCTTTGCTCAATCGCTACGACGACGTCATAAACGAGCAGGAGAGTCTCGGCGGGGCTGGTTTCCATGGTACGACGATCGGTTTGCTTGCCTTGTCCTCTGCCGAGCCTCCAACCCAAGTCGTGGTGCCGGCTCGTGTGGAACGTAGAGCTTCCGGCAGAGATCTCGAACAGTTGTTGAAACAGAGCGAGGAGACTCTCGATAGCACCGAGGCATTTTTGGCAAATCTCAGCCGACAAGTCTATCACGACGGCGAACGACTTCGTGCTCAGAGCGAGGTTCTCCATCGTTACACCCCGCACGAAGTATGGAGTCAGGCAGGCGCGTCCGCCGAACGTGGAGAGTATGAAATCGCCGACGCTGAGTTCAACGGTGCTTTTCTGTTCATGGATGTAAAAGGATTTACGTCTTACAGCGAGTTGCACTCGCCGAAAGAGGTCGTCCAAACGCTCAACGATCTCTTCGAACCCGCCACCGCAATCATCTATGATTGTGGCGGGGATGTGGACAAATATATGGGTGACTGTATTTTTGCAGCATTTCACGAAAAGAGCAGGGCAGTGGAAGCAGGGCTGCGAATCCTGTCGCTGTTTCGGGAGGTGCGTGCTCAGGGAACCCCGTTCAACGTGCGACTCGGAATCAGCGCCGGCCGTGCGATTCGCGCCAATGTTGGCGGCGTGGATCGGCGCGAGTACACGTTTATCGGCGATGCGGTCAATCTTGCCCAGCGTCTAGAGTCGAACTGCATCCCTGGGAAGATGCTAATTTCCGAGGAGCTCTACGAGCTCGTTGACGCCAACCGCGGCTCGATCGAACGACGGGTCATCACTGTCAAAGGCAAACGAGAACCCTTGGTCGTTTACGAGTGCAGCGCTTTCCAGTCGTGAATCAAGGTTTACAGTATCCCCCATGACAGTAAAATCCTTTTTTGTTACCGGCTCCAACTTTGTACTGTATATAAAAGGACTTATGTCCCAATACGGAGGATTTTATGAAACAAGAGAATGAAAACGCTGCCAACCGGCACACGGGATTCAAACGAAGGGAGTTCCTGGCCATGCTGGCGGGCTGCACCGCCGGGCTAATGGTGCCCAGCCTTTTCCATGGCAAGGGAAAGATTGCCGCGGCCAGCGCCTCTCACTCCGACCGGCTGGGCAAGCTCCTGCCTCTTCGCAAGCTGGGTTCTTCCGGTCCGGTCGTGACCAACCTGGGCGTGGGCGGAGCCC
>CAYWMP010000184.1:0-8327 GCA_964459445.1 uncultured Desulfobacteraceae bacterium
TGGCACTTTATACAACCGAAGTCATGGGTGTCGCTGATGAGTTCAATACCCTTGTGGCAACTGAGGCATTTGCTCCCCTTTGTGGCGGCCTTGGCGCCGGCAAAGACCTTATCCATGGGAAACCTGATCTTGAAATACTCATCAACGAGCACATGCCCGCGGGGACCGTCGTAGGCAAAGGGAACCCCCTCCGGCGTGATCTTCATCCCATCCTTTATTTTTTCGAATCTACGGGGGGTCTTGAAGTCGGACAGCTCATCAAACTTCTTGAGGGGGTATTTCTTGCCGGCGATCTCAACCGTCTTTTCCTCAGCCAAGGTCGTCATCACAGGACTGGTGAAGACCAGAGCCCCAACCATTAAACAGAGAACAGCTGTCAGTATATGGCTGCTTTTCATGGCTTCACCTCCTCCCTCGACCTGGGTCGCAAGGCGGTTTTTATCCCGACATTATCAGGCTTCTTCTGTTTAACTGCCGCCTCCTTAAGGGCCTCCTTGACATAGTTGTCCTTCTGGCACTTGGTGGAGAAATCCACATAGGCCTTGTAGATGTCCTGGAAGATTGGATCGTCGTAACCGTCGTGACAGGCCAGGCAGTTGCCCACCTTGAGTATCCTGTTTATTTCGGCCTGATTAAAGGGCCTGGAACCGATGTGCGATGTAGAGGCTACCTGATTGCCCTGGGGCGTGACCATCACCTCTAATGGAAATCCGAGGTTCACGCCGGACCTTTCCGTTTCATAGGTAAATTTCATTCGGTCCTTCTTCCCGGATGGATCAGGATCAATGCTGAGTTTGCCGAAACCCAATCCAAGGGTTTTGGGATTCAGGTGGCAGTCTTCACAGGTACGGACTTCGGTTCGGATGGTATGGGTAAAAATAGGATTAATCGACATACTGCTGTAGCCCTCGGCAGACTGAAAATGGTAGTTGTCCCAGTCACCCATGATTTTCCCATCGTTGGAAACAGCCGTGAATTGAACCTGACAGCCCGGTATGTAGGTCGTTACCAGGCCTTTTGCTCCGATTCCCAAGGGAGGTTCCTCATACCGCACAAAGCTCCGGAACTCGGGCCATTTCCCATAGCTCTTTTTCCCGGTCAGTTTGTCCTTCCCTTTTCCGGTCTGGTTATAATAGTCGTGGCAGCCATAGCACTGGGAAGTGTGGCGAGCATGGCAGGTCCAGCACTCCATCCTCTCCTGGTGCTGCGGAATGGAATGAATCCCCTTTTTGCCCGTTATCACAGAGGAGAGGTGTTCTCGGCCGTCGAACTTGCTGATAAGGATCACTTCCCCATCAATGACCTTTACATTGGTGTACTTGTTACCCCGGCCGCTCACCACCATCTCATCACCGACTTTGTTCTCATAATTGGGAGAGACGCTGCCCAAGCGGACAACCCTGTCCTTGGGGTCGGTGACCTTGGTGGTCTTTATTCCCTCCTTATAGGTGCCGTGGCAGTCCTGGCACCGCGTTTCGAATTGTTCGTGCTTTTTAGAGTAAAGATTGCCGTCACCCATGGTGTCAAATTGGGTGTGGCAGTCGATACACTCCATGCCTTTCTCGTAATGGATGTCCATCATGGGGGTGTTGTAGTATTTGCCGTGGAATTTTTGGTCTGAATGTTTGCCTTCCATGAAGGGCGTGCCATAGAAGTCAGACTCTACACGTCCTTCGTAGCTCACGCCGGTTCTGCCGCCCCGGTTATGACAGTGAATACACTGGGTGGCCGGAATGGCGGTGCTGATCTGGTGGAGTTTCCCGTGGCCCGGCTCATCCTTTGGGATGGTGGGATCGTCGCCCTTGTATAGGCCGTCATTATCGTAGAGGTAGTGACAGGCCGCACATCCCTGGGCCCGATAGTCCGCAGGGGCCTGTTTCCCTTCATTCCAGAAATGACAACGGGCGCAGGATTTTCGCCACTGGCTGTCGGCATTCTCGCCGGAGATCTTCATGGGATTGCCCATATCGTCGACCGTAATGGGATTACCCTCTTTGTCGGTCGGCAAGTCCTTGGCACTCATCACCGGCACGGTGTCGAGCTTTTTCTGTGCGCCTCGGTGGGCAGGAACATAGTCATCATCTACCACTCCCACACCGGAAAAAGAGGCGAGCTTTGATTCCTGGGCAGCGTATTGGAATCGCAGGGCACTGAGTATTCCGGACTGAAGCCCCATAATCGTCATACGAACCCTGTGAACATGATTTCGATCCCACTGCTCGTTCCCGGCATGACATCCCGCAGTCCCGCAGGTCTTTTGCACGATGCGGAGATTGGATGGGTTTCGTTTCCCCTTTGAGGAACGGGAGGCAATCATGGTCTCATGGGCTTCTTCCTTGTTCAGGCTTTCGCCCTTTCCACCATGGCAGAGGGTGCATCCATAGGTATCCGTGGGATGAAAGGCACTGAACTGCTCAATACCGTCGTGGCATGTCAGACAGCGCTCCACCACCTTTCCCCTCTTTGCCTTGTGGGGGAGTTTCTCATCATCAATGATCGACTCCTTGACCTCCAGCTTTTTTGTGAGCCAGAAGCTTCTTTTGTGCGGCTGCTTTTCAGCCATCTGTTCGTTGTATCTTTGTTGCCAAACCTTCCACTCTTCCGTTTCATCCGCCGCGACGGCTGCACTGTTTGTTGTATTATAATAGGTTGAGAATACCACAAGACAGACCACAGCCAATGGAATGAGAAGAGCGGGATGCCCTAGCCAATACTTCCACCTTGATCTCATAAGATCCCCCTAATGATGAAGAGAATGTGAGTAGAAAAGGTGAGAAACTCTAATAACGCGTTATGATATAAAGATGCCTATTTTGAAACTCTAATATATTAAGAAAAGTATCCCATTTTTAGAGAAATGTGTGGCCGGAATAAATACCGTGAATCAGGTATATTTGAATCCATAATTGGGGATAATGGCGTCGGGTTGTGTATTTTCTCGAAATATTACAGCTTTCGTCTGAATCTTGAATCCTATCGGCTCGCACCAGCCGCTGAGCACTTACAGAGATCTCGGAGTTTGAGGATCAGCGATTGTATGCGGACATCCCCAATGGCCGCACCCCAAGGGGGCATCAGGGCGGACTTGGATATCCCTTTGCCTCCCATGTTTATGACATCGAATAGTTTTTCGTCTGTCCGTGTAGACATGAACTTTGGATCTATATGATTCGCAGGTTTTACGAAGAGATTCCTGGCATTGGGACCTTTTCCGTCGCCCTTTACCCCGTGACAGAGCGTGCAATACCAGTTGTAGGTCTTGGTTCCCAGCTCCAGACTGGGCTCCAGGGGTGCTTCTTGTCCCTTTAGGACTTCCTTCTCAGCCCCCTGAATTTGGCCGATAAGGAGCACCACCGCAATAAGGGCAACCAGGAGCACGCCCACAGCTTTATGTTTTGAGCCTTCAGAAACGATCATATCCATCTTCCCTTCACTGACCTCTATAGGACGGGGGGGGCTCACCGGCCCGTTTTGCCAGTAGCTCATCCTGCCACCGACGGCGCATTTCATCCCAAACGCTCGGCGGGACCTCCTTAAAGCTCATGATCAGGTCACTCAGCAATACCAACTCATCGTCGTAGAGTTCGAAATTGGGCATTCGTGCATCCGGAATGAACTTCTGAGGATTCCTGAGCCACTCAATGATCCACTCTTTCCTCAGACGGTCCGAAAGACCGCTTTGATCCGGTCCAATCGACCCGCCTCGGCCCTTCCAACTGTGGCAGGTGTGACAGGCGAAAAATTTCCAGTACAATCCCCATGCCTTGTCCCGATCCTCCTTCTTTATGGAGTCCTTCTTCTCTGTAAGGTAATATGGATAAGTGACCTTGTTTCTATTAGTGAAATAGGCCGCAACCGTCTCGGCCTGTTCGGCTGTAAGGCCGAAAGTGGGCATTCTTGTTGGGAGAGTGTCTTCAGGGCGAATCTTAGTGGGTCCCTGCAGAAAATCCACCATCCATTCCGGGTTTACCCTACTGCCCTCGAAACTCAGCTCGGGTGCGATAATGCCGCCCTTTTCTCCGATCTTGTGGCAGCCAAGGCAATTGAAATACTCGACAAACAGTTCACCTCTGCTCTGGGCGGAGCCGGGATCATGCAAAATCTTAATATATTTCGACAACACGGGCCGATCTCTAAGACTAAGCAGAAAGGTGGATAGTGCTTCGCCCTGCTCTTTGCTAAATCCGAACACCGGCATGAGGGTCACAATGTTCTCTTCAGGGACGGCAAAGGCCCGAGGCTTCATAACTTTTGTTTGGAGCCAAGCGAGCAGGGTGTGGGGAATATCCGTCTTTGCGAAGACAAGTTCCTCCAATCTTTTTTCGCCAATACCATTGTGCTCGGGGGCATTGAAGCCCAAGGGAAATTTCGAGATTTCATGGCATCCAGTGCAACCTTTTTCCTTGGCCAACTTTTCCCCCTTCTCAACCTGTTCAGCCCCACCTAGACCACTCAAAGCTGTCTCACCAATCTGCCCTCTTCGTTTTAGGCTTGAAAGGTAGGCCACCAACTGCTGGGCCTCCTCATCCTCGATTCGCAGGTTAGGCATGGCGGTCTGGGGCCAATACTTTTTCGGGTCTTTCACCCAATCAAAAATCCAGTCAGGGGATGCCTTTTCCCCAACGCGACTGAGGTCAGGCGCAAAGTCTTCACCTTTATCCGTTATCTTGTGACAGCCGAGGCAACCCAGATCTTCCAGGGTTTTCCTTCCTTCGGTTTGGGCTTTTGGATCCCCCAGGAGGGCACGTGCTTTGGAGTTGCTTGGCAAAGAAGACTTTAGGCTCAAAAGGTAAGCCGTGATCTCTAGGATCTCCTGTTTTTTTAGCTCGAAGTCCGGCATCTTTGTTTTTGGTAGGTAGTCTTTGGGTTTGGTCAACCAATAGTCGATCCAGGATGCTCGGGTTTTAGCCGCAATATTGGTGAGAATCGGACCTATGCGCTCGGGCCTTTGGAACCCCTCCAGGACATGGCAGCCTCGGCAATGATTTGTCAAATACAAGGTTCGAGCTTTGGAGAAAACCGGCGCTTCTTCTAATACCGCTTCGGCCGGGATGTCGCTCCGCATAGGGTGACATGCGGTACAAGATGCCTCGGCAAAGTGTCCTCTGAGCAGGGGACTCAACCAGTTCTCTACCTCCCCGTGCGCAGCCTCGGTTTCCAGAGCCATGCCCTGTCCATCGTGACAACTAACACAGCCAAACTTCTCTACCGGGTGTCTTTCCGGATCCAGATATTTCCCGGGGTGCGTACGATAGGGTTCATCTGCCTTGGCAAACCGGGCATATTCCACCCCTTGGTGACAAGTCATGCAGCGGTCGGCAATATTGAAGTCTTTGAGCCACAGCTGCTGAATTTTGGGCCGCTTTTGGGCGATGTTTTGTTGACGCCCCTCCAACAATTCGATTCTTTTCTTTTCCTCTTCACCAAGAGGCCCCTTTTGAAGCTTTGACAATTCCGCCACGGTCAGCTCGGCATCCAGCTTAGTAAAGGCACGTTGATAGCTTTTCCAGGGCCGGTCGTATTCAGCCCATAGGGCCCATCCAATAACACCCAATAGGATTAGGCAGAAACACAAATTCACCAGACTTTTCTTTGGGGTTAGCCTCATACTCAGCCTCTCAGATCAACAATTTTTACCTTTTCCGGGTAGGGCAGGACTATACATTTACATAAGCCTTGTTGTTGTCGAACTCTTTGAAAGTATAGAGTTTGCTTTTGTCCACTACGATGCGTCCGTCTTCCATTTGGTAGATCTCATATCTATCCATGGGCCTGGGAGCAGGACCGGCAAAATTCACACCGTTGCTGTAATATCTGCTGCCGTGGCAGGGACATCTAAAGGTGCTATCTTCAGAAAACAACCTGGGTGTACACCCGAGATGGGTACATTTTCCAAAAATGGCGTAAATACGGCGCTGCTCACGAACGATCCAGGCCCGGTGTTCCTCCATGTATTTGCCGCTGATGCTCACAACCCCATGTTGATCTGGACTTCCTTCGGGATAGTCTCCCAAGGTGCCTATCTTGAAAGCTGTGGGAAGCTCAAAGAGGATGCGAGGGTAGAAGAACCGGATAATTCCTGCGGATGAGATACCTAAGGCTGCGAATAGTGCACCCCAACCTGCCCGGCGGATGAATTTACGACGGAAAATAGATACTTCGCCACTGCCCCCTTGTGCTGGAACAGACACAGGGTTGGCTTTAGATGCCGAATTCGTGTCACTGGGCGCATCCATGGGATGTCTCTCCTTTGCGACAATGTATTTGAGAATATTTCTAAAAGGTGTATCTAATATCTTTACATTAGTTGATATAGGGAAACATATACCGTGAACCGGGTATCTTTCGGTACCCAAATCGGGGATAGTGGGGGGTGCAAAGGCAGAATAGTTCGATCTAGACAATCTACTGAAAGCATCGCACTCCGACCGCAGAGCTTAGGCCATGGTCACACTTTTCCCGGATCAGGGACCAGAAAAGGAAGGTTGATGGAGGTCGCAGGGTGGTTGGGTAACAAGTGGTGCATTATGGCAAGGTTGTGGAATTTGCTATATTAACGCAAAAAAAGGTGTCCTATGCCTTGAAAGCCGTTTTTGATCCCCTGTTTGGGTATGGAAAGATACCCTATATACGGTATATGTTTTTCTTGTCTGGCCCATTATTTAATAAATATAGGATTGTTAAAGACATATGCGCACGAAGCCCCTCTCTTTACTCATCAAACGATAAGGTCGGAGAACAGGATGAAACTCAGAGAAAGCCTGGCCAAGAAACTGACCGGATCCAGGATATGGCAATCTTTGATCGAGCAGGGATTTACGGACAAAGACGCGTTACTCAGGATGGTCACGGAGTCCAGTATCTGGAAATCCTTCTTTCGGCATGGCTATGCAGACACTGAGAAGAATCGAGCCCTGCAGATCATGTCTAACGTGGTACTCCACATCCATCCTGTAAAAATGAAACAACACGCCTTAAAGGTACGCTACACCTGGTGTCTTGGAGGCACCAGTTTTCTGCTTTTTATTATTCTGACAATTACGGGCGTGCTGCTGATGTTTTACTATCGTCCAGTACCTGAATACGCCTACACGGATATGAAATCCCTCAAATTCGACGTTCCCTTGGGCATGATACTCAGAAATGTTCATCGATGGGCCGCCCATCTCATGGTGTTAACCGTTATGTTGCACATGCTCAGGGTCTACCTTACAGGCGCCTATAAGCCCCCAAGGGAGTTTAATTGGGTTATCGGGGTCGTCTTGCTGGCTTCAACTCTGTTTACCAGTTTCACCGGATACCTCCTACCATGGGATCAATTGGCCTATTGGGCTATCACTGTCGGATCAAATATGGCGCGTGCTACACCCGTACTAGGAGAAGAGGGGCCCTTTGCGATTGTGAACAAGTACAATGATATAAAATTTGTCTTGCTGGGAGGCCCTGAGGTGGGGGGAAACGCGCTCCTAAGATTTTATGTTTTGCATGTTATTTTTATGCCGGCAGTCATAACTGTTTTTGCCATTGTACATTTCTGGAGAGTGAGAAAAGACGGCGGCATATCCGGGCCTTTATAAGCCATTTTCTAGGCGATCATGTTTTTTGTCAGGCTTATCCCGCGAATGAATTGCGGAATCATGAAACGTGAAGATGTGAGAATTTATGGAAGATAAAGCGCATAATAAAGAGGAAAGACTAAGAGTATTGGCCTTTGTTGAGGGGACGACCAGGGCCAAGGAAAAGGACTTTATCGACGGGGAGTTCGTCTGGCCTAATTTGGTATTCAAGGAATTTATAGCTATTGTCTCAGTATTAGGTTTACTTTTAGTTTGGGGCCTTTTAATAGACGCGCCACTGGGTCCTGAGGCGGACCCAAACTGGACAGAAAATCCAGCTAAGGCACCATGGTATTTCCTAGGGTTGCAAGAACTCCTTGTCTATTTTGACCCCTGGTTTGCTGGTTTTCTTATCCCAAACATCATTATTGTTGGATTGGTCGCCATACCCTATCTCGATGTAAACAACAGGGTTTCGGGGGGATATACCTACAGCCGAAGGAAGAAGGCGATCATCATCTTTGGGTTCGGCTATGTCATGTGGTTTCTGTTAATATTTGTCGGGACCTTTTTGAGGGGGCCCAACTGGAGTTTCTATTGGCCCTGGGAGTCCTGGGAGGTGATCAAACCCTTAGAAGAAACACTGTGGAGCTTTAATCCTATTGTAGGGGCGATTGTGCTGGCAGCATATTTTGGGCTGGGGATGCTGCTTCCCGCTCTTAAATGGAAAGACTTCTTCATGAGGTTTGGACCCATAAGGTATGCTATGAT
>CAYWMP010000184.1:8427-11828 GCA_964459445.1 uncultured Desulfobacteraceae bacterium
CGAATGGTTCGAAGAGAACATTGCCTGCAGATATACCTGCCCGGCGGGGACCGATGCCTGTGGCTATGTGGCTGCCATTAAGGACGAACGGTTCAATGAAGCCTACGCTATTAACCGAAGGGACAATATTTTTCCTTCCATTCTCGGCAGAATTTGTTTCCATCCCTGCGAAAGCGCCTGCAGAAGGGGAACCCTCGATCAACCCATTTCCATTTGTTCTTTAAAACGGTTTGTGGCCGACAAGATTGCCATGCAATCGCCGGCGCCTGAAAAAGACGAACAAGGCCACATAGCCTGGGAGAAAATCACAAAGGAAGGGTTGGATCGTTGTTCGAGGCTTAAAGGAGCCAAGATTGCTATCATCGGGTCCGGCCCTGCAGGTCTGGCAGCCGCACGTGATCTCGCCTTCCTCGGCTATAGTCCAACGGTATTTGAGAAGCTTCAAATCCCAGGGGGCATGATGATCGTTGGTATTCCCACCTATCGCCTTCCAAAGGAATTTGTTCACGGGGAGCTCATGAATCTGGCGAGGATGGGAATTGTGATTAAAATGGGTATCAGTTTTGGGAAAGATGTGACCATCGACACCCTGAAGAAAGAACGCTTTGAGGCGGTTCTCATCGCAACAGGTCTTCACCTCAGTCGGCCTCTGGAAATACCGGGAGAAAATTTACCGGGTATCCTGAAGGGCGTTGAATTCCTGAGGGATATTGCACTGGGAAAGTCAGTCCAAATTGGCAAAAGGGTTATCGTGATAGGTGGCGGCAATGTGGCCATCGACGTGGCGCGAGCGGCAAACCGGCTGGGAGCCAGAGAGCTAAGGTTAGTTTGTCTGGAGAATAGACAGGAGATGCCCGCGTGGGAGCACGAAATAGAAGCAGCCCTAGAAGAGGGTATAATCATAGAAAACTCATGGGGGCCAAAGGCTTTTATACCTTGGGGAGCCAGAGGGATTTTCGGAAGAGAAGAGTGGGTCAAAGAAGTTGTGTTTAAAGAGTGCACCCGTGTCTTCAATGATGAAGGTAGGTTCGCTCCTGAGTACAATGAAAATCATTTGAAGAAATGGGATGCGGACACGGTCATCGTTGCCATAGGCCAAATGGCCGACCTTTCTTTTGCATCCTCGGAGGGGACGCCCATTAAAACGGGCCTTCTTTCAGCAGATGAGGAGACGCTGGCAACGTCAATGCCGGGCGTTTTCGCTGCCGGAGATGTTTTCTATGGGCCCCATTCCGTTGTGGAGGCGGTCGCCAGCGGAAGAAAAGCAGCCTCTTCAATTGACGAGTATTTACAAAAGGGGGCGGTCCGCGAAGCAAAAATGAAAAAGGCAAGAGACTTAGGCCCACTCCCCTTTGACCGAACTGCTGATGATTATGACGCCTTGGAGCGAGCAACTCAACATACCGTTGCTCCGGAAAAGAGAAAGGAACTTACCACGGAGGTAGAACTTGGGCTCTCCGAAGAAGAGGCCGAAACAGAGGCCAGGCGCTGCCTAAAGTGCAACCTGAATATATTTATTGATGATGAGAAATGTATCCTTTGCGGCGGATGCGTAGATACATGTCCTGAAGACTGCTTAAGGATGGTTAGTACAAAAGAGATTGAAGCGGTTGGACAGGAACTACCCGAAGGGTATGCTTTGCTGATTGATGAAGAGCGGTGCATCAGATGCGCCACATGCGTGAAACGTTGTCCCACGGACGCGATTTCCATCGAAGATCGCGGCACCGCATAGCCTGTTACCGCGAAGCATTGAAGGATAAAGGATTTTTGGAATCCGGATATTGCATAGCTAAAACAATAAACCACAAAAGAAAGGCCGTCTACTTTCCTATGCAGACGGCCTTTCTTTTAGCCAAAAGGAAATGCTAGCGGCTCAATCCCGCCGGAATTTTTTTTAGGCCACCTTGTTGTATAAGGGGGATATATCCCTCAGTGTCTTTACGGCGTCTTTGAGGGCCCTTAAGAAACGGTCTATGTCATCCTCCCTGTTATCCAACCCGAAAGTGAGGACCATGGTCCCCTGGGCATCCGCAAACTCGCGGCCGATGGACAAAAGGACATGGGATGCCTGAAGTGCACCGGCGGCACAGGCGGACCTTGTGGATACGGCAATGTCTTCATCGTCCAGCATAAGCACCACACTTTCACCCTCGATATATTTGATGGAGATGGACACCAGGGTGGGCAAACTAAGCTCGGGATGGCCATTGATGAAGTATTCATCAATATATTGGGGCAAATCATGAAGGACTTTTTCCTTGAGCTTTTTGGCCTGAGCGATCCTCTTTTCCATGTCCCTTTTGGCGAGATCCGCGGCCACTCCCATGCCTATCATGCCAATGAGATTCTCTGCACCGGCCCTCTTGTTGTTCTCCTGGACGCCGCCGTCCAAAATGGGCCATATTTTGGTCCCTCGACGGATATAGAGCCCACCTACCCCTGTTGGGCCGTAGAAGGGGTTGGAGGCGAAACTCATGAGGTCCACGCCCAGTTTTTGAACATCGATAGGGACCACGCCGACGGAATCTACGGCATCCGTGTGAAAGAGGATCTTCTTTTCTTTGGTAATTTTTGAAATTTCCTCAATAGGCTGAATCGTACCGATCTCATTATTGCTGTGCATGATTGAGACGATAATGGTGTCATCGCGTATCGCCTTGGTGACATGTTCAGGATTCACGCGTCCATGCCCATCCACTGGGATTGAAGTCACCTGATAATCCATTAATTTTAACCTGCGCAGGGTCCGCAGCACCGCATTGTGTTCGATATTGGAAGTAACGATGTGATTGCCTTTATCTGCTAGGGCAAAAGCGACGCCCTTTATCGCATGATTGACGGATTCCGTGCCTCCGGATGTAAACACCATTTCTCTTTGATCAGCGCAGTTTATGAGTGTCGCCACAGACTCTCGGGCTTTGCCCAGGGCTTCGGCAGCTACATCGCCTATTTTGTGCTGGCTTGAGGGATTCCCATAGTTTTCATCAATAGCACCCTTCATCACCTCAGCAACCTCAGGAAGAAGAGGATTCGCAGACATATGATCCAGATTCACGATTTTCATTTCTTTAACCTCCTGTTTTCTCTCAGAATAGGGCCTTTAGATTTTTTCCGGCTTGGCTAGAATGTCCTTAAAGAGTATTGGAAACCTGCCAAGATTCAGCAAAATTCGGCAAATCTACAATAATACTCATCATGAGTAAATCAATGGAAATTCGAAATTTTGTTATCTGGATTTCAGAATATTGTGGGGAGGCTGCAAAAAGGGCTTTCCCGGACAAAGTCCTACAATGTGTTATTTCCAAAGCGGGGGATTCGACCTGTTAACTCAGCCATAATCTTAGGATAAAAGGGTGCTTGGAAGGCACCCAATTAATCGTTGAAAATCCATGAGATGT
>CAYWMP010000185.1:0-1308 GCA_964459445.1 uncultured Desulfobacteraceae bacterium
TATCATTTTGGGAAGAGTGCGTTCGAGCATATTATAAACCTGCTCGACCTCTTGATTAAGATCTAAGGGTCTTAGATTGCTTTCAACCTTCCGTCCAAATATCAAAAGGCGTTTCGTCAAATCGCTCGCTCTTTGAGCAGCATTTTCCATAGCCAACAAGTTGTTGTAATCCGGATCTTGAGGCCGTTTACCCATGAGCATGATCTGGGTGTATCCAAATATTGTCTGGAGAACGTTGTTAAAATCGTGAGCGATTCCTCCTGCTAAAGTGCCAATGGCTTCCATCTTCTGGGCGGCCTGAAGCTGGGCCTCCAATTGCTTCCTTTCTTCGAAAGACTGAGCATTGGCAATGCTCAATGCTGTTTGTGACGCGACTCCCCTAAGAAGATTCATATCGCTCTGCGTAAGCGGCCTTCCTGTTTTAACATTATCCACCGCCAAAATGCCCATGGATTCATTTTCATAAACAATGGGTACGCAGATGATAGACTGGACGCCCATCCTCTCGGCAAGTTCGAGACTCCTTTTAGAGGAATTTCGTTCAATCTCTGACATGTCCGATAAGAGATATGGCTTTTGTTCTCTAAAGGCCAATACAAAGACGCCACGGGACTCCGGGTTTTCGAGATGAAATTCATTCTGCCGCAAGAGCTCTTCTTGTTCTTCATTATACCCAAAACCAGCTGAATAGATGAGCCGAGTTTTCTCTCGATTGGCTAATAAGATCATGCCCCGATCAAAATCCAGCCTTTTCTCCATGATTTTTATAACGGCTTTTATTAGCTCCCCAACAACCAAGATTTGTGAGCTTGCCTGGCCGATCTCCTGAACGAGTAAAGCATTGTTATATCGAATATTCATCTCATCCAGGAGATCTTTCGCTGCATCGCCTTGCGTTATTACGGTTTTGCTTAGCTCTTTTTTCTCATGATGCTCCGCCCAATATGATGTGATAGATACGACGCTAATACTAATGAGGGCAGCTATAATAGAAACGGCTGAAGAAAAGAAAATAGGGAGCAAGGCACAGAAGAGTATGCATGCAAGAATTAGATAATTGCGAATGCGCTTCCATATTAGAGATGGCGTCTCCTCAAGCCTGATAAAGTATTCGCAACGATCACTTTCCTTATGCATGCATATTGGGTGATCGATAATTGCATATTTGTTTGTGAAAAGCTTCGATACCGTTTCCAACAATCCGAGACGGTTTTCACATTGGTAAGGTTTCTCCTTAACTCCAGGAACTACTCGTACCTCAACATGCAATTTATGTCTGGAAATTTCCTCAACTTCAAATACCGTTGC
>CAYWMP010000185.1:1318-11818 GCA_964459445.1 uncultured Desulfobacteraceae bacterium
ACTTAGCTTTGATGTGAGCTTCTCAAGCATTTTGTAAGCAGATGTGGGGGTAACAAAGCCAAGAGTATAGCGTTTCAAGGCTGTTGATGTTTGTGATGATGCAGCATAACGACCTACTTCTCGCGATATTTTGGGATTCCCAGTCTCGTTTGTAAGGATTTCGTGAAATGCGTCGATTTGTTGTTGATTAAACCAATGGCCTTGGTCTTCAAGTTCATGGAGAGTTATGTCGGCGTGTCTTAATATGGTGTCGATTTTGGCATTAGGATAGAATTCTTTAACATAATTTACATAATTTTTAATGAGTCTACTGTTATAGAGTGCATCTTCGGGTCTGTCTTTGTTTTCATTTGATAAGACCATATTATGGGATCCTCAGCTTAAACCTGATCTTCCTGAAATGCTTACCATCTCAAGATGGGACGATACGCCATTCAATAGTAGGCGGTTTTACAAGGTCGAATTTGGCAAAGCGTGCACAGTATACAGGTAGCCCTTCACACTTGCAAGAAATGCTAGTGCATGCCCTCGCGCGAAAATTTCTCCCTGATGCCTGGATGATAACAGGAAGCGTTATATGATTAGAGCAAATTCGAACGATAGGTCGAACACTCCGATTCCTAGGCCAAGTGCTGGATATTTTCAAATATTTCTATTGGATTTAAACCAAATATAAGGCTCAACAGAAGGATCGTCAGCCTTTCGAATCCATTGACGACTTCTCTTGGAATTGAATGGAAAGCGGAAGCCATTTCTATTTAAGTATTTCAGCCATGAACTCGTAAAAGCGTTTTGGCAGTATTGAAGCGATTGAGCGAAAAGATTTACATCCAATCAGTCTGAGCAGGGTATTTGGGATGTATTTCCCTATGTTTTTGTGCTGCCTAAGGAACCTGGCAAAAATAATCAACATTGTCTCATAGTTCTTTTGATATCTGATATGAGACCTTGTAAAAAACCTAAAGCTTTTTTCGCTGAAAGGCTCAATAATACCGTCTTTTAGCGCTCTTTCGTATATTGGGGTACCGGGGAAAAAGGAAAGATAAAAAATGTTCATTTTTATGCTGCGCGGCAATTCAGCAATAAGTTTATAACTTTGAGCAATGTCATCCCTGCTCTCGTATGGGTTATCTATAATGAAATCAACCAAGACATCTACGCCCGAAGCATTTTGATAGAAGTTAAGTTTTTCAAGGACAGACTTGGTTCGCGAGGCCTTGATTTTCCTATTGTAGACTTCTTTCAAAACGCGCTCACTCCCAGATTGCACACCCATTTGCACTGCCTTTAATCCGGCATCAACCAGCATATCCATTTTATCTTCACTAAACGTATTTGCACTGACGGCCACTCCAAAAGGGAGTCCTACCTTTTCTTTGTATTTCCTTGCGAAAGCATCTATCTGGCCCTTAGAACGCACGAAGAAATCATCGTCCCCTATACCAATAAAACTGATGAAATCAAGTTTTTTCAAAGTGCAGACCAGTTCATCAATTACGCGATCCGTGCTCTGCAATCGGATGCTAGTACGCCCGAACATGTCTACGTATCGACAATTATTGCAATATGCACATTTGTGGGGACAGCCTCTGGAAGTAACGAAATACAGAATGGGGATGTAATATGGATACCCCGCTAATCGTTCACGGAGCCTGTTTTTGTTCATGTGGACTAGATTGCCATCGAGCAAATAATGATCATCGAGATCGTAGTCATGATAAGGCAATGAATCCAAATCCGAGAATGGCGGGAGGACCCTGTTTACTACTTGGCGTCCATTAATATTGAAGGCCATATTGGGCGTGTCATGGTAGTCTTTGCCCGCTTCCATCTTTTCAACTAACTCAATAACCGCTTGATCTCCCTCCGAAAAGCAAACACCATCAGCGTACCGGAGACAAAGTTGAGGCGCTGCAATACAATGGGGTCCACCCCAAATTACCTGCATTCCAGGGTAATTGCTGTGAATAAAGTCGCTAACTTGTACCGCTCGATTGGCGTAGCTGCTATAAACAGCGATCATAACTAGATCTGTTTTATTTAGGATACCATTTAATTGTTCCAGCTCACTGTGCTGATACATAAGAGGCTCAGGTCTCGCTAGAAATAGGTTTTTTACTTCATGGTTGGCTTCTTTCAATAATGCCGAGATCAGACGGGATCCATCAGATGACATGCGGCCGGATACATTGATAATCGTTATCTTCATTTAGTATTGCCTTTTGCAATAATACGTTCTGAAGACGTTAAGGAGTTCAGATATCTAATTGCCGATGCTGAAACAATTGTAAGAATTCTTCTGTATCGTAGCGGCATACAACAGCATAATTCCCCCGTAGATCTCCCCAGATGGAGTTCACCATCTTCATTCGTTAAGCTCTGTGTCTGAAGGTGCCATACTTGGAAAAAAATTGATCAATGGACACAAGAGCCGATTAGGCCTGCGTATGATACGGTTATGAAAATAACACTAAGGGGGAGAGAAACGTACTAATAATGTAATATTAGCACCTGGGAGTATAGCAGGCAAGGAGTTGATGTGGCATAAGCTAGGAGGCAATCAAAAGCAATAGCATTAAAGCGTTCTCAAAATGGTTTATTTCCATAGGTTTAGCCTAAATCTTTTTTGCAGGATTTCTGTGAAACGATCAAATATATAGCCATCACATAGCCAATGCGTATATTTTTTTCTATCGTGTAGCACATTTTCTGAGTCCAGATACTCGGACGGGTAAATGAGGAGAGGCACTTTCTCTGTTTCATAGATAGATGCCAATTGGTTAATGGCACATGAGAGCACGTCCCAGGGAAGGTTTTCCGCATCCGCTATAAGAACCTTGATGTTGTTCAGAAGCTCGGATAAGTTGAGTCCAAGATTAGATCGATCTACGACAAAGACAGCTCTAAGTCTCCCTCTATAACACAGAGAATAGCTTTTCCATTGTCTTCTAAGTCCTTGCAGAGTATAGAGCTCCTCGAATGCCGAATCGCTCGAATTTCCTCTATCCAAAGGCAAGCTATTAAATAGCAGACCTCCTGAGCGACGATCATAGAAGGCGTATAAGTCCCTCAAGTGCTCCTCGTTGGGCTCCTCGATTGTCCAGCTCTTTGGCAAGGCTATCGCTTTTGACTGCTTCGGATAAAGCATGTAACTGTAGAGGTCCACAGAGCAGACTTTGGGATCATTCAATTCCTTTGCAACCCGACCAAAAACCCTACTAGGAAACTTGCTTTCAGGGCGGAAATAGCACATGACATAATCCGCCCTGGTTGAGGGCAATTTTTGTGAGGTATTCATGTAGAATAGAACTTGTTTGAGTACCGTAAAACCCGCTCGCTTATACTCTCCCGAATTTCTCGCCGCATGGTGATGAAGCATCCACGTATTCTCATAGGCCTTGACCATGGACATATGTGCATAAATATGGCCATTCCTTTCATAGGTGAAATGCCTTACAATTCTTGGACCCCCTGGGTAGAGCTTTCGATAGGTTCTCTTGAAATCGTCTCGGTGGGCTTCCATGAGATGATATTTCTTTGGATATATGAACCCTGTGCAAAAAAAGAACTCCCATAGGGCATCTAAATCCACATCACCATTCATTTTGGAGTGAGAATCCAGCGTATTGATAAGAAAGTGCGCAAGCTGATTGTAATCTCGATTATCCATATCCAGGATAGCAATACCGCAACAGATGCCTTTTCCTCCTTCCTGTCGATGATACACGACCTTTGCCTTGCATTTCAGACTGATCATGCCTGAAAAATCGATTCGGAGTTCAGGGATGATCATGTCCTGCATCAGAACACCTTCATCCTCTTTTTCAAAGACGCGAAACCCGGAAGTGGAGATATCGGCAACCTTCAGAAGAATAGGCCTACCAATAAGAGGGTGCTCGAAAGCAAGCGATGGAGATGGATTGAGTTGTTGCCGTGGGTTTCGGACTTGACATTCGCCTGAACAGGGCTCTTTCTTGTCCATGGCGACGAAGACGAATTCACTTTCCTGGGATCGGTTCCAATGACGAATACACTGACAAAGGCCGGAGAATACGATCTGATCCCCATTTCGCAATCTCACCTCAAACAACCCTGGCATTTTTGGCCGATTGAATTGAGAAAACCGGTTCGACCCTGCTTTAACACGAAATCCAAAAGGACTAAAATCTTTGAGTTCTCCGTCGAACTTTAGGCTGCCTTGTCTTAATTCGACTTGAACATCACGGCAGACATGTCGCCTGGTTCGGCGTTGGTTCACGGCATAGCTTTCTTCGGGCAAAGCAAGGCGTAATTGGCGTCCCTCTAATTCGATCTGCGTTGCCGGGACAAAGATGATGGACTTCCCCTCATCAATAATGAGATGCAAAAAATCATAGTCTTTAATCGCGATGTCCTCCGCCTCTGTATCAGAGCAGTCACATGTGATTTCTTCTCCGCGGCAGGCTTTCGGGTTCACCCTCAAAAGAACACTGTTCCCAAGTCTAGGGTTGCGCAAAAGCGCAAGGACGTGCCCATCCATGAAGTGAATATGGTTAATGATGCCGGCAAGCTGTTCTCGGTCTACAATCGTGAAACTGTCCGGAGAACCTGCCGCACGCCTCTGAATAGGATCGATCATAGGGAACTGAGGTGCGCTTGACTCGGTGAGGCCTGAATTTGCTTGTTGCTGTGAGAAGGAATTTTTCAGGCTAGTGATAGCCATCTATGCCTCCGGGGAAATGAAATGCCTCTAGTAATCTACCCTGAATCGCCGTTTCAGGTAAGCGATGAAACTCTCGACTAAACGCGCATCATAGATCCATTGAACATAAGCCTTCCTATCCAAATCGATATTCTCTTCAGCCGTGTACTCATGGGGGTATAAAAGGACAGGTATATGCTCTGAGTCGTAGATCCCGGCAAACTGCCTGAGAACATTTGACAATATCTGCCAGGGCAAATTTTGTCTATCCAAAACAAATATTTTTATGCCATTCAAGAGTTCGGACAGGTTCAGCCCTGGATCAGATTTTTCCAAAACAATGACGGCTGCAAGCTTACTGTCCCGTTTCAAAGCGTAGGCTTTCCATCTTCTCATCAGGCCTAATCGATCGTACAAGCCTTTGAATTCTTGGCTACTCTCACCCGAATGAGTGAGCCCAATAGTATCAAGGATGAGACCGCCTGAATGCTTTTCATAAAAGCGGTTTAACGCCAGAACATCCTGCCGGGAGCACTCTTGAAGGGACCAACCCCTTGGGATAATCGAGCTGTCCGAGGCGCCGGGATAAAGGAAATAAGAAAAAAGATCCATTGAGCACCTTTTGGGATCTTTCAACTCCCGCGCATAACCTGCAAAAACCCGATCAGGGAATTTACTTTCAGGCTGGAAATAACACATGATGTAATCAGTCATCGCAGATGGAAGCCTGTAAAGGTTATGCATGAAGCTCATCACTTGTTTCAGGACCATGAATCCAGCGCGTTTGCTTTCATTGGTCAGGGCGGCATGGTGCTGTATCATCCATGCCCGTTCATAGGCCCGCACCATGGACATGTGCCCCAAAATCCGCCCGTTCCGCTGGTATACAAAGTTTTTAGCTATCTCAGGCTTCTTGCAGTAGAGTGTCCTATAGGTCTCTTTAAACTTGTCTCGACGGGCATGGAGGAAATGGTATTTTTGGGGGTATATGAAGCTCGTGTCAAAGAGGAAGTCCCATAGGGCGTCCATATCGATGTCACTGTCCACGTGGGCTTGAGGATCCATAGCATTGCCAAGAATGTGGGTCAAACGGCTGTAGTCCTGAATGCTCATATCCCTAATAGTCAATCCACACCGAATTCCTTGGCCTTCTTCGCGGCGTCGGTACACAACCTCGGCGTCGCATTTTAGACTAAACATGCCTGCGAAACTGATTTTCCCATTGGGGATGCGCAAGCCTTTTATCAATAACCCATTGACTGTTTCCTCATAAACGGAGAATCCGGAGTTAGAAATATCTGATATCTCAAGATGGCATTTTTTACGCAAGAGGGGATGTTCAAAACTGAGACTGGGAGACGGCACGAGTTTCTGCCTCGGGTTGCGGACATGATTTTCTTTGACCGAGGATAGATTTTCATGAGGGAGAGCAAAAACAATATCCTTACCTGAAGGACCTTCTCCTTGACGAAGGCAGCGGCATTTTCCCGAAAATAGCACCTGCCGGCTATCACGCAGTCGAACGTTGTAGAATCCAAGTCCGCAGGATACCTTGAATGGGCTGTAGCGTTCGGTTCCAAGCTTAACGCGGAATCCGGAGGAACTAAAATCCAACAACTCACCAGTGGCCGTGAATCCCTTTTTCTCGATCTCCACCAGGATCTCGCGGCACCTATAACGTTTTGTCTGCCGTCGACCCAAGGCCCAGCATTTTTCGGGCATCTCAATGGCGATGCCCCTGGCATCCATTTTGATCAAAGGTGCTGAAAGGGGTATCATCGAATGCCCATCCTCAATGAGAAGGTGAAGCAGCTCAAACTCTTCCAACGACAACCTGTCAACAGTCTTGTCATCCCAGAGGCAGGTGATCATTCCGTCGTAACAGGGTTCAGGGATTGCCCTGAGGATTATATTCTCCTTGAGTTTCGCATGATGCATCAGGGCAAGGATATGGCGTTCGGTGAAATGCAAATGATTGAGCGTGTTTCTTAACGCCTCACGATCAACAAGACGGGCGTTTTCTTTCGCACCGTGCAAGTGAAAGCTGCCGTATTCGGAATGGTGTCTTTGATGACTAGTAGCTGGATATTCTTCCCTTTGATTTGGAAGCGCGGGAGAAGGCGTAATGGGTGTCAATTTAACCTCCGAAAATAATTTTGCGGGGCCGGATATCAAATATTCGTGTTTTTTTCGGAAAGCGGAGCGCTAGAGGGTAACGAGTGCTAAAAAGTAAAGGTATGCCGAAAACGTTATCCTAACAGTCATTTTCTTCTCAATTTTCATGCCAAGTGCCGATCAGGACTACAATACCTATTAATTGCCTAGCAAAAACCGGCTAAGCAAAGGGTTTCGATCCGTATTGGGTTGATTTTATTGGGTATTGTTGCGGATTGTTTTTCGGCCAAATCCTTACGCAGAAGCCACGTTTCACAAGCGCGTTTTCCATGTGCGTTCGAATTCGAAATAAATGCACAGGATATTGTGCACGGCGCACTTTGACCTGTGCATGCGCTTAAATTTAGAATACTTTTTGGCCGGTTTTTGTCAATTAGAGGAGTGGCTATGTGGGGGAGAAGGCGTGAGGAATTCGAGCCCTTTTTTTGGGAGTTGGGAACTTAGGATTCCGTCAATCAATAAACCCAGGCCCAAGGCATGTCCCTCAAAAAAGAGGATGACATAGCCGTTTTTATTATCATAAGGATATGCCAAACGTTCACCGCTAAGCAGTTTTTGGAGTGTTTCTTGTATAAGCTCAAACATGGCCTTTTTGGCCAAAGGACCGAATACTTGAATGAATCGGGTTGTAGGCTTGATAAAAGCCCCGACGCGTTGAAAGGATCTCAATCCCACAACCGATGTTTTGAAAGTAGAAACCTTTGAAAGGCAATCGGATCCAGTCAGTAGCCACCAGGACTTATTCTTCCTATATATCAGATAATTATCAAAGGCGGTTTTGGGAATTCCGAAACGCTCCCAAAGATAGGTCAGGATAAGATTCCTCTCATCTCGGCCTGCCAATCTTGGCCATGAAGAATCCCACCGAATCGATTCTGTGGGGATAGAACCTGACGGCTTTTTCCATCCGTTTGTCATATTGTTCACCTTTCCAGCCTGTAAGGCCCGGTTCGGATTTGAATGCCAGGTTGATGGGCAATAGTTCCGCATTCCTCTCATTTAGGAGGTAATCGACAATAGCCTCGTTTTCTCGGGGGTTATAGGTGCATGTTCCATAGACCATTACTCCATCCTCATGGAGTAGATCAAATCCTCTGAGGATGATCCTCTTTTGGAGTTCCGTCATGAGACTTTCGCCTTTATCCCCGCGGTATTTTGAATACTTCATGTAAGCTCTCAACCTCCCCTCCCCTGAACAGGGTACATCTGCCAAGACATAATCAAAGCGCTCCCTTAGGGGGAATTCCTGAGCCTGGTAGGTCGTCACAATGGTATTCAACACACCAAGACGTGAAAGGGTGTGCGATAACGGAATTAATCTGTCTTTGAATAGTTCGTTGCCGACAATAAGCCCGGTGTTGTTCATCAGATGGGCCATGTGGGAAGTTTTTCCCCCGGGCGAAGCACACATGTCCAAAACGAGCGAGCCCGGTCTTGGAGATAGGGCTAGAGAAACGAGAGAGGAAGTCAATGCCTGAGGATGGACATAACCGAGAAAATACTCAACCAAATTTCCAGGGGAATTGAGTTCCGGGGTCAATAGGAGTGTGGAGTTCGTGTTTGGTATTATTTCAAGGATGATCCCCTTTGCTTGCAACCGTTCTATCAAGTGTAAAGGGTCGATCTTCAAAGGATTCAGGCGCAGATAGGTAGGCAGGGCACTTTTTAGGCTGTCCAGAAACAGTTCATATTCGGGAATGAAGTCACGATATCTCTCAAAGAAGTTACCAATCATGCGCCATTTTATCCCTTGCGCCCTATGACATGGTTGGCAATCACTTTCCGTTGGATCTCGGAAGTACCTTCGTAAAGTGTGAGCACCCTCGCATCTCGGTAATACCTCTCAACTGGGAATTCCTTGATATAGCCGTATCCACCGTGTATTTGAAGGGCCTGATAGGCAATCTTATTGGCCATTTCCGAAGCGAAAACCTTGGCCATTGAAGCAGCTTCGGTATATTTTTCTTCCCGATCCCGCATCGCCGCGGCATTAAAAGTCAGCAACCGGGCAGCCTCAATTTGAGTGGCCATATCAGCGATCATCCAACGAATCCCCTGGAACTGGGAAATCGGCCGGCCGAATTGCGATCGCTCTTTGGCATAGCTTATCGCGGCATCCAGGCATGCTTTTGCGAGCCCGACGGATTGTGAGGCAATGCCGATGCGTCCCCCGTCTAGGGAAGCCATCGCAATGATGAATCCGTCTCCTTCCTGCCCGAGGAGGTTTTCTTCCGGCACTCGGCACTCTTCAATGATCAGTTCCGCCGTATCCGATGCTCGGAGACCCATTTTGTCTTCTATCTTTCCCACGCTGAAACCGGGTGTTCCTTTTTCCACAATAAAGGCACTAATGCCGCGATGTTTTTTATCCCTATCCGTATAAGCCGTAACGACGGTCAAATCGGAGTTTTTTCCGCTGGTAATGAATGTTTTGGTTCCGTTGATGATATAACTGTTTCCGTCTTTTATGGCTTTGGATTGTTGGCCTGCCGGATCGGACCCCGCTCCCGGCTCTGTAAGGGCAAAGGACCCGATTTTTTCTCCCGCCGCCAGGGGCTTTAAATAGGTTTCCCTTAGATAATCTGACCCGAATAAATAAATGGGGCCACAGGCTACTGAATTGTGGACAGACATGATGACGGCTGTAGAAGCGCAGGCATAGGCTATCTCCTGCAGGGCCAAGGAATAGCTCACCGTATCAACGCCAGCGCCATTAAATTCAGGGGGGACATTCATGCCCAAAAGACCAAGTTCAGCCATTTTTTCCAGGTTTTCTTTTGGAAACTCACCTGTTTTGTCTCGCTCAGCGGCGGTAGGAAGGATTTCTTCCCGAGCAAAATCCCGAACCATGGCATGGATCATCTTTTGTTCTTCATTTAACTGATAGGCCATATGAGTCTCCTAATGCCCTTTATGAGCGGGAATAGGCGTACGCATTATCTAAAAAGAGTTGAAGGTGATTCCCTCATCTTAGAGGAGTCAAGCAGTGCAGGGATTTTTCGTTTCAATGAGCCTCCGGGAGAATACCGGAGCAGGATATCGGGTCATGGGGAATAGAGAACGACAACCAATTCGGCCTTTTGATTACTTACGTTTCTCAGTTTGTGGACTATTGAGGAATTGAAATGGAGGGAATCTTGAGGTCCAAGCGTATTCTTGTTTTCTCCGACCATGACCTCAATTTTCCCTTTGAGGACGTATATAAATTCCTCTCCTAGGTGTTGATAGCTGACCCCCTTATGGTCGGATTTTGGATCGATGAATACTCTGAAGGCTTTTAAATGCTTGTGTTGGGCCTCCGGCGTCAGCGTTTCATAACTGTAGTCCTCCGTTCTTTTTTGATAATCCTCCGCAGATTTCCTACCGGCCAACCGTTTTTCCTGCTTCAGAAGAACACCCGAATCAATTTCGAGTGCCCTCGAAAGCTGCAATATCACCGCGACGGGAGGGATCTTCTCGCCCTTTTCGATCTGGGAAATATAAGCGGTACTTAAACCCGTTTCGTTGGCCAGGTGCTTCAGGGTCAGCTTTTTCTTCCTTCTCAAGGATGCGAGTCTTTTGCCAATGGGTTGTTTCTTTTTTCTGGCCGCCATGGTCCTTCTCCCTTCCAATTGACTTAATTCAATACTTTATAAGTACATAAT
>CAYWMP010000186.1:0-11485 GCA_964459445.1 uncultured Desulfobacteraceae bacterium
GTCAAACTTTACGAGTCCCCCGGTATACCCGGGGGTTTATCATGGGTCAATTAGAAGGGAAAACATTTTGCCCGGAACCTTGAGCCATTTTTTGAGCATTCAGCTCAAAATATGGCTCTCTCATTTAACCCCTAATCGCATTTCTCAGACCAATGAATAGCTGGGGGGTAGGAAAAAATAGGGATCAAAGCGAAAGGATTAGGATCAAAGGTGTAGGGCGTAAGATATTTGTTGCGTTTTTTGCAGTGCTTTTGCCATGGGTTTTTACCGGGGCTCACCCCCTATTTACTACAATTCATGCAACAAAAGATACCATTTGTTGCATGAATTGTTTTGCGTGGTTTCATAGAATCATACCTTTTGGACGCCTGAATCTGCCTATTCGAATACTCGCATTAAAAGTAAACGCTGAATTGTTGTTTACAAAATACGTCTGAAAATTGGGTACGCTACAAGGTGGGTTAGGTTGAGTGTTTACAATTCCGACGCGGCTTAGTTCGGGGTTTTTACTCTCTTCAGAAGATCATCTATCATAACCTGCTGAATCAATGAAGGAAGAAAACGAGGAGGAGACGGAGTCCCGTCCAGCGGCAATAGCTTTGCGCGGGATCGACGGGATCTTGGAGGCCAATTTCATAGCTCATATTTCCAAATCTCTTTCCCTTCATTGATAAGTCTTTTTCTCCTGTTCACACACGCAATGCAGTTACAGCCCGCTGTTACTGGATGTTTGCCCAATTGTTCGGCCAGGTCCCAGGATGCATTTATCATTTCAATGATCATCCTGCGTCGTTCTTCCTGTAAGGTCTCTTGATTCTTTTTCATAGCTCAAGTTGCTCCGGGTTATCCAAACCACCTTCCGCCTTATTGAAGAGTGATAGAACCCTATCCCTCTGACCGAACCTCTCTGCAAACAGGTAAATCCGATCTTTGTTGAGGGGTTCAAATTTCGAAAAAATCAAATCCCCTTTATACAATTTCATAACATCCAGAATATCCGCTTCATCCTTCGGTCCCCGTTCAGGGTGATTGGCGATTGCCATCAGCTTTAAGATGATATAATCCGTGGGTTGAAGAACAGGATGACTCCCCAGAAGCGTATCTTCGATAAGAGTACTCCTTTTCAAAATATCTCTTCCTTCAGGGGTATTGACGAACATGAAATCAACTTTCCCATACACACCTAACTCGGAATCAAACTGTGCAAAAGACCTTGTTTTTTGAAAGCATGTATAGCCTAGTCTCTCCATAAAAGGAGATATCGCTGACCAGAACCTCCCTTCTGTTAATAAATCTATATCCGCGGTATATTTCGGGAGCCCGTATATAGTCAATGCAAAGGCCCCGATCAAAGTATAGGGGATGTTTCTTTCCTTCAGATTATCTGCGATTATCTGTAAGACCTTGGGTAACTTCTGTGATGTCATCTTTTTTCCTGTTCTGAAGAGTCAAACCTTATGTGCTGGTAAGTCATCGCAGTTCATACAGGCACAATACCGCGGCCCACCCCGAAGGCAGCATATCAGGCGGCTCTTCCAGCTCTTTTCCATATTTGACAACCATATCAAGAAAAAATTTGGCGTGGAAAAATGCCTCAACAAACGGCCGGGTATGCACTGTCCAATTCCTGTTGTGTTCAGGTTCAAAGTACTTTCCGCCAGCACCCGCTTTAATGATTTCCTCGAATTCCCTGCAAAATGATTTCCCCTCAGGCGCAAGATCCCTCAACGCGTTAAAGATCCTCCTGGTTTTATCTTGGAGCCCGTAAACTTTGAAAGAATGATGATAGAACCGGTAAATGGAATCTTCATACTCCCAATGGGAACCCATTGCTTGTAAAAGTTCTTCAAGTTCAGGAAGCCTGGCCTTGATATTAGCGAGTAGCTGATTATCCTTCTCCTTTAGGTCTTTTAAATATTCGGGAAAGCCTTCTTTCTCCATCTGTTTTGGCCTTTTCCAAAAATATGTAAATAAGGCATACCACAAGCTATGTTAGGTTGGGTGTTTACAATTCCGCCGCGGCCTTGCTCAGTGTTTTTTGCTCTTTAAAGATGATATCTACCAAAACGCGCGGATTTAAGAAAGCAAGAAAAAAGAGGCGGGGACGGAACTCAGTAGTCTGAGGTCAGTAGTCAGGGATCTGCCTTTAGCATTTTCGAGGGGTCATTTGTGGGTCAAGAATTGGCTATTTGAGGAGAAATCCACTTAGAATAATTCTAAAATTTCAGGTAGGCACACGCCACTTAAGACCCGGAAACCTCGCATAATCACGATCGAGAGTGATCCACTCACAACCGGACTCAATGGCCAGTGCCGCGAACCAAGCATCGGGCACCAGGTTGCCATGGGCTTCGGCTTCGGTACAAAGGCGCGCAAAGATCTCCCAATGCCGCTCCCCAGGTTGAATGACCACACAGTGGGGTTGAGCAAGCAGGATGTCGCTGAACCGGAGTACTTCATCCAGCCTGCTCGGTTCAACAAAGACCTTTGGGTGTGTAGTAATGCGGATTACCCCGCTCAATACCTGCGGAGCCATGCCGTAACGCGCGTCGCCATTGACAACGCCCGAGAGCCAGATCCGGCATCTGTCGTGCTGAGATGAATCTGATCGGAAGGCGTTTACGAGGATATTGACGTCGGCAAGGATCACGGAACGTTCATGGCCTCCTCCAAATCACCGGACCGGTTGAGGTCAATCCCCGGAAGGACTCCCCCGGAGGCCTCAGATACCGGGAGCTCAACGCGCCCCCGCTTGCGTGGCTTCGGTTTGGCCACTATGAGCGCCAGGGCCTCTTCGATTAGCGATGTCAGGGTACGGCCCTCATCTGCCGCGCGTTTTTTTGCGCCCTGCAGAAGTTCGTCGTTTATTCTAACGGTTGTTCTCATGCATCAAAACATATCAATAATGCATCAGTATGTCAATATCACATCATTAACATTTTCTCTTTTATTTAAAAAGAGGGTGCAGGATGGATTGGAGAGAAGCGGAGACACGCTCAACTGGGCTAAGGGGTGCATTTGCCATTGGAAATTTGTGTGAGATAAAATAGTTGATTTCAGGAAAAGGAAACGTTGCAAAAGTGGAGGGGTTTTAACGCTGTTAAAGTAAACCTGCTGCTGACATGATATCCGGGACCAGGTCCTCTTTCCCTATAGCCATGATGTGGACGCCGTCGCACATGTTCTCATCGTGTATTTTCTTGATCATCCGCCCCGCAATCTCCACACCTTTTTCCAGCTTCCTTCCCTTGGGTGCAGCATCCATCTCATCAATGAGCTCTTGTGGAACCATGACGCCAGCCACGTTTTTGTTCATGAATCTGGCCATGGGTGCGGATGTAAGAAGGATGATGCCCGCGAGAATCTTCACCGGAAACTGCCTGGCATAATCCATGAATTTATTAAAATTATCCAAATCATAGACCGCTTGAGTCTGAATGAATTCCGCCCCTGCATCGATCTTCTTTTCAAATTTGATCAACTGCGGCTCGATGGGATTGGCCTCTGGTGTGACAATCGCGCCTGCACAAAAGGTTACTGCGCCGTCCAGTTCGTTTCCTCCTAAATCCTTCCCCTTCTCAAGCCTTCGAATAGTTTCCAGCAACTGACTGGAATCCAAATCAAAGACCCCTTTTCCTTCTTTGTGGTCCCCCAAAAGGATGGAATCGCCCGTAAGAGAGAGAACATTGTTGATGCCCCTGCTTGCAGCAAACAGGAGATCTGCCTGCAAAGCCATTCGGTTCCTGTCTCTACAGGTCATCTGCAAGATTGGTTCACCGCCCATCTCTTTAGCAATAAGCGCACCACCGATGGAAGGAAATCGCATCACTGAACTCTGGTGATCCGTTATATTCATGGCATGCACCTTGCCCTTCAGGAGTTCAATGTGGCGCGTCATCTTATCCAGATTCGTTCCTTTGGGTGGCGCCACCTCAGAGGTGACCACGAATTCGCCTGATGCCAAAGCCTCTTTGAAAGAAGATATCATTTGGGACCTCTTATATCATTAATTCGGAAGAATTGATGGCAATTTGTCAGTCTACAATTCCTATTAAAGTGACGGTCTGTTACGGGTTTCGCGTTGCGAGTTCCGTGTCAGATTTTCGAGAAAGGACTTTCCTTAACGCGCAACACAAAACTCGAAACACGGAACAAACCTCTGTTATTTAAAATTGACTATTGAATAGTGGAAATTGTTAAAAACAAGAACCAACCCCAACCTTCCAATATTCAATCTTCACTATTCAATCTTCAATTCATTAATTCATCCTCCATTTTCCCGGTGTCGGCTCTCCACCATGATGATTTCTGGGTTTTTGATATTTTCTCATGGTGTCCAATCGATCTAATTCCTTCAAACGATTATAAATCAGTGTCCATACGCAGTCCTTGTGGGTATCGATCTCGCACTTCCCAAAGTTGGTTCCACCGCAAGGCCCGTTGACCAAACCCTTGTGACAGGATGTAACCGGACAAATGCCCCCGGTCTCGCCGATGATGCATACGCCGCATTGGGTGCATATTTCGTTGAACTCACCAACGGAGGTCTCCTTGCCTATAAAGAGCGTATCCAGGGCCGGAACCACCATTTTTTTGAGTTGCCGGGCTATGGTTTGAACCCCGAATGCACAGGTCATGATCAGCAGTACATCTGCTTGGGAAATATGTTGGCCAAATTCATTTAAGGCCTCTCCCGTCAGATGATCACAGGCCACAGGCAGTACGGTTTTTCCGGTAATGAGCTTTCCCTTTTCTGAAAGTTTTTCGCCCATGGCCTCCACTTCAGGGGTGCCGCCCGTGTTTGTGAGTGTGACGCAGGTGCCGCATCCAACAATAAAGACCCGCCCTAACCCCTCGAGGAGTCGGTCTATCTCCTCCTCCGGCTTTTGTTTTGTAATGGATCTGATCATGTTGTTCTCCCAATCCTGATGAAACTACAAAGACGCCAAAAACATATAATTGCAAGCCCGATAGCGGGACAATTCAACCTTATCTGTAATAGTTCACCGGGAGTATGATTTTAGACAGGATTACAGGATCAACGGGCTGTATTGGAAAAGAATCAGAGGATCGTCAAAAAGCGCCGCGTAAAGCGACGTTCCGATATAGCCATATCGGAACCAACGTGGAGAGCTTGAATGACAATAATAAGGTGACATATTTTTGTCATCAAGTACTCCACATAATGCTTTTAGACGATCCATTCAAATAACCAGCCACCCATGTCAATGCATTAAGTTAGCTGTAGAAGACAAATCATCCTGATAATCATGTTTATCCCGTCTGATTAAGTATTGTCTGATATCCATTATCCGCAGAGATTGCTTCGACTTCCTTCGTTCGCCTCGCAATGACCGGGAATAAAAATTTTTCGCACCGAATTCGCAGAGAGGTAACCGTTTACCAACTCTCCTCGCTCATATCCGCTTCTCTCAATTCCTTTTCCAGATCACATCTCAGGCATCGCATAGCCTCGTACCACGCCTGCTCTTCCTCAAACCCCGTCTCCACCTCGCGAAAGTCCCGCGCCCGTTCCTCAGGGCGTTCCATGCCCAGTTCGGCCCTCGGCTTCTCCTCTTGGCTCTCCTCCTCCAGTGCCAGGCGATGTTCAACCCGCCTGGAGGATTTCTCATCTAAGATGGTAATGCGTTCTTTTGCGCCTTCGAGGTATTTGTCTATGGCCAATGCCGCCCTTCTGCCCGAGGCTATTGCCCTTATAACGGTGCTCGGACCGGTGGTGAAATCGCCGCCCGCAAAGATACCCTGGATGTTGGTCGATAGGCTGTTTTCGTCCACAACCAGGCTCCCCCATAACGCCCGTTCAAGTCGACTGTCTTCCGACAGAAAAGAGATATCGGGGGCTTGACCAATCGCGACGACAACGGCATTTGCCTGGACCTTTTCGGCTGTTTCCTCATCAACACTGAGCACTGAACGGCCCTCTTCATCGGAAACCGTCCTGCTCCGCATAAATTCAATGCCAGTCACTCTCCCTCTCTCATGGAAGATCTGTTTTGGGGCCCAAAGGGGATGAATGACTACTCCCTCTTCAATCGCCTCTTCAATGTCTTTTTCCCAAGCAGGCATTTCAGCTATGGTTCTGCGATACCATATCTCGACGGCGCTTGCCCCGAGCCGGAGGCTTGTTCTGGCTGCATCAAAGGCCACATTGCCTCCGCCCAAAACCACGACCTTGCCTTTTAATTTGATATCCTTCCCGGTTCGAATGTCTGTCAGGAACTGGAGTCCATAGTAGAGCCCCTCCAGGCCTTCCTGCTCACCGAGAATGCCGATTCTTTTGCTTGCCTGAGCACCGGCAGCGATGAAGACCGCTTTGTATCCCTCTTCCTTGAGGTCATCGACCGTATGCTTGGCATCTATGGGGGAGTTGTACAGGATTTCAACCCCGCAACTTGCTATGTAGTCCACTTCTTGCTGGATTACCTCGCGCGGCAAACGAAACTCGGGAACCGCCAAGCCGAGCATACCGCCGGCAACGGGTTGTGCCTCAAAGACCGTCACAGGGTATCCCATTTGTGCCAGAAAATAGGCACAGGTGAGTCCTGCCGGACCTGCCCCCACCACGGCAACCTTAGCATCCTGCGACACGGGAAACGGCTTTGGGGCCTGGCCGATATTATCGAAATACCAATCCGACGCATATCTTTTCAATGCTCTGATCGCCACGGGTTCGTCAAGCTCCCCACGTCGGCACTTAAACTCACAGGGGTGTATGCATATGCGGCCGCACACGGCCGGAAAGGGATTTCTCTCTCGAATGATTTCAACTGCCTGTTCATATTTCTCCGTGGCGATAGAAGCCACATAATTGGGAACGTCAATCCCTGCCGGACATGCGTGCTGACATGCGGAAATGACCATTGAATCACATACCGCCCCTGCGCAGCGGTGTTCGAGGATGTGATCTTCATATTCCTTTGAGAAATACTCCATCGTGGATAGGGCAGGCTTGGGAGCGGTCTGGCCGAGACCGCAGAGGGACGACTTCATCATGGTCTCGCCGATGGCCTTGATCTTCTCAAGATCTTCCAATCTGCCTCTGCCCTGCGTGATCCGAGTTAGAACTTCCAGGAGCTGCGTGGTTCCCAGGCGGCAGGGCGAGCATTTCCCACAGGATTCCGATTGGGTAAAACTCAAGAAAAAACGAGCAATCTCAACCATGCAATTGTTCTCATCCATTACAACCATACCGCCTGAACCCATAATAGAGCCGATGCGCTGGAGCGTGTCGTAATCAATGGGGAGATTAAGATATTGGTCAGGAACACACCCGCCGGAGGGTCCCCCCATCTGCACGGCCTTGAATTTCCTCCCCTTTGGAATGCCTCCCCCGATATCAAAAACCACTTCTCTAATGCTCACGCCGATGGGAACCTCTACCAGGCCCGTATTGTTCACCTTGCCGACAAGTGAGAATATCTTGGTACCCTTGCTTTTCTTCGTCCCATATTCGGAGTACCAATCCACGCCGTTATTGATGATCAAAGGAATATTGGCCCATGTCTCAACATTGTTGATGTTGGTCGGCTTGCCATCGAGCCCTGCCTGGGCTGGAAAGGGGGGTCTGGCCCTGGGCATTCCCCGTTTGCCTTCGACAGAGGCCATAAGGGCGGTTTCCTCGCCGCAAACAAAGGCGCCGGCGCCTTTTTTAAGCGAGACATCAAAATCAAAACCGCTGCCCATAATATTTTCGCCCAAAAGCCCCATTTCTTGCATTTGCACAAGGGCAATACCCAAATGCTCAACAGCTATGGGGTACTCCTCTCTCACATAGATGTAACCTTGCCGGGCGCCAATGGCATAGGCGCCGATAAGCATTCCCTCCAATACAGCATGGGGATCGCCTTCTAAAACCGTTCTATCCATGAATGCGCCCGGGTCCCCTTCATCGGCATTACAGATAATATACTTGGGATAACCGGTCGCCTCCCTCGCGAACTTCCACTTCACGCCAGTGGGGAATCCGGCACCGCCCCTTCCCCTCAATTTGGCAGCCGTCACGTCCTCGATGACCTGTTCAGCCGTCATATCAAAGAGGACTTTTGCAAGGGCGTTATATCCCCCTACCTCGATGTAATCTTCAATGTTCGTGGGATCGATCTGCCCGCAATTGGCAAGAACCCTTCTCACCTGTTTACCGAAAAAGGGGATGTCTGCCTCGCGACTGATCTTTTCTTTGCTGTCAGGGTCCGTGTACAGCAATCTTTCAACGGGTTTTCCCTGAAGAAGCGTCTCTAAGACAATGTTCTGTACATCATCCGGTTCTACATGGTTGTAGAACAACCCCTCGGGTTCGGCCGCCATAACCGGGCCGTTTTCGCAAAATCCCCGGCAGCCGGTTTTTTTAATCTCGACCTCGGTCTCCAGCCCTTTATCCTTGAGTATGGAATCAAAGCCCTCGATAATCTTCAGGGATCCCCCGGCCCGGCATCCTGTGCTGCAACAGACCTTCACGACCTGTTTATCGGGGTCGCGTCCTTCTTGGATGCTTTGTCTCATGGACTCTAAATCGGCTGGGGCTTGTATCCTAATCACCCTGCGTTTCCTCCATCGATGTTTGGTCCGGTTTGTTGCTATGCTCATCGAGCAAGGCGTTTAATTTTGGCGGTGTCAGTTTCCCGAAATAAGATTTGTTCACCATCATCGTAGGCGCAAGGGCGCAGGCCCCTAAACAGGCGGTGGTCTCAAGGGTGAACCGATAATCAGGGCTCGTCGCTCCTTCATCAAGCGAGAGCTCCCGTTTGATTAACCGCAGGACGCTCCTCCCCCCTTTGACGTGACAGGCCGTTCCGCGACAAACCTTCAAAACATACTTCCCCTTTGGCTCCAAAGAAAAACCCGCGTAGAAGGAGATCACCCCCTGCACCTCGCTCGGAAAAGCGCCGAGGGCAGTAGCTACGGGCTCAATGCTTTCCGGCGGTATATATCCGACCGCGTCCTGAATATCCTGGAGCAGCGGAATTAAACTCCAGGCCTCATTCTTGTGTTGATTTATAAGGGCCTTTATTTCTACCCAATTTATTTCCTTAGGCTCCATGTATTAAAACCCCCTGTGTCATTAGCCGGCCTCCGTCAATTTGGCGGGCCGCTTACTCAATCTCCCTTCTTCTAATGTCCCTCGCGCAACCCGATATCCTTTCACATCTTCTCAATCCTGACCGAGCAACTCTTCCATCCCTGCGCCTCCGGGGCGCCCAACTGAGTTAATGGGATCAGGCCCATGGCATCGTTATCGTTAAAGGCAATTGGGACAAAAACCTGTCCCTGCCTGACTTCATTACTCAAGGTCACCTTTCTCGATATCGACCCAAAACGCGATGAAATCCTAACCATCTCCCCATTTCCAAGATCCAGTTTCTCTCCATCCTGTGGGCACATGCACAAATCACCTCTCAGTTCAAAGTCTTTGATACGTGATGAAAGACTGGTTCTCGTTCCGCTGCCCAAATGATATCTCAAAGAACCCAGGATCGCCGTGAAAGGGTAAGTCTCGTCAGTTTCTATTTCTTCATTAAATCCGACCGGCCGAAAAGGAATCGCATTCCCATTACCATTGGCGCCAAAGAGCGACCTAGAGCTTTCCTCCTTGAGCCATGAGGTTTCGTCCTTGAGACTCCAGTGCCTGTAACCGGGAACCAGGCTTTTAATTTCCTCTCTGATTTTTTCAATCGAACCATAGGGCTCGGTTCTGCCTGATTTTGTCAAAAGCGCTTCGAGGATTTCCCAATCGGGTTTTGCTTCTCCGGGAGGAGGGACCACCGGCTTGAAGGATTGAATCCTTCCTTCAATGTTTGTAAAGGCGCCTTCTTTTTCACTGAATGCAGCCCCCGGAAGGACGACATCTGCCAGATGGGCTGTCTCCGATGTCAGGATGTCTTGGACCACCAGCATTTTTAAGTTTTCAAGCGCCTTGCGAACGCGATCCGGCTGGGGAAGGCTCCGCACAGGGTTTTCGCCCATAACAAAGAGGGCTTTCAAATTCCCTTTTTCAGCCTCTTCGATCATGCGAACCATATTGAGTCCGGGATCCGGAGAAATTTTTACACCCCACGACCTTTCCCAGGTTCTGCGATTACCATCGTCCTGGATCAGAATGCGCCCGGGCAGATAGTCATGGGCGGCGCCCATATCCCAAGCCCCTGCTTGGTTGTTCTCGTGTGAAACAAAGAAAAGCCCGGCGGAGCTATTGCCTATACTGCCTGTCATTAGGGCTAAATTCAGAAGGGCATCCAATGCTGATGGACCGTTTTTTTGTTGAAAAATGCCGTGGCCGATCACAAAGGCGATCTTTTTGCCTTCCATCAAATCAACTGTTTTTTCAATCAGTTCTCTTTTGATCCCTGTGACGCGACATATTTTGTCCAAATCGATTGCGGAGAGCCCCACACAAAAAAGCTCAAAACCCTCCGTGTACCGGCCGATAAAATCCCTGTCATAGGACTGTCGTTGGTAAAGCATCGCGGCCAAGCCATTGAGCAGATCCGCATCGGTTTGGGGAGCGACAGGAAGCCAAAGTGAAGAAAAGGGTGTAAGCGCCGTTCGTCTTGGGTCCACTAAAATTACAGGGATGTTCATTGTTCTCGCAGCCCGCTTGATCCCGTACCCAATCACAGGAGCGGAGTGGACCGGGTTTGCCCCAAGGACGCAGATCAATTCGGCATCTTCCAAATCAGAAAGGGGATTAATGCGCCCTCCCCTATCAAGCCGTTCCGCAAAGGTATGGAGCGCCGGCCTCCCGCCGCCATAGCTTCCATTGTCCACGTTGTTTGTCCCGAAGATTACTCTAGCCATCTTTTGAAAGAGGTAGTTCTCTTCAAGGGAACACTTTGATGACCCCATGAAAGCAAGACTCTGAGGTCCATTTTCATTCTTAATTGTTCCGAGACGCTCAGCAACAAAAGCCAGCGCCTCATCCCAGGGCACCGGCCTCAACTCTCCGTCCTTTCTGATCATGGGTTCGGTGAGTCTTTCTGGGGCATTGAGGAAGTCATGGGCAAAATGACCTCGTACACAAAGCGTGGATCGATTTACGGTACCTTCTCCATGGGAAGGGTTTACCTCAACAACAGTGCCGTCAACGGCGCCTATCACCAATGAACAACCCACACCGCAAAAGCCACAGGTGCTGGTGGTTTCCCGCTGGGCGGTGCCCACATAGCGCTTATTCTTGGCCACTAGCGCTCCGGTGGGACAAAGGGACACACATGTCCCGCAGAAAGTGCAGCTGGATTTCTCCAGGGGTAATTCTTGCAGGGTTGCAGGACGGGACTTGAATCCTCTGAGGTTGTAATCAATGGCGCCTACGACGACGAGTTCATGGTCCGCACGAATACACTTTCCGCAGAGGATGCATTTACTCAGATCCCGGATGATGAAAGGATTGGCCTCCTCGAATCCGGTATAATGGGGCATGGGATAGAGGTCTATCTTCCCAACGCCCAATTCAGCGGCCACCTTTCTCAAT
>CAYWMP010000187.1:0-11422 GCA_964459445.1 uncultured Desulfobacteraceae bacterium
TGCCTGAATCCTTGTTCTTCGAAATGTTCGATCATCCACTGACCATAGAGGCCCTCGCCCAGTTTGATGAATCCTGGAAAAAGGTCATCAAAGAATGATGGGTGTCGGTTTGGGATGAGCTAAATCAAAATATGAAAATACCTCAGAGTGCCATTTCATATTTTTTTTAATTTAACAAAGCCAGAAAGGAGGAGGAAAAATGAGACTGAGTCTAGACACCATCGGCTATGGCGGATACTTCACAGCGCCGGGAGAAAGTTTGAGCCTAGAAGAAGGCGTCAAGAGGGCCGCCAAATTCGGGTATGATGCAGCGTGCATATACGCTCACCGTCCATTGGCATTTCCAATGGACCTGGATCAGGACAGAAGGAAAAAACTGAAGGACCTCTATCAGGAACTTGACCTGGAAATGGGTGCCATCGTTTGCTGCACCAACTTCATGGAAAGCAACCATGTGTTGGTGTATTCCCAAGAGAAAGAAATCCTGTATGTGAAAGAGAGCATCAAACTGGCCAAAGATATGGGTTCTGGGATCGTACGCATTCTCGCGGGATTTTTAGGATACTTTCAGAATCTTTACGCGCAGCAGGGATATGGAATGCCTGCCTTTGAGTCGCGATCCCGGAGAGTATCCCGAGCCGAAGACTGGCTGGAGGCCTGGCATCAGGTAAGAAGGGGCATTAAAGAGGTCGCCCTTTATGCACAGGATGAGGGCATCACTTTAGCGCTTCAAACGCACCCGGAGATCACGGGAAACAATGCGGAAACCCTCGAATTGATAGAAGAAATCAATGTCCCCAGCCTAAAGGTTGGACTGGACCTTCCCCTGCTGGAATCGCAGGAACCCGATTTCATTAGAGCGACCGTCAAAAGCATGGAGGACTACATGGTCTACTCACACACGATATCCCTGACCGCCAACCAAACCGTGGGTGGGGCACCCTATGGCTGGGAAGAGGTCGCCCCGGGAAGCCCCAATGATCCAATGGATTGGGAAGTTTTCCTCGAGGCCTCAAGAGACATCGGTTACGATGGTCTGCTTTCCCATGAGCAGTGTTCTCCGATCGTGATCAAAGGGCATAAGTTAGCGACCATTCAGACGATCGATGAAAACTATATCGAAGCAATACTCTATTTAAAAAATCTGCTTTTCAAACTCGACTGTTATACAGGCCACAAGGACATATCCATTACGGAAGCGGCTGAGAAAGAATTTTCATCTGAGGCGTGAAAAAGGGCTTCTCACAGTGCTAAGTAGACGCTCTTTGGACAAGGGGTAAAGCCAACCTTAAAAATGAAAGGAGGAGGCAAAATGAAGAAGGGCAAGAAGGATAACAAAATCACTAGGCGTCAGTTTCTTGACAAATCCGTTAAGGTGGGTGCTGGTCTGGCCGCAACATCGGTGGCGAGCAGCTTTATTCCATTTGGGAGCAACAGGTTTTTGGCACTGGCTTCAGAGAAGAAAAAGGGCCTGGCATCTGGCATGATTGGCGGTCCAACCGGTTTTGCCGGAGCCGAAAAATACCAGTACGGCCCCAATGATGCCGCCGGCCGGGCAATAACGGGACTAAGGAAACTTAAGGCCGACGGGAAAGCGCCGAAAAAACTGGTGCTGATGGTGCCGCCTGGGGAAGTAGGCCACTGGGAGAATCCCCATCCCCCAGGTGCAAAACCTTTAAAAGAGATATTTTTCGAGGAGACGGGTATACAGATCGAGCTCGTGGATACAATAGATACGGAGATGGGCAAAAAGCTGGTGCAGGATTACCAGACGGGAACAAATGCCTATGACATCTATGGCACATGGCAGAATGAGTTGGGAGACCTGGCTCGAAGCGGCGCGCTGTTTGCCTATGATGAATTCGTTGATAAATATAAGCCCGATTGGACAGATCCAAAGACAGGATATATCGGCGGCGAGGTAACCGTTAATACGATGATGAAATCCAGTGGGCACTATTATGGATTCCACGTGGATGGTGACTATCCCTGTTTTTACTATTACCGGAAAGATCTTTGGGAAGATCCGAAAGAAAGGAAGAACTTTAAGTCACGATACGGTTGGGACTTGCAGGTGCCGGATACGTTTGATCAATTGCGTGACATATCGGAGTTCTTCCACAGGCCGGACAAGGGTCTGCTAGGCTGTGTCGGCCTGAGGAATCAATACTGGGGTTTTGCGTTCTGGTATCCACGTTACCTGTCTATGGCTTATCCAAACCAGTACTATTTTGACAGCAATGGCGAACCCCTCATCGATACGGATGCCGGCATCAAGGCAACACAGGAATACATGGATTCCATGAAATTCATGCACAAGGACGCCATCACATGGGGATGGGCAGAACAGTACCCGGCGATGGCCAAGGGTCAGGCCGCGATGATAGAGACCTTTCAAAACTGGAGCAAGTTCATGGACAATCCCGAGAACCCTGCCGCTCACGGGAAAGTCAGAACTTTTGGTTCCCCAGGGAGAATGATTGACGGCAAATTCATAAGAAGAACCGTGTGGTGGCCTTCCATTGGCAAGGCCATCGCAAGCGGAGGGAAATATCCGGAAGCGGCCTACCTGCTCCTCCAGTGGTTGACCAGTGGTAACCTCTTCACATTCGTGGTCGCCAATCCAGCAGGATATCTGGATCCCTGTCGTCTTACCGATTTTAGTGACCCGGGAGTCGTAAAGTCATACAAAGAGTATAACGTGAAAACCTACATCGATGTGATAGAACACGCGGCACCTCCTATTAATTTACCCGGTGTCCTCGAGTTTCAAAATGCGCTGGATCAAAACCTGATTGAAGCCGCGGTCGGTAAGAAAACCGCTGCTCAAGCCATGAAGGACGCAGCAAAGCGGTGGAAAAAGACCGTTGACAAGGTGGGCAAGGACAAATTCATTAAAGCAGTGCAAGCTCAAAATCCCGCCTGGCCGACCAGAGTCGATCAACCCAAAATAAAGGCCTGATCCAAAAGGGAGCTGGTATGGCTACCTCGAAGGAGATGGCCATACTTGTTCCCCAATCGCCCAAAAAGGTGATTTCCCCTCTCACGCATCATCCCTTTGGGCGATTGTATCTCATTCAAATGAAATAACCGGCATCAGAGATTGATTGAATGCCTCAATCTAATTCAATAGGGAGGCCTGCAAAATTGTCTACCAAAAGGGATCAGAAAGACACTGTCGATAAGGGCGCAATTAAAGAAGGAATCAAGTTCGGTACCTTGATGGTATTGCCTGCGCAGGTCATGTTCTTTACTGTTCTGGCCTTTCCGCTTGTGTGCGGTATCTATATTAGTCTGAGCGAATGGTCGCCACTAACCAGTGGTGGGCTGAAATGGTATAGTGCTTACAAGTTTTGGGCCGGCTTATCCAATTATTGGAACCTGATAACCGATTCAGAATTTTTGATGGCCCTTTTTAGAACGTTCATTATTGTCGCCGCCGTGGTTCCCATCGAGTTTTTTTTAGGCCTATTTATAGCATTCCTGTTCTTGGATAAATTTCCCCTAAAGAAGGTTTTTCACACCATTCTCATTATGCCAATGATGATCGTTCCGGCCGTTGGGGGTTTTGTATTCTATATGCTTTTCCAGTCATCGGGCGCCGTCAACGGAATCCTGTCTCTGTTTACCTCGCAACCGGTCGAAATAGTGTGGCTTCAAAACGATGTTTTGGCCATGATAGCAATCATATTTGCCGATGTTTGGCAATGGACGCCCCTGATGTTCTTGATTCTCCTCTCCGGGTTAATGTCATTGCCGGAAGATCAGTTGAATGCCGCACTAATTTTGGGATTTTCAAACTGGCAGCGATTCAGGATGATCGTTTTACCCCTAATGAAACCCGTCTTTGTGATTGCACTGATAATCAGGGGAATCGAGGCGGTGAAGATATTTGATCCAATATGGCTCATGACTTCAGGTGGGCCCGGAACCGCAACTGAGACGATTTCTGTTTACCTCTATAGACATGGATTCATCATGTTGGAGTGGTCGTGGATCGCCGCGGCGGGATACATCGTCTTTATAATTATGAATATCACCGCGGCATTTGCCTTGAAACCCATAAAAGAACAGCAGAGTGAAGCAATATAAACAAAAAAGGAGCGGGCACGTCACATGGAACAGAAGTTAATCGCAAAGATAGCAAAGTATATATTGGTGGTCATTGTCGTTTTGGTGTTTTTTTTCCCGATTTACTGGACCATAACCATGGCTTTCAAGCCCCATATGGAATGGACCTCAGCGGGAGGAGAAATCTATTGGGTTCCACAGAAACCAACATTAAGCAATTTCAAATCCTTGTTTCAAAGAAAGGTCTCCGTGGTCAGCCCTCTCGCCTCAACTGCTGTAAGACCTATTATCAACAGTGTTATTGTTTCCGTCCTCAGTACCGCTTTGACAATGATCGTTGGGACCTTGGCAGCATACGGCATCTCAAGGTACAAGGTAGCGAAAAATCTGCCTTTTATGCTGCTCGGGTTAAGAATGATACCGATTGCTGCCATCATCGTGCCGGTCATGGTTCTCTGGGCATATGTTGGATTCGTCGATACTGCCCATGGGCTCATCATTTTGTATGGCCTGGCAACCCTTCCTTTTGCCGTCCTTCTCATGAAAACCTTTTTTGACGAAATTCCCATTGAACTTGATGAAGCGGCGATCGTGGATGGCTATTCAAACTGGGGTGCTTTTACCAAATTCATTCTGCCATTGGCCAAAGGCGGCATCTCGAGCACAGCCCTTTTCTGCTTTATTCTCAATTGGAGCGACTTTATTCTGGCCTTGATTCTGACAGATAGAAAATGGTCCACAATTCCGGTCTATCTCGATAAGCTTCAATCCGGCTATGTGGGGAAACTCTATGGTCCAAAAGCGGCTCTAGCGCTTATTGCCGTCATTCCTCCCGTCATATTTGGCCTTATGATTCAAAAATATCTGGTTAGGGGATTAACCTTTGGTGCGGTAAAGAAATAGTGGAGTGTTTTTATGGCAAGCATTACGCTGGATAGACTTACGAAAAAATTCGGAAAGCAAACGGCTGTCAAAGATCTCACATTGGAGATTCAAGAAAATGAATTCGTGGCTATATTAGGCCCTTCCGGCTGCGGTAAGACAACCACCATGAACATGATTTCAGGTCTCTTGAAACCCGATAACGGCAGAGTCTATTTTGATGGCCGGGAAATGAACGACGTACCTGCGGGAAAAAGGGGTGTTGGTTTTGTCTTCCAGAACTACGCGGTATTTACACATATGACCGTATACAACAACATCGCATGCGGCTTGAAAGTGCGCAAATTTTCGACATCGGAAATTGATGCGGAGGTGAAGAAGGCCGCAGCATTACTACGAATAGAGAAGGTATTGAACACAGATGCGGGAAGACTCTCGATCAACGACATGCAAAAGGTGGCACTCGCCAGGACATTGGTAACCAAACCTGAGATTCTATTGCTCGATGAGCCGCTTTCCAATCTCGACGCTGCATTACGAAATGTCATGAGGGCAGAGTTAAAGCGACTTCACCTAGAACTCGGGCAGACGACCGTCTATGTTACCCATGATCAGGTCGAGGCGATGAGCCTGGCTGATAGAATCGCTGTGATGAATTTCGCTGTTCTTCAACAATACGATACGCCCCACGAAGTATACTCCCGCCCCAAAAATCTTTTCGTGGCTAATTTTATAGGCAGCCCTACCATGAACTTTCTGAAAGGTGTCTACAGGGAAGGGCAAATCCAATTGGCGGATTTTGATCAAGGAATAATCCCGGTAGAAGGCACTTACAGGGCCACACTCGAAGATGGGCTGAAAAATGCGGAAGTCGTTGTGGGAATCCGACCAGAACATCTTAAACTTGACGATACTAACGGGACTCACAAACAATCCTTCAAAGCACAGATTGTGAGCCTTGAGCCGCTGGGCTCCGAAACGATCGTTTATCTCAGTCCACAGGGCGGAACTGACAACATCATCAAATCCATGAAGCACGGCGATTATCTGGCAAATGTCGACGAGGTAAAGGCCCTGGCTTTTAATGAAGAAGACCTTCACATATTTGATCAAGAATCAGGGGATCTGGTCGTAACGCTCTAATTTCTAAATCGGCTTATTCCGGTTATTTAGGGAGAAATAATGGCTTCGATACGTTTGGAAGATATTACGAAAACGTTCGGGAAAAACGAAGCATTGAAAAATGTGAGTTTTCACGTCGATGATGGTGAATTTTTTTGCATACTGGGCCCTCCCGGAGCCGGCAAGACAACAACCCTTCGGACCATAATCGGTCTGGAAAAACCTGATGAAGGGCGGGTATATATTGATAATGAGGTCGTTAACGGTGTTCATCCCAGCCAGCGTGATCTCGCCATGATTTTCCAAAATCTGGCCCTCTATCCCGACAAATCCATATTTGACAACATCGCATCTCCCTTAAAGCGATTAAAGCTAGATGAGCAGGAAATCCAGGAGAAGGTGGTCGAGGTCGCGAAACATTTGAAAATTGATTGGATGTTGAAAAAGAAACCTGCCCAACTTTCCGGAGGAGAGCGGCAGCGGGTGGCCATCGGCCGAGCGATTATCAGACAACCGAGGGCCTATCTCATGGATGAACCCTTATCAAACCTGGATGCGCTGTTACGTCTTGAAATGAGATTAACCCTGAAAGAATTGCAAACGAGCCTGAAAGAAACATTCATTTATGCCACCCATGATCAGGTCGAAGCCCTTTCCATGGCAGATAGGATTGCGATTTTGGATAAAGGGAAACTACAACAGATAGGGATTCCGGGTGAAATATACAGGTACCCCGAAAATTCGCTTGTCGCAACGGTTCTGGGTAATCCAGGGATGAATTTTTTGGCCTGCAAAATCAAAGAAGACAAAGAAGAAATGAGTTTGGTCCATGAGGCATTTTCAGTCTTCCCTCCAAAGGGAGCCCTTTCAGCGGATGTGCTGGGTTCTTTGAAAGCTGAAGACGACCTGATGCTCGGCGTAAGGCCAGAAGATGTCACCCTTTCATTTGATAAACCAGCGGGACCTTCCGTGAGAGGAGAGATTTACGTTACAGAACCCCTCGGAAACAAAACGATTGTTGATGTCAAGTTGGGTGGGGACGTCATCAAAGTGATCGACGAACCATCCTTCCAAGGTAAACCCTCCCAAACAATCTGGCTGACCATGAAAGAAACGAAACTCCACCTCTTTGAGAATAAATCAGGGAAATGTGTATACCATGCCTCCGAAGAGTCCCAAATCAGAATTGCCGACTAACGGGGACTGCTGAGGCACGAATTTGAATGGGGCTAAAGGGCAATGCTTCTTGATTGTCCAGGGACACATTGAATGGAGATTATCGGGGAAAAGATCAACGGCACCAAAAAAGATGTAGGAAAAGCGATTGCCGAGCGGGACGGGGAATCCATACAAAACCTTGCAAGAAAGCAGACAGAGGCGGGCGCTGATTGGCTGGATATTAACGCTGGCACGGATCCTGGCCATGAAGCCGAAGATCTGGCCTGGCTGATTGAAACGGCTCAACAAGCAAGTGATTTGCCCTTGTGTTTGGACAGCCCGAACCCGAAGGCCCTGGAGGTCGCAATAAAGGCCGTCTCAAGGACACCGATGATTAACTCTATTACCCCCGAGCCCTACCGGTTGGAAGGTATTTTGCCTCTCGTGGTGGAACACGATTGTAAGGTAGTCGCGCTGGCCATGGATGACAAGGGGGGTGTTCCGGAAAACGTCGGGGACAGGTTGAGGAATATTCGGACGCTCCTAGAGAAAACACGTCGATCGGGTATCCCGGATGTTGATGTATATGTTGATCCCCTTCTCATGCCTGTAGGCGTTAATACGGAGAACGCCCGAATCGGAATCAAAACCATTGAACATGTTCATAATGAATTCCCTGATGTTCATATCAGTGTTGGTTTGAGCAACATCTCTTTTGGGCTTCCCGGTCGATCACTGTTAAATAGTACATTTTTGACGTTGGCGTTGGGAGCCGGGCTTGACTGCGCAATCATGGATCCTCTTGACCATGAACTCATGGGTGCTGTGTTGGCAACTCAGGTCATGTTGGGTAAAGACCGATTTTGTCGAAATTACACCACTTCTTTCAAGCAAGGCCGGATGGGTCCAAGGGCTTAGGCATTTGTTTTTTCCCAGGAAATTAGACGGGATTAACAGGATGAACAGGACACCCAAAAAGTGCTTTTAAAAAATATCAAGGCAATCCTGCTATCCTGTCAAAAAAGAATTTCCCAATTCTGTAAATGAGGGGAGGAAGATGATGTCCAAGAGTACAGAAGAATTATATCAAGAACGCATGAAACGTTATTACACGGCCATGCAAAACGAAAAACCGGATAAGGTGCCCATTCGGCCCTTCATTGCCGAGACTACCGGGAAAATCGCCGGCATGAACAACCAGGAGATTACCCATATGGTTCAAAATGCCTGTGATGCAGCCTTTGAAACATTCAAACAGTTCGATTGGGATGCAGCCATGGGCAATGCCGTCAACCTCTGGACCGGTATGACAGAGGCCTACGGCACCACATACTATAAGGTCCCGGGCATCGGACTGGATGTCCATGAAACCTTCCAGTTTTTGGAGCCGACGACTGATGAAACGGCCATGCTGCGCCCCGATGAATATGACAGGTTTATAGAGGACCCTAATGAATTTGTTCTGAATGTATGGGCCTCGAGGGCTTCAAAGTATTTTCTCGGCCCAGGCGAAAAAAATACGACCATGAACAACCTCGCATGGCTCAAGGCCGGGATCGGACTGGCCACATTCTTCAACATCCTGGGACAGCATGCAGCAAGGATGGAATGTGAGCTTGGCATCGTCTCAGCCATAGCCGGTGCTATAAAGGCGCCCTTTGATATCATCGCCGATGCATTTCGGGGATTCAGGGGCGTGGCCTACGACCTTCACCGGCACCCCGACAAATTGCTAGAGGCAACCGAGGCTGTGGCTCCCCACATGACCTATGTTGCATTGGCAGGGGCCGATCCGAACAAGAAAGTGCCCATTACGTTATGGATGCACAGGGGAGGGAATGCTTTTTTCCCGAAAGATGTCGTAAAGAAGTACTTCTGGCCCACCTTAAGGGAATGTACTGAAGAGATCTTTTCGAAGGGCCATCAGGTTCTTTACTATGGTGAAGGGAAATGGGCCAATGAGCTTGAGCTCTTTCTCGAACTTCCCGAAAAGAGCATCATATTCCATTGTGATAAAGACGATATCTTCGAAGTCCATAAAAAGATTGGACATAAATTTGCCATCAGCGGAGGCATTCCCAACGATTTATTGGCCTTTGGCACGCCGGATGAAGTGCGAGCCTTTTGCAAAAGGGTTATTGATGAAGTGGCGCAGGACGGCGGATATATCATGGATGCGGAGGCCATCATGCAAAATGATACCGAGGTCGAAAACTTGAAAGCCATGACCGATGCTTGCAGGGAGTACGGTATTTACTAATTTGTGCCCATCCATAATACCTATTGGGCACTGTCGAGTTTCCAATTTAGAAATGAGCAATTTTTTGCAAGATCAAGGAAATCAAGGAATTACGCGGAGGCGTGCAAGTAGTACGCCGCACAAGTGATTCAGCAGATTGACGCAGAGATTGCGGAAAAGGGCTATTTCTGGATGGAAACCAGTTTGCCATGAAAGGAGACAGGTCTATGTCTGAAAAACCGATGAAACCAGGTGTCTGCCACCCCTGGGAAGAAAAGAAAAAAGAATATGAAGAAATCAGAGGCGATGAGGAGATCGTCAAGCAGCAACATGAATGGTTTGACGAGCAGGCCTATCAGTTTCTGTGGTTGATAGTGGAACATTTTTAGGAAGCAAGGGGGTTTCAATGGATCTTCAAGACTTGACCGAAGCTGTTGTCGCTTTTGATGAAAAGAAGGTATACGCACTCGTCGATCAATATATCGAAAAGGGGGCCTCTGCCCATGAAATCGTGATGGCGTTCAGGACGGGCATGGCAACCATTGGGGAGATGTTCAAAAGGGAGGAGGCCTTTATCTCCGATATGATGTTTGCAGGGGAAATCATGAGGAATATTATGAACAAACTTGGACCTCTGCTCGAGAAAGATACGGCCTCACAGGAAACCCTTGGAAAAGTCATCATAGGAACCGTGAAAGGGGATGTGCATGATCTCGGGAAAGATGTCGTCATCATGACACTGCAAGGCAATGGTTTCGAAGTGATTGACCTTGGCGTCGATGTGCCTTTCGAAAAGGTTGTCGATGCCCTTAGATCCCATCCCGATGCGAAGGTACTGGGATTAAGCGTCTTTATAACTTCGGTTTTCCCGGCAACTGCGAAAACTGTTGAGGTGATAAAGGAAGCCGGACTGCGGGATGGAGTAAAAATTATGGTTGGCGGCGGGCCTGTGACAAATAAGGTAGCTCAAGCAACGGGTTGTGATTTTTTTGGAATCGATGCCGTTGCTGCTATGAACTACACAAAGGAAATATACAACCTATCATAGCATGGATTCCGGAAGCCTGATATGTGGCCCAATGATGCTTTCAACAAACCAGAAAGATTTAAAGGCTGATTGCGTGCAAATTACCTTTGACCGATGGAGAAACTCGAAAACATAAGGTTGAATGTCGTACCTGGGGAGATCATTGCAAAAGTCCCTGCGAAGCAGAGGGTAGAGCAGAATTGGATTCAAGGTCTTCTCGACATGGTCGGGCCTTTAATTACGGCGAAGGCGGTCTTCAGAGTCTGTCAGGTTGATGAAAAACACAGAGAAGGCGTAACCATTAATGGATTTCGTCTCAAGAGCCGCGTGTTGCATAAATGCCTGGATCACTCGGAAATTGTATTTCCCTTTGTCGTCACCATCGGTGTTGGACTGGAAGAGAAATGCAACCTGCGCGAAAACATGCTGGAGAAGTTTTATATCGACATGATCGGCAATATCGCTCTGGTGAAGGCTCGAATGCATTTGGAAGACCATCTGCGAGGGAAATATGCCCTTAATACTATGTCCTATATGAGTCCAGGATCGCTGGAGGATTGGCCTATCGAAGAACAGTCACCGCTTTTTTCAATCCTCAGCGGTGTGGAAGAATGTATTGGCGTGGGGCTCAGCGAAAATTTCCTCATGATCCCGAAAAAATCAGTTTCGGGCATCTATTTTCCCACAGAAACAGAATTTTACAGCTGCCAATTATGCACCAAAGATCGCTGTCCGGGAAGACAGGCGGGATACAGTAAAGAAATGGCGCGAGAGTATGGGATTTTGTGATAGCTTTCGCTAAACGACCTTAACGGTGCAACATTTCAAAGTGTGACGAAGATAAAGAGGTCTACTGAAGAGGTAAACATTGGGTCATACAATTGCTTCATTTGGAGAGGCCCTGTGGGATTTGTTACCAACGG